>CAZNTO010000008.1:22182-23541 GCA_964576015.1 uncultured Nitrososphaerota archaeon
ATAGTCGATGTATACTCCGCCATACGCCCGCTTGTCACCTTGAACGTCATGGATGCCGTGGTGTGCATGGAGGGAAACGGACCAACGGGTGGCGATCCTTTAAGGCTGGGAAAGGTACTGGCGAGCACCGACGCCCTAGCCTTGGATATGGTCTCGTTCTCAATGGCGGGCCTGGACCCGAAGGACGTTCCGTATGTAAGAGAGGCCTCGAGGCGCGCCCTCGGGCCGGAGGATCTTGACAGCATCGATATTCTTGGTAATGCATTCTCTACAGTAAAGTTCAGACTACCGTCCACTTTCTTCTCGAGGGTTGCCTCCTTCGCCGGATCCTTCTCACCCTCTGTAAGCCCCTCGGTGTCTTTAATAACCTCGAAATGTACAGGGTGCGGCAACTGCGCCCAGGCATGCCCTGCCTCCGCCATAACCATTGAGGGCTATGCCAAGAGGGACAAGTCCAAATGCATAAAGTGCTACGTCTGTTACGAGGTCTGCGAACACGGCGCAGTAAAAATAAACCGCTCGCTCTTCAGGATATGGCCATAATATTCGTAGATCCGCTGGGTCAAGCGGCGGATAACAAAAGTTTAAACAATAGGTTTCAGTCATTCTATCCCATAGGTTGAATTTGCTGGTGGTCGTCTTGAAAATAGGTTTTATTGGTCTGGGAATAATGGGCCTTCCGATGGCAAAGAACCTTATTAAGGCTGGGTTCAGCCTTGTGGTCCACAACCGGAGCAGGAGGCCAGTGGAGGAGCTCGTATCGCTGGGCGCAGAGGGTGCAAGCTCCGGAAGGGAGGTTGCCCAAAGGAGCGATGTAGTAATAACCATGCTCCCAGACTCGCCCGATGTGAGGGAGGTCATACTCGGCGGAGGAGGTGTTCTGGAGGGCGTAAGGTCAGGCATGACAGTCATCGACATGAGTACTATCTCCCCCAAGGTGACAAAGGAGGTTGCGGAGGTTCTCGCAACGAAGGGCGTGGAGATGCTGGATGCCCCGGTCAGTGGCGGTCAGAAGGGGGCGATAGAGGGAACCCTCTCCATAATGGTGGGCGGTAAGAAAGATGTTTTTGGGAGGTATATGCCCATATTCAGGGCGATGGGGCGGGTGATTGTCCACGTTGGAGACCACGGAGCTGGCGAGACCGTCAAGCTGTGCAACCAGGTAATATGCGCCCTGAACATTGTCTCAATGTGCGAGGGGATCGCCCTGTGTAAGAGGACCGGAGTGGATGTGAAGAAGATGATAGAGGTCGTCAGCGGGGGCTTAGGCGCATCCAACATAATCTCGAACCTTGCCCCCAAGATCCTCATGGGCGACATGGAGCCAGGCTTCAAGCTGCGCCTGCAGCAGAAGGACAT
>CAZNTO010000009.1:0-2320 GCA_964576015.1 uncultured Nitrososphaerota archaeon
CGGCGGGTGAGTGCGTTCGCTATGGAACTCATCCCTAGGATCAGCAGGGCGCAGTCGATTGACGCCCTTTCCTCACAGGCGACCATATCCGGATACAAGGCGGTTTTGCTTGCAGCTGATTCTCTTCCCAGGCTCTTCCCGATGCTCATGACAGCCGCGGGAACCGTCCCCCCAGCGCGAGTCCTGGTGGTAGGTGTGGGGGTCGCGGGCCTTCAGGCGATAGCAACGGCGAGGAGACTGGGAGCCATAGTGGAGGCTTATGACATCCGCCCGACCGTGAAGGAACAGGTAGTGAGCCTCGGCGCGAAGTTCTTCGAGCTGGCCGTTGAGGCAAAGGATGCGCAGGACGCTGGTGGTTACGCGAAGGCGCAGACCCAGGAGTTCTACTCCAGGCAGCAGGAACTCCTCGCAGAGCGTACGAGAGCTTCTGACGTAGTAATCACCACGGCGCTGATTCCCGGGAAAAGGGCTCCCGTCCTGATATCGAAAGAAGCAGTCCTCGGCATGAGACCCGGATCGGTGGTCGTCGACCTGGCTGCCGAGCAGGGGGGTAACTGCGCATTGACAGAGCCCGGCAAGACTGTCACCATAAATGGCGTAACCATCCACGGCCCCCTAAACCTTCCATCCTCCATGGCACCTCAGGCGAGCGCGCTTTATTCGAGGAATGTGACCTCCCTCCTCCAAGTCCTTATCAAGGGCGGCACGATCAATATCGACTTGAACGACGAGTTGGTCCGGGGTTCGCTTGTGACCCACAAAGGTGAGGTCCTGCACCAGGCGACAAAAGCAGCTTTGGAGGAGCGTAGCTGAATGGCCGATGAACTTGTAGTCAATCTGCTCATCTTCGTTCTCGCAACCTTTCTCGGTCTGGAACTGGTCCGACACGTTTCACGTCTCCTTCACACCCCGCTGATGGCCCTGACCAACGCAATCTCATCGATTTCATTCGTGGCCGCTTTGATAGTAATGGTCAGCCCGGAGAACGACCTGATTCTCGCCCTCGCAGTCATCGCAGCCGCGCTGGCTGCCACCAACATTGTGAGCGGGTTTTTGATAGTGGAGCGAATACTGAGGATGTTCAAGCGGAGGGACAACAAGAAATGACCCCCATCCTTGTTGAAGGACTCTACATCCTCGCGATCGCCCTTTTCGCCCTCTCCCTGAAATGGATGAGCGAGGTCAGGACCTCCAGGTTCGGTAACTGGGCAGGAATGACCGGTATGGCGGTCGCTGTCGTCGGGACCCTCGTCGCCTATCAGATTCAGCGAATAGACCTCCTGGTCGGGGCGGTCCTGCTGGGAGCCGTGGTAGGCGCCCCAATTGGGCTGAAGGTCCCTATGACCGCAGTCCCGCAAAGAACCGCAATGTCACACGCCTTCGGGTCTCTGGCCGTCGCCTTGGTCGGTATGGCAGAGTACTACAACAGGGTCCCGAACCTCGACGCGTTCACCATGTCTGTTCTCGGAGGAGAGATGATCCTGGGGTTTCTCACCTTCATGGGCAGCTGCATCGCCTTCGCGAAGCTTCAAGGCCTGATTCCTGGCAGACCGTATGTCTACAGGGGCAGGAACATAGTCAGCCTTGCGACCCTTGGCTTAGCCATCGCATCCGCCGTCTATCTCGTCCTCGACCCGTCCCAGCAGGCGGTCCTCCCGCTCATGGCATTCCTTGCCCTTCTGGTCGGTTTCAACCTCGTTATGGGGATCGGGGGGGCCGACATGCCGACTGTGATTGCGACCCTGAACTCCTTCGCGGGGATCTCAGCAGCCGCGCTAGGCTTTGTCTTGAATAACAAAGTCCTGATCGTGGCTGGAGCGCTCGACGGCTCCTCGGGTTTCATTCTGGCAGTCATAATGAGTCAAGCCATGAACCGCTCCTTCAAAAACATCCTCTTTGGTAGCGTGGGGAAGGTCCTCAAGGAGGAGCAATCAGCCCAGGCCGGACGTGCAGTCCAGCAATACACAGTCGAGGACGTCGCGATAGTCCTGGAAGGGGCCAAGTCGATTATTATAGCCCCTGGATATGGGATGGGGGTCGCCCAAGCCCAGTTCGTCGTGAAGGAGCTGGCCGACCTCCTTCAGAAGTGTGGGGCAGACGTAAAGTTCGCAATTCATCCTGTGGCAGGCAGGATGCCAGGCCACATGAACGTCCTCTTGGCTGAGGCAAACGTCTCCTACGATCAGCTCTGGGAAATGGAGAAAATCAACCCGCTCTTCCCACAAGCCGACGTCGCTATAGTGGTGGGAGCCAATGACGTCACAAACCCAGCAGCCCGGAACAAGCCTGACTCCCCACTCTATGGTATGCCAATCCTCGA
>CAZNTO010000009.1:2420-17055 GCA_964576015.1 uncultured Nitrososphaerota archaeon
ACCCAGCAGCCCGGAACAAGCCTGACTCCCCACTCTATGGTATGCCAATCCTCGACGTCGACAAAGCGAAGACTATAGTCTTCATCAAGCGCTCGAAAGGCCCCGGCTTCTCGGGAGTGGATAACGACCTCTTCTACCTCCAGAACACAATGATGGTCTTTGGCGACGCGAAGCAAGTGATAACAGACCTGGTCACGCAGGTAAAGAAGCGGATGGGTTGAGAGAGCCAATTAGGTTGGATGCGGTCCAGCCCCATTGTCTGAAGATGATGACTGCCCGCGAACATCCAGAACTGCCTAATTCTCCTTCCAAACCGCTTTTGACGATGCCAACGCTTATTTGTTTGTTTTTTGTTATTAATGGGAATTACCGTGAAGTTAAATTTCGGAAAAGCATAATATACCTTTGGTAATCGAGGTATTAAGCATGACAAAAAAGGCAAGCACCTACGAAAACGTTACTCGTCAGTTCAACATAGCAGCAGATCTCATGGGGCTCGATCCACAGATCCGTAAGATCTTGAGCAAGACACAGAACGAAATCGTCCTCAACTTTCCGGTCAAGATGGACGATGGTCGGATCGAAATTTTCACGGGATACCGTGTGCAACACAATAATGTACTGGGGCCATATAAAGGAGGTCTTCGTTTTCACCCTGCCGTTGACATTGACGAGGTCCGGGCGCTGGCGACCTGGATGACCTGGAAGACGGCGATTATCGATATTCCCTTTGGTGGCGCTAAGGGGGGGATTAAGTTCAATCCGACTGATTACTCTGTCCGTGAACTCGAGCGGATTAGCCGTCGTTTTACCTTTGCCCTGGGTAACAATATCGGACCGGAATACGACATTCCGGCGCCTGATGTTAACACCAACGCCCAGATCATGGCCTGGATTCTGGATACCTACCTGTCGACAATTCCCCCACAAGAGCGGAACCGCAGCCTCCATGTGGTAACCGGCAAGCCGATCGCATCAGGCGGCAGCGTGGGTCGAGATAAGGCGACTGGACAGGGAATGGTCTTTGTAATTGAACAGTGGGCCCAGGACCGAAGCTTTGATCTGAAGGGTGCGACCTATACTGTCCAAGGCTTTGGCAACGTCGGCTCCTGGGTGGCCCGGTTGCTGAAACCGCATCAAGCCAAGCTTGTTGCCATTGAGGATGTATCGGGGGCATATTCCAACCCGGAGGGCATTGACCCTAATGATCTTTACGCATACGTTATGTCTCATCATAGCCTAATTACCGGTTATCCACAGGCCACGCCGATAGACCATGAGGCTTTCATGAGCACCAAGGCCGACATCTTTATCCCGGCTGCCTTGGAAAACCAGATCACCGCTCAGACCGCGCCGCTGCTAAACGTTAGGCTCGTGGCCGAGGGAGCCAATGGCCCGACTGACCCAGATGGTGATGCGATCTTGGCTGAAAGGGGCATCGAATTTTTGCCCGATGTCCTCTGCAACGCCGGCGGTGTGGTAGTCAGCTACTTTGAGTGGCTCCAGAACAAACGCAGCGAATTCTGGGACCTCGAAGAGGTAGATTCCAGGCTACATAAAAAGATGGTCAGTGGCTACGAACGAGTGCGTGAGGCAGCCCAAGCCTACAAAACTGACTGGCGCACGGCGGCCTACATTATTGCCCTGTCCCGCCTGGAAAAGGTATACAAGGAACGCGGTATCTTCCCCTAAAATCCCAGTTTTCACTGGCGAACTCCCCAGCGATCAGCCTGACGCAGAACTCGTTCGCCACCGCCATAGGATCTGTGCAGTCGGTGTAGAGGAGCAAGTCTCCTCCCTGAAAGCCTCCTCCTCTTTCTTCTACACGAAATAACAGGCTACTTGCGATCCGACTCCTTTGCAGGACCAGGTAGGACTTCCCCCTTGGCAAGGATAGCCACCGATTCATTGGCCTTTGCACGAATCATGGGAAACTTGCGTTTAGCTTACTTCACACCCTCACAGGAAAGCTAAAAAGGGGGTTCTTCTTTTTCTCCGAAATGGATGTGGTATAATGTCCTCCCAAGAAGCAGAGTATCAGATATCGGTCATCGAAGAAAGGATTAACCCGCTTATGGAGCGGAGGGAGGTTAAAATCGAGGTCGCCTCTAAATCTACGCCGAAGAGGGACCTTCTCAGGAAGGCGGTCGCTTCATCCCTAAAAGTTCCAATCGAGCGGGTATATGTAAGGAGCTCCTTATCATCATACGGCACCAACGTCTCCATCTGTAAGTTGCACATCTATGATGACGCGGGGCGCGGCAAACAGATCGAGCAAAAGTATGTCCAACTGAGGAACCTATCTAGGGAGGAGAGAAAGCAGACTATGGGCGCACAGGCAAGTGCGAAGGCCGAAGAGCTGAAACCCGCCGAGGCAAAGGCACCTAAGGGGCAGAAGGTAAAGTAAGGTGAATCTTGATGTCAAAATCATCAACGCTCTACGAAATTGACTACAGCCAGGGTACGATTAAACCAAAGAACAGGAAGTGCTCCAGATGCGGAAGGATGATGGCAAAGCACATGAAGCCCACCCCCAGATGGGCTTGCGGCTACTGTGGTTATACTGAATTCATACGGGCATAAAGGCAGTAGTAAAAAATGAGCTCAGTGCAATACATGCTGGGCATTGAATGCACCGCCCACACGTTTGGCTGTGGAGTGGTCTCTTCTAAGGGTATGGTGCTATCCAATACTAAGGCAGAGTACGTTCCAAAGACTGGGGGCATCCACCCCAGGGATGCCAGCCAGCATCACGCAGCCAAGGCGTCTGCAACCATAAGGGACGGACTAAAGGAAGCCGGCCTCCGCCTTTCAGACATAGACGCGGTCGCCTTCTCCGCAGGACCGGGTCTTGGGCCATGCCTGAGGACGGGGGCAACGGTCTCGAGGATGCTCTCTCTACTCTCCGGCAAACCGCTAGTGCCGGTCAACCACTGTATCGCCCACATCGAAATAGGCAGGATGGTGTCTAAAGAGGAGGATCCGCTTGTCGTATATGTTTCTGGCGGGAACACCATAGTCTCGGCCTTCTCGGATGGCAGGTACAGGATCTTCGGGGAAACCTTAGACATTGCACTTGGTAACTGCCTCGACTCATTTGCTAGGTCCCTAGGGCTAGGTCACCCGGGCGTCCCGAAGCTCGAATCCCTTGCCAACGAGGGGCGCTCCTTTATACCGTTGCCCTACATCGTGAAGGGTCAGGATGTCTCCTACTCTGGGCTGCTCTCGATGGCAGTCAGGAAGATAAAGGACTCCGATCCACGCGACCTGAGCCTAAGTATATTGGAGGTTGCATACGGGCAGCTCGCTGAGGTTACCGAAAGGGCATTAGCGCATACAGAAAAACCATCCCTCCTTCTTACGGGAGGGGTAGCGAGGAGCCCGCGACTTCAGAGTGTTCTCGAGACCGTGTGCAAGGAGCACTCCTCGAGGTTCTATGTGGTACCTCCCGATTTCGCGGGGGACAATGGAGCAATGATTGCTTGGGCAGGATATCTGGCCTTAAAGGAGGATCTAACCGTCCCGGTCGAGAGCAGCTACATAAGACCGAAGTGGCGGCTTGATGAGGTTGATGTGCCATGGCGAAGATGACACTGATAAAGAAGGGCGCAGAGGCCGAACTCTACAGAGGAAGGTGGCAGGGCTTTGACGTCGTCTTCAAGAGGAGAATAAAGAAGCCCTACAGGAACCCTGACCTAGACTCCTATATTAGGACCAGCAGGACCTTTTTGGAGGCGAAGCTGCTCTCCGAATCCAGGCGGCTCCGCGTCCCCACGCCCATAGTCTACTTCGTTGATATCCAAAATACCGAAATTATAATGAGCTACATCCCCGGCGTCCCTCTCAAGAAGATGATAACTGGTATGGACGAGGACTCCATCAAGAGGTTCTTTACCACGGTTGGTGATAGTGTGGGCAGGTTACACAAGGGCGGCATAGTTCACGGCGACCTCACCACATCCAATATGATCGTGAAGGACGGGAACATGTTCTTCATAGACTTTGGACTTGGCGAGCATACATTGGATCTCGAGGCCCGGGGCGTGGACATACACCTCATGCGTCGAACCTTGGAGAGTTCGCACCACGAGGTTTCCAAGATCGCCTACAACAGCTTCATCAGCGGTTATTCTCAAGCTATGGGCGATGAGATCGAGGAGGTTCTAAGAAGGGTCAGCGAGATCCGGCGCAGGGGCAGATACATTGAAGGTGAAAGGTGATGAGTAGTAGAAGCATGAAGAATGAAGTTCTCTTCGTTACTAGTAACCTCCATAAGGAGAAGGAGGCGAGTAGAGTCTTGTCCCAATTCGGGATAAACGTAAAGATGTCGGATTGCGAGAAGGTAGAGATTCAGTCCGATTCTTTGGTGAGTGTAGCCAAGTACGCCGCCTCCTTGGCTTCAAAGAAACTAGGAAAGTCCGTAATTGTGGAGGACTCCGGTCTCTTCGTTAAGTCACTAAATGGATTCCCTGGTCCCTTCTCTTCATATGTACTCAAAACCGTGGGCTGCGGGGGTGTGCTCCAGCTGATATCCGATAAAGCCGACAGAAGCGCCGTTTTCAAGTGCGCGGTTGCTTTCTGCTCCCCCAAATCGCATCCACTTGTATTCGAGGGCAAGGCTTACGGCAGCATCTCCTCATCCGTCAAAGGGTCAGGGGGTTTTGGCTTCGATCCAATATTTGTTCCAATAAAAGGAGACGGCAGAACCTTTGCAGAGATGCCACCCGAGGACAAGGACCGTCTATCCCATAGGGGCACCGCTTTCAGAGGCTTTGGGGAGTGGTACGCCAAGCACTAAACCTTAAATAATGGCTTTTTGTTCTATGCTTTGCTCAGGTGGACTCATTGAGGAAGAGTAAGATAAAGGGTAAATCACATTCCATAAGACCGATCGAAAGCGGAGCACCAAAATGGGTCAAGTCCTCTGCGGAAGAGGTCGAGTCTACGATAATGGAAGTAGCCAAGAAGGGCGTCCCGCAGTCACAGATAGGTATCCTTCTCAGAGATCAATACGGGATACCTTTGACGAAGCAGCTAACAGGAAAGAAGCTGGGCAAGGTCCTCTCAGACAAGAAGCTCGCGCCCGAACTGCCTGAAGACCTTTTCAACCTCATAAAGCATACTGGAGCTATCCGTAGGCACATGGAGGAGCACCCAAGGGACATGAGTTCCAAGCATGGCCTTCAGTTTTTAGAGTCCAAGATCAACCACCTTGCAAAGTACTACATCTCAACGGGCAGACTTCCAAGAGACTGGAAGTACTCCCGAGAGAAGGCCTCAATCTTGGTCCGATAGAGGGAATATAGATCTTGTCCCTTCCCGGGGGATCTTTTTCTTCATTCGACGAGAGAGCAGGCAGCATCGCCGAGGTTCTATCTGCCCTTCCTCCGGGCGATGAAGTGCTCATCATATCCCACCTAGACGCCGACGGTCTATCCGCCGGTAGCATAATGCTTCAGGCGTTGCTCAGGTTGGGGTCGTCCCCCCATCTGAGGATCGTGAAGCAGCTTGATGATGAGGTCGTCAAGGAGGTTTCCCAATCAAGGTCGCGCTTTATAATCTTCGCCGACTTAGGCAGCGGGCAGAAATCCCTTCTCAAGAAGATTGGTGGAAAGACCCTCATCGTGGTTGACCACCATCAGCCAGAACAGGTCGAAACGGAGATGCTGGAGCTTAACCCGCACCTCTTCGGCTTCGACGGATCTACTGAACTCTCGGCTGCTGGAACCGCCTACCTCTTGGCGGTGAAGATGGATAGGGCGAATCAATTCATGAGCCCTCTGGCGATAGTTGGTGCCCTTGGCGACATTCAGGACAAGGGGGAGAGGAGCACACTTATCGGGATAAATGCTAGGATAGCCGAGGAGGCCGAGAAGGAAGGCACACTGATCATAAAGAAGGGTCTAAAGCTCTACGGTTTTGAGTCCCGACCTTTAGTGCAGTGTCTGGCATACACGATGGAGCCTTACCTCCCCGGTCTAAGTGGGGACGAGGGTGCATGTTACAAGTTCATCAAGGACTTAGGTATAGAGCCTAGGAAACCCAACGGCAGCTGGAGGTCTCAATCGGACCTCTCAAGGGAGGAACTTCGGGTCGTCATAAACGGCACGATAAAATACCTCATCTCACAGGGTCTCTCCAGTAGGGACGCAGAGAGCGTGGTTGGCTCCCTATACATCTTTACCAAGGAGGCAATCGATACCCCCCTCAGGGACGCAAGGGAGTTCTCCTCGTCAATAAATGCATGTGGCCGCTTGGGGCGGTACGGTCTCGGCGTCTCCATATGCTTGGGCGACCGGAGTGAGGTCCTCAAAGAGTTCAAGGAGATCCTGCAGGAGTACAGGCGGACTATCTCGGAATACCTAAGCTGGCTCAGTAGTGATAAGGAGGCAATTAAGATCCTGCCACACGTGCAGGCAATCTTCGGGGGTACGCGGGTGGACGAGAAGATGATAGGCAGCTTGGTATCCATAGCATTCTCGTCGAAACCCTTCACCATGGACAGGCCGATAGTGGGTTTCGCCGTATCCTCAGGGGTTACAAAAGTCTCGGCGAGAGGGACAGCGGATCTCGTCCGCCAGGGGCTCAACTTGGGGAGGGTCATGAAGGAAGCCGCAGAGAGGTTTGGCGGTTTCGGAGGCGGGCACAATATAGCAGCAGGCGCCCAGATTCCGCTGGGTAAGGAGGATGAGTTCCTCTCCTTTGCGGATAGCATAATCTCCAAGACCATGGTCGGTGTCAGGCTTTGAGGTCCGAGATAACCATCAGCAGGGACTACGGATCTAACTCCCTTGCGGAGAATGTGCTGAGTTCCATCCAGCCCGACAACAAAGGGCTGCCCGCAGGCACATCCATCAAGATGAAGGTCTCAGGCAACTTCCTCCTCATCAGGGTATTCTCCACAGGAGGACTGCCGTCCTTCCTGAGAACCATCGATGACCTGCTCCTCTGTATTCAGGTCGCAGAGGGGGCGACCAAGGCAGTGCATTAAAAAGCTTATATTGTTGTTCTACTTTTGCTCTTCTGTTATTCGGTGAGACCGATGTCCGAACAAAAGGCACCAGCTAAACTGAAGGACAAGTGGCGTCAGAAGAAATGGTACACGGTAGTGGGGCCTGCTGCCTTCGGCAATGTTGAGCTAGGGAAGACCCTATCAGCTGATCCGCAGAAGCTCATCGGGCGGGTCTTGGAGTCTACGCTCTACAACATAACCGAGGATTTCTCACAACTTCATGTTAAGCTCTTCTTCAGGATAACCAAGGTCGAGGGCGACAAGGTCTACACCCTATTCAAGGGTCACGACCTTGCACGTGACTACCTGAGAAGCTTGGTGAGGAGAGGAAGTTCAAGGATCGATGGGATATTCCCAATGGTGACGAAGGACGGGTACAAGATGAGGGTGGGCGTAATAGCCCTATCCACGGTCCGAACAAAGAGTTCCCAGAAGCACTCCATCCGACACCTGATGGAGGATGTAATAAGCAAGAAGAGCGGGCAGCTCATGTACGACGAGCTCATCCAGCAGCTGGTTCTTGGGAAGATCGCATCAGAGATCTACAACGCGGCAAAGTCTGTTTACCCCCTCAGGAAGATCGAGGTCAGGAAAAGCGAACTCGTAATGATCGGCGGGCAACAGGCAGTTGAGGCGCAACCGACACCTTCAGCCACTTAATGAAAGCATTTTTTACCCCCTCCTTCCCTATTCTCTTATCGGTGAAAATCTTTAATGCAGGAGCTAATCAGCAGCTCTGGTCTTAGGGGCCTCGCCACGAGGGAGCTCTCACCGGAGCTATTTATGAAGTTTGGTATAGCTCTCTCAAATGCAAATAAGGGGTCATATGCCGTTGGTCACGACGTCAGGCTGTCTTCGCCGCTCCTAGCTAGGTCCCTCGTAAACGGACTGAATGCCGGCGGATCCAACGTGCTTTACCTCGGCTTAGCGCCGACCCCCGCGGTTGCCTTCTACTCCAGGGGCCATAAAGGGGGTGCCGTAATAACAGCCAGCCACAACCCACCTGAGTATAATGGGATAAAGGTTTTCGATAGCAGGGGCGCCTCCGTAACCCGGTCCTTCTATGCGACTCTGCTGCCCAAACTCGCGGGTGATCTGGGCTACGCGAATTGGAGCTCGTTCGGCTCTTCAAGGACCGGCGATGGGCTCTACCAATATGTCGAGCATGTTGCATCGGCGTCCCAGATAAAAAGCAGTTGGAAGGTAGGTCTTGACCCCGGGAACGGCGCCACCTCCATAACGGCTCCGCTTGCCCTCGCCCTAAGCGGCTGCGAGGTATCAACGATTAACCTCGCACCTGATGGAACCTTTCCTGGAAGAGGCTCCGAACCTGACGAGAAGTCCCTCTCCGGTCTCTGCAATATGATTAGGGCAAGGCATCTAGACATTGGATTCGGATATGATGGGGATGGGGATCGCTTAGCGATTGTGGATGAGAGGGGGGTTCCAATACCGCAGGATCTAGCCCTTGCCTTTGTCGCTGGTCAATCGGTCGGAGAGGTCGGGGGTGGCTCGGTGGTTGTCAATGTTGACACCTCTGCTTTGGTTGATATCGTGGTGGAGTCTGCGGGTGGCAGCGTTTACAGATCAAAGGTTGGGGATCCCTACGTCCTTGAGAAGATGACTGAGAAAAATAGCAAATTCGGTGGAGAGAGTTGTGGTGCATGGGTCCATCCGAAGTATAGCCTCTGCCCAGATGGCACCCTCTCATCGGTCATATTCCTAAACTTTCTTGAGCGATCGGGGCTAAAACCTTCACAATTGGGTAAAGGACTACCAAAGCTGCATCTGACAAGGCGAAAGGTGCCTTGTCCCAATAGATTGAAGCAGCCTGTAATGAGGGTTCTAAGTGCGGCGGTTGCAAGGGAATTTCCACACGCAAAGATCCTCAGTATGGACGGTATAAGGGCTGACCTGCCTGACAGATCCTGGATTCTGGTGAGGGCTTCAGGAACAGAGCCGATCCTGAGGATAACCGCCGAGTCTCTTAAGGCAAAGAGTTCTAACAAAATTGCTAAAGATCTTACTATGTTGATAAAGAAGACAATGGAGGGTTTAAAACGAAAGCTATAGTATTTGCCGCAGGAAAGGGCGTAAGGCTGGAACCGCTTACACTTAACAGACCAAAGCACTTGATTCCGGTTGCAGGAGCGCCGCTTATTGAACACACGCTACGCTCGATAAAACATGCGGGCATAGAAGAGGTCCTAATGGTCGTTTATTATATGAAAGAGGCCATCTCCTCTTACTTGGGGGACGGATCCCGCCTCGGCCTGAGCATAGAATATATAGACCAGGGGGGGATATTCGGCACCGGAGATGCCTTGAGACTAGGGGAGACCTTCGTAGGGAAGGAGCCATTTCTGGTTGTTTATGGAGACCTTGCAATCCATCCGCTCATACCAAAGGAGATAGTCTCTTCGTTCAATGTGCGTTCGTCTGGCGTGGTTGCCGGCGTTGATCTTAAGGACGTGAAGGAGTACGGTGCTATGGAGATCAAGAACGGTCTCCTCAAAAAGATCTTGGAGAAACCGAAAAATAGAGGCGCTGGCACAATAAACGGAGGCCTCTACGTCCTCACACCAGAGATCTTCAAATTGGTAGCAAAGACGCCAAAATCCAGTAGAGGCGAGGTCGAGCTCACAACGACCATCAATATGGCCATAGATCTTGGTGAAACCTTCAATGTTCACCATGTAAGCAGCGATGAGTGGGTAGACGTGGGACGCCCTTGGAACGTTCTGGAGGCGAATAAGATGTTGCTGGATGCCTGCTTGAAGAAAAGCCATGTTGAGGGCTCGGTTGAGGAGAACGTCCATATAAACGGTAACGTCTACATCGAGAAGGGTGCCCAGCTCCTCTCTGGTGTCTATATGGAGGGGCCTGTGTGGATCTCATCAGGCTGCAAGGTGGGTCCGAACTGCTACCTGAGGCCCTATACCTACCTTTGTAAGGGAGTAAGAGTTGGCAACGCCTGCGAGATAAAAGGAAGCATACTCATGGAAAACTGCCACGTTGGGCACCTCTCCTACATTGGCGACAGTGTGCTAGGCGCTAACTGCAACTTGGGGGCTGGAACGATCACCGCTAACCTCAGGTTTGACGACCTCCCTGTAAAGATGAACGTAAAAGATGAACCCGTCAGCAGCAGGAGAAAACTTGGGGCATTCCTTGGAGACGATGTAAAGACTGGGATAAACGTGAGCCTCTTCCCGGGTGTGAAGGTTGGTTCAGACAGCTGGATCGGGCCTCACGTGCCCCTTAACGAGGACATACCGCCACAAACGCTCGTCACTGCCAAGGTCGATCTCAGGATAAGGCAAAGGCGGTAATTGATGCTTCGTGACGAGAGGAACGTCATCATCAAGGATCACAGAAAGGTGAGGCTGCGATTCGCCTTGGCGTACCCTAGCCCGTATGCCGTGGGCATGAGCAACCTCGCCGTCAGGCTGCTCTACGAGATGATCAACAACAGAGACGATGCCCTCTGCGAGAGGTTCTTCTTCACAGATTACGGTGGACTCCCCAAGAGCATGGAGTCCGGTATGCCCCTAAGTAACTTTGACGTTGTGGGCTTCTCCCTCCAGCACGAGATGGACTATCTTCGAATGCTCGACATGCTCTCGAGATCCAGTATTCCTATAAGGAGGGGCGAACGTGCCAGACCCGTGGTCCTCGCTGGAGGACCATCTGCTACATCGAACCCGCTCCCGCTCGCCCCCTTTGTTGATTTCTTTGTTATAGGCGAGGTCGAACCGATCCTAGACCAGCTACTGGATGCCCTCCCTAGCAAACAAAAGAATGCGGAAGAGGCGCTGGGCTCGATACCGGGGATCTACCATTACGACTCAACTGCTGAGAGGTTATTTGTTAAGGACTTGGACGATGCGTATCACGCTGTCAGACAAATTCTCTCCACTTCTGATGAAGGCTTCCTCTCCTCCTTCCTCCTCGAGGTGAGCCGGGGGTGTAACAGGGGTTGCAGGTTCTGTATGGAGTGCTTCCTCTACCGCCCCAAGCGCGAGAGGTCCTTGAAGACTATAAATAGGATCGTGGAGGAGGGTATCTCCCTAACCGGTGTAAACAAGGTCACCTGTATCAGCTCCGCCTTCTTCGATCACTCCAGTCTCACAGAGATCCTCGTCTCCCTAAGAGACCGGGGGCTGAAGTTCTCCCTCCCATCCATAAGGATTCTGAAGGTCAAGGATGAGCTTATAGAATTGTTGGCCTCCGGCGGGCAGCGGACTCTGACACTGGCTCCTGAGACCCCCTCTGAGCGGCTTAGGTCGGTGATAAACAAGCACTTAGAAGATGATCAGCTTTATGGCATGCTTTCAAATGCCAGAGATGCAGGCATACGGTCTTTGAAGCTTTATTTCATGCTTGGCATTCCAGGAGAGACTGACTCTGACTTGGCGGAGCTGAATAGCATGCTTGCCAAGATCATATCTGTGGGTTTCAAGCCGAACTCAATCCACATAAGCATCAACCCCATGATTCCGAAGAGCAATACTCCCTTCCAATGGGCTCCCCTCATATCTAGGAAGGAATTTGATCAACGCCTGAATATCTTCAGAAGGATATGTTCGAACTTGAGCATCAGACGAGTAGAGACAATGGACTATAGGTGGGGGGTAATCCAGGCATATCTTTCCACCGCTGGGATCGAGGCCTCTGAGTTGCTCGGCTCCATGTCTTTGGATCTGGAGCGAGGGGGAAGGGGGGATCTCGGTGCCTGGAGGCGGGTCCTAAGGGGATACGGAAAGGAGATCGAAGAACTTTACGTCCCAAAGAAACTCGAGGAATTATTGCCCTGGGAATCGATAAAAGGCACTATTCCAAAGTCAATCCTGCAGCACGAGTTCGAGCGGGCAATGGTCGATTCCTATGAGTAGAGTCTCCGAGAATGAACTTAGGAAGAACTTTCCCCATCTGTTCAAGGAGCTGGAGAGTGGTAAGTCGATCGAAGACAAGCTCATCAAAATGAAAGTCGACAAGGGCCGAGGGTACGAACCCTCCGCCTTAGATTTCCTGAAGCGTTGCAATGACGACAAAGAAGCTTTTGAGGTCATCGATTATCTAGAGAGGCGTGGGGAGATCACAAAAGCCTATGCTACCACCTTAAAAAGACAGGTTAAGGAGAAGGGCGTAAAATTTTTCGGGGAAAAAAGGAGACCAGGTCATTATTTTAGGGAGTTTGGTTGATCTCTCATATCATCCCCTCAGCCCCTTTGCCGAGACTATCTTGATTATATCACGTTCCTTGAGTATGTAGTCCTCCCCTATCTTCTGGCCAGTCTTCGCATTGATGGCATAAAGGAACCCCTCACCGAGGTCCGTGTGTATCTTGTAGGCAAGCCCACGAGCGGATGTTCCCTCTTGAACAAGGTAAACATCCGGCAAGACGTTGCCTTTGTGATCCGTAAACTTGCTAGCATCCTCAACGGGGAAGACCGGGATCATCTTTAACTCTCTCTTATATACCGCCTCAACTGCATCCTGCACGCCCGTGCTCCCCCACCTGTCGAGTATCCCCTGTATCCTCTTCAGAGCCTCCTTCTGCTTCTCGGTCAGCTCAGAGTCCTTCAAGATCTTGAACTCTCTGTCCCCCGGCATGTAGCTTATCAGCTCCTTCTTCGCAGCGAGCCTTAGGGCCAGCTCGGCCTCGGCAGAACATGGTACCACCGAGAGCTCCTTGAATTCTGATCTGAGCCTCTCTACGTTTCCCTCAGCAGTCGGAAGGTCTACCTTGTTGGCCGCTATGATCATTGGCTTTGAGGCTCTCCTTAGCCCCTCTACAAAGAGCCTTATGTCGTCCTCGGACCACTGATCTACCCTCTTGCCTAACGCCACATCCGACCTCATAACCTTGAGTATGTGCTTCCTCGTGATCATCAGCCCAGCGAGCCTGTCCGATAGTAGGACTATGGGATCCTCCTTAAGCTGCATAACGCCCTTCACGATCCTGTCCCAGTCCTTCTTCAGGATCTGCAGCATCCACATCGTTACCTCATACTCCAAAAACCTAACGTCATCTATGGGATCTCTGGCTCCCATCTCGCAAATATTGCCGTTGGCATCGGTGCACCCTGCCGCATCTACCACCTCTATAAAGCCATCTGCCTGGCGGAGGTCATCGAGGAACTTATTTCCAAGCCCCCTCCCCTTGTGTGCATCCGGTACTAGTCCTGCCACGTCCACTAACTCGACAGGCACCCACCTTATACCGTTAACGCAGATTGAGTTGCGCGGCTCATCCTTAACGTTGAGTTCCTGACAGACGCACTTGACCCTGACGTTCGCAATTCCCCGATTTGGCTCTATCGTAGTGAAGGGTACTTTGCCTATCTTAGCCGGGGCTAGCGTGGCAGCCGAGAATAATGTTGACTTACCCACGTGCGTCTTACCCACTACGCCTGCGATCATCCTCTCATCCTCGCTCGTAGCATAAAAAGAACCTTATTACATTAGCCCTTCAAGAGAGATAATGCCTTTATGGGCTATAACGGTTTTGCAAAAACTAGGGTCGTGTGTTAGGAGACAAAGACCAGCTACGATGTGGCAAAGAAGACTCTCCCGATCTATTACTGGAAACGAAAAGTTTAATTCAACCGTCATCAATTCTTCACAGCCCTTATAGGTGATTTATGTGCGGGTATTGATTACAGATGAGGTTGACAAAGAGTGCACTACACGATTGCAGGCAGCCGGTTTCGAGGTCACCGAGAGGTTCGACATCTCCGCCGAGGAGCTGAAGAAGGTAGTAAGTAACTACGAAGTTCTGATCGTTAGGAGCAGGACAAAGGTTACCCCGGAGATTATCGAGAGCGGCAAGAGGCTCAAGCTCATAGGAAGGGTTGGAGTTGGGCTTGATACCGTAGACACAAAGACCGCCGAGGCCAAGGGAATAAAGGTTATCAACACCCCACAAATGTCAACCGTAGCTGTAGCCGAGCTCGTTATGTCCATGATGCTGAACCTGGTCAGAGGCGTCCACCTCGCCAACGAGTCCATGAAAAAAGGCCTCTGGGAAAAGAAGCGCTTCCATGGCACAGAGCTCAATGGAAAGACCCTAGGGATTGTGGGGCTCGGGAGGATTGGCAAAGCCGTCGCTGAGCGCGCAAAGGCATTCGGTATGAAGATCCTAATCTATGACGTTATCGTTAATGAGGAGATCGTAAAAAGGCTGGGTGCCGAGAGAACGGTATCACTCGAGGACATACTGAAGCGATCCGATATCGTCACCCTCCATGTCCCACTGCTACCCGAAACCAAACGCATGATCAACGAAGCGACACTGTCCCTCATTAAGCCCGGCTCATACCTGATCAATGCATCAAGGGGGGAGGTTGTCGACAATAGACAATTGCTTGATGCACTGAAGAGCAGAAGACTGGCCGGCGCAGCACTCGACGTATACGAGAACGAACCACCTAAAGAGCCTTGGGAGAAGGAGCTGGTTGCCCTTCCGAACGTTGTCGTCACCCCTCACATCGGCGCGCAGACAAAAGAGGCGCAAGTCTTAGGCGCCATTATGATAGCCGAAAACATTATAAACGCCTTTAAGCCGCTTTAGTCTACGGTTGGTGCGGTGATGGCTGCGTACTCCTATCTCGCAGAGGC
>CAZNTO010000009.1:17155-22571 GCA_964576015.1 uncultured Nitrososphaerota archaeon
AGGGTGGACAAGCAGACCGCTTTTCTAAGAGCTCCAAGACTCTCCCTCTCCAATGACGTTATTCGGATCAAAATTAGCTTAATCGAGAGGAAGGGGGACCTTACATCCGTCCTCAAGATCTTCGACCTCACTTGACAATTGCCTAGGCACACTTTTAAGACGCGCCACCAATAAAATCCCATTGGCATGGGTCGATATTCATGAAATGTATGCCACTCCGCCGGCGCTATGTGGTCTTCAGGTCCAGCGGCAAAACAGATGACGCCTCCATAATATCTGGTCTAAGGACATACATGGAGCCAAACCGCCAAACTAGAGTTGTCTACAACAAATGGCCCTTTGTCATCCTGCGCCTCGATCAGGTCTCGCTCGGCATACTTAGAGATAAAATCGGCCGGCAGATCACCATCCCTTGCGGAACGCTCGAGCTCTCGTCCATTGCCACAACCGGTAGCATAAAGAAGGCAAGGGAAAAGATAAAAACCCTTCAAGAGAAGTTACGGATTGGGGATGAAGAGGCCGTCCCAGTCAAATCAGAATAGCAAAGATGTTGATACATGACGGACTGAGGGCCAAAAGCCCCGCAGGGGAAACCCTGCGCCCACCATATTCTATAAGCGGTGATCTATTGTAGATCCTTCAACATCCTTTCAGGAAAAGCGTTTTTGGTTTATTACTTCATAATTAGTCAAGGTCGAGGTATGCCTTCATATAACACATTTCTCCTACCGGGTGGCTAGAAAAGAGTGGTCCTAGTTCATTTTACAAATGTAAAGTATTTTTTAACAAAAAATTCGTTCTAAATTGTCATTTTTATAATCCAAATCATCAAACATATACATTTTTAGAACAACTGTTCACCAAATCTGAACAACATTGAATTTATTTCAGTGCCATTATGGTTATACTTAGCTTAAGTTCAATTTTTACCGATATATTTAAAAGGAATTACTGTTTAATACTTTCTTTTGTTTATTCCGGGGGTTTGGTTTTGGCAGACGATGCAAGAGAGATCCTACTGAGGACGATACGAGGAGAGTCTGCGAACAATGCCGATTACGAGGTACTGGACTCTCCAGAACCCAGGCTCTATAAGGACATGTTCCCTTTTGATGCACCACCTAAGATGGTTTGGGACGGAATTGATGTCCCTCAGGAGATCCCTGAAAAACTCTGGATCACAGACACATCCTTCAGGGACGGCCAGCAGTCTAGGGATCCCTACACAGCGGAGCAGATCGTAGAACTGTACAAGTACCTGAATAGGATAGGAGGTCCTAACGGTAAGATCCTAATGACCGAGTGCTTTCTTTACACTAATCGCGACAGGGAGGCGGTGGCAAAGGCTAGATCACTAGGATTTGAATTCCCGATAATAAGCGGATGGATCAGGGCCAGTAAGGATGATCTAAGGCTTGCCAAGGAGGCAAAAGTTGAGGAGCTGGGTATGCTCTCCTCCATATCTGACTACCACATCTTCTATAAGTTTAAGGGACTTAGTCGCTCCCAGGTCATTTCAAAGTATCTAGAGGTGATAGAGGAGGGCCTTAAATCTGGGATAACCATGCGTGCCCACATAGAGGACTGCACGAGGGCAGATGTCATAGGTGTCGTGGTTCCTTTCGCCAAGAGGCTGATGCGCCTCTCCGAGAAGTACGGTCTCCCAGTAAAGTTGCGAATTCCTGATACGCTTGGCCTGGGGTTACCCTGGGCGCAGGCGGCGCTGCCTAGGAGCATACCTAAGATAATGTGGGTCCTCCGCCACATCGCAGGTGTCCCGTCGGAATGGCTCGAGTTTCATGGTCACAATGACTTTCACCTCGGCATAGCGAACGCAACCTCCGCTTGGATGTATGGTGCATCCCTCAACAACACGACCCTCTTGGGCATAGGCGAGAGGGCCGGAAACGTTCCGCTCGAGGCGATGGTATTCGAGTATGCCGGCCTCAAGGGAACCCTTGACGGTATGGACACCTTGGCCATAACAGAGGCATCGAAGTACTACAAGAGGACGGTGGGCTACCACATACCCCTACACTATCCGCTCGTTGGGAAGAACTTCAACATAACGCGGGCGGGGATACACGCCGATGGTGCGCTGAAGAATATTGAGATGTACCTCCCCTTCGATACTGAGAAGCTCCTCGGGGTTCCCCCGGGCGTTTCAATAACCCCGTACTCCGGCAACGCTGGCGTCGCATTTTGGATAAACTACTACTTCAGCCTTAAGAACAGCGAGAAGGTCGACAAGGATAATCAGGGTGTCATGAAGATCTACGGTGAGGTTCTTAAGAAATTCGACAAAGGCGAGGCCTTGACCATAAGCGACAGGGAGATGCTCTTCTTAGTGAAGACGAACATGCCGGAGTTCTGGAACAATAACAAGCACAGAATCAATCCACTCTGAACAGCTCCTTCATACCTTCTTAGCCTCCATAATAGGATTTAATATATTGTCAACAATGAGAATTCTCGATATCTTAATGGTGGCTTGAGATTTAACCTAAATCATGGTAACTCATGACAAATCCTTTTATTTTATCTGCCTCGCCATTTCGCCGAAAGACCCACTCTACATTACCATCATCGGGAGCGAATGAGTGTAAACATTCTCTCTCAACCCAATGGCTATGCAGTCGTATACTATCAGCCTGAACTGTTCCAGCAGGTTCAATATTTCATCAGAAGGACAATAGTTCTGCTTGGCGCTCTTGATAGCGACAGCTTTGTTAAGCGTTACACCCTCCAAAAAAGGCAGAATGTCTAAACCCAAAGCAGATTTGGCAAGCCGAAAAGAATATAATATATGCCTAAACTTCTATGCTGAAGAGTAAAATATAGCATCGACGTTAATATGAGACTGTATAGTGGTGATTGAGATGTTTACCCCACCAGGACTTGGATATGATAGGGCGATAACCATATTTTCACCCGACGGTCGTCTATTCCAGGTCGAGTACGCCTTGGAGGCTGTGAGGCGGGGGTGGACGGCCCTAGGTATAAGGTGTGTTGACGGTGTCGTCCTAGCGGTTGAGAAAAAAAAGATAAGCCCCCTAATAGACCCGTCCTCCATGGAGAAGATCCTGAAGATAGACGATCACGTGGGAGCGACCTTCGCTGGTCTCTCGTCAGACGCACGGATACTCATTGACAAGGCCAGGCAGGAGTCCCAGATAAACAGGCTGCTGTACGATGATATCATTGATGTGGAGGTGCTGACCAAGAAGGTCAGTGAGGTAAAGCAGATCTACACCCAGCACGCGGGCGTCAGACCCTTCGGTGTCGCGCTCTTGATAGCGGGTGTGGACAAATTCGGAGCCCGGCTGTTCATGACCGAACCTAGCGGCGCGTACGCCGGCTATTTCGCTGTGGCTATCGGTGCAGGCAGCCAGTCCGTAACTGAGTTCTTCGAGAAGAACTACTCCGCGAATATCACGATTGACTCCGCTATCACTCTGGCTCTCAGGGCACTGGCGACCGTGGTCGAGGGCGGCTTGGATCCGTCGAGGATAGAGACGGCTATAATCCGAAAGGACACAGGCAAGTTCGACATCCTTCCAAACGACTCTCTAATCAAGTACATCGAGCAAGTGAAGGCGGCCGGACATGCCTAAAGATGACAAATCGGTAGTCGCCCGCCTCTCCATCCGCGGCGAGCACTTCGAGGTTCTGGTCGATCCAGAACTTGCCTGGCTTTTGAGGAGCGGAAAAGAGGTCGACCTCAAGGCTCTCATGATAAGCGAGATCGTTTACAAGGACGCGGGGAAGGGGGAAAAGGCCTCAGAGGAGTCGATAAAGAAGAACTTTGGGACCACCGAACCCCAGACCGTGGTTGATGCCATAATAAAGAAGGGGGAGTTGCAGCTCACTACGGACCAGAGGCGGCAGATGGTCGAGAACAAGAGGAAGCAGATCGTTGCCTTCATCGCAAGGAACTGCATAGACCCGCAATCTGGAGCTCCCCATCCGCCAACAAGGATCGAGAACGCGATGGAGAACGTGCGGATCAACATTGACCCGTTCAAATCGGTGGAGGAGCAGGCCCAGGAGATCATAAAGATGCTCCGCGTCACCCTACCGCTCAAGGTCTCCCAGGTCGCCATGGTAGTAAAGGCCTCTAAGGAGCACGCCGGCCGGGTCAACAGCTACGTGACGAAGACCGGTAACGTCACTAAATCGGAATGGCTTCCAGATGGTTCATGGCGTGGCGAGACAATCATCCCAGCCGGCATGCAGCAGAGTCTCATCGATCACCTTAACCAGCTTACTCGCGGTAACATAGAGATTAATGTTGTTAAAAAAATGTGAGGTGTTGTATATTCCGATAAATTTTGAGCAAAGGCAATTGGTAGTACCCGGCACTCTGCTTGCCGAGGGCAAGTATAATGCTGGTGTCAACGTGTACAAAGAGGGAGACAGTGTTTTCTCCTCGGTGGTGGGTCTAGCCGAGCTTAAAAACGAGAATGTCTCCGTCATACCTCTAAGAGGTTGCTACATACCCTTCATGGACGACGTAATAATAGGAAAGGTTGTGGAGGTAATCTCAACTGCATGGATGCTCGACATAAGGTCCCCGTGGCAGGGAGTACTTTTTGCTAAGGAGTTCCTCTCCAAGCCCCTCAATACCATGAAGGAGGACGCAAGGCAGTACCTGGACATTGGCGAGATGGTAATCGTGAAGGTAATGGCCTTCGACAGGACCAGGAACCCCTCCCTGACTACGAGGGAACAGGGTCTTGGAAAGATCCAAAGGGGGACTGTCGTAGATGTGGATCCTACAAGGGTTCCTCGTATAATAGGAAAGAAGGGGTCCATGATAAACCTCCTGAAAAAGGAGTCCGGCTGCCAGATATTCGTCGGTCAGAACGGCCGGGTCTGGATCTCGGGTAAGACCCGAGACGTTGAGGCCGTGGTCGCATCAGCCATAAGGAAGATAGAGGCTGAGGCACACACCACCGGACTTACGGACAGAATTCAAGAGTACCTTATCAAAAACAGAGTGTGATCTTATGGAGAAAGAAAGTGTTGTTACTGAGAAAAAGAAGCTGATAACCGATGATGGTATCAGGTACGATGGTAGAAAGCTAGACGAGCTACGTCCGATTAAGTTCCAACTGGGCATTCTGAAGAATGCGGACGGGTCGGCTTACGTGGAGTTGGGTAGAACCAAGATCCTTGTGGGAGTGTTCGGTCCCAGGGAGTCGCATCCCAAACATCTCGCACTTGCCGACAGGTGCCGGATACAGGCAACATATCGTATGACCCCGTTCTCGGTTGAGGAGTGGAAGAGCCCCGCGCCCTCGAGGCGTGAAACGGAGCTCTCAAAGGTGATACGCGAGGCGCTCGAGCCCGCCATATTCGCAGAGTTCTTCCCTAGGACTACAATTGAAATATTCGCCGAGGTGCTCCAAGCTGA
>CAZNTO010000010.1:0-12993 GCA_964576015.1 uncultured Nitrososphaerota archaeon
TGGTGGACCGGACGGGATTTGAACCCGTGGCCTCCCGCATTTTGGTGCGGTGGCTTTTGCCCGCATTGCCAAGCGGGCGCTCCGCCAGTCTGAGCTACCGGCCCCCAGACCATTAGACAAAAGACTCTTTTAAAAAGTTATTTGCGTCATTGTTTTGTGGGTGTGACGCCCTCCATTTTTTGGAGCATGGTTTCAATGGCGACCTTTATCTTCTCCCACTCAGTCCTTCTGTTTATCTCAAACTTGTGCTTTCTCTTCCATATGCCCTCGCTGTAGGTCCAAAGGTAGAGGGCAATGCTTTTCCTTCCATAGGCCTCGGTCAGAACAACCGCCGACCACCACTTCGGTGACTTGGAGATCGTGACTTGGTCCAATACTCTATAGAACTCTGAGAGAGGAAGTTTCTCCTCTGACAAATGCGTTTCCCTCCAAAATCAGTCTCTTAGCTTTGGGGTCTTTCCATAACCACAGGCGCTGCAGAATTTCTTGCGTGCGTTGAAGCTGTGGCGGCCACATCGCCTGCAGGTGATGTGGGTGAGGCCCCTGCTGTGCTGACCGAATGACGTTGTTCCCTTCATCTCATTCACCTCGGAGATGGAGAGACTATTACTACATTGTCGCCCCTAACAATAATTGTTCCGAGCTTCTTAGGTTCTTTATCCTGTATCAGCTCCTCTGCGCCCTCAAGAACAAGGTTCAGGTGCTGATCAAAGCTCTTCATCATGCCGCGTACCTCTCTGCCTCCCTTTAACTTTACTAGTACGGAGGAGCCGAGGGACTCGCTTAGTATCTCTGTTGCGCCAGATTCGCTCATATTTTATTCCTGCCGTAAAGGTTAATTAGCAATCTCGGTTTATTGAGAGACGTTATTTAAGCCTATCGGAGACATTGAAATTGCTCATAAAGAAGAGGCACCCCCTCAGTTCGAAGGATCTGAAGAGTCTTTTCGAGGAGGCAAAACGCGTCTGCCCGAGCCTCGCTGAACATATTGATAGAAAGAGGGACATAGAGCTGGTTGAGATCGCAAGCGGGGAGAAGATCTACCTTCAAAACGGTAAGCCTGTACTCATAGGGCTTGAGAAGAGCGTCATGCCCTCTTTGGCTATGCCTCAATCCCTGCTGGACACCATCCCTAAGGTCGTTGTGGATATGGGTGCTGTGCCATTTGTTGTGAATGGAGCAGATGTTATGGCTCCTGGAATCAGATCTATGGCAGATAACTTGAAGGTGGGGGATGTCGTCCTTGTCGTGGATGAGAGGCATGCTAAAGGATTGGCGGTGGGCATCATGATTATGGACAGAGCAGAGATCCTTCAGAGGAAGAAGGGCAAGGCTATAAAGAATGTGCACCACGTCGGGGACGAGATTTGGAACTGGTCACGATCGGTCTGATGGAAATTCTTTGGCATGTGGTCAGGGACGAAAATTCTGCTACTTTATCCTGAGCCTATCTCCGACTCTTGGTGCAAGGGCTTCGACCCTGAAGAAGCGCCTAACCGCATCTGCCATCCCTACGCACTTCGATTCCTCCCCATGAACGATTATTACCTGCTTGGGGCGAGGGGAGATGTTATTCACGAACCTAAGGAGCTGCCTCCTGTCGCTGTGACCAGAGAAGCCGTCCACCGATTTGATGTCCATTTTGACCTGTACAACTTCCATCTTTCCCGTAGAGTTGCTGATCTGCATCTCCCTGAGGCCACGGAGGACTGATCTGCCCAATGTGCCTTCAATCTGGTAGTTCACGAAGATCATTGTGTTGTTCGGATTCGGAGCCAGCAACTTAAAGTACTCAACCGCAGGCCCACCAGTGAGCATGCCGGAGGTGGCCATTATAATACACGGTCCACCCTCGGCTATATCCGGCCTTGCGCTCCTATCATCAACGCTCACGAAGTGCTCTGAGAGGAATGGGTTCTCCCCCTTGTGGAATATTCTGTTCTTCAACTCTCGCGCTAACTCCTCTGGGTAGGCAGTGTGGATGGCCGTGACCTCCTGAAGCATGCCCTCAATGTATATGGGGACCTGCGGGATGGAACCGAACCTTATGGCCTCGTCCAGTACGAGCATGATCTCCTGCGCCCTGCCCACCGCGAGGATTGGTATCAGAATCTTCCCCCCCTTTTGTATCGTTGTCCTTACATAGTCAAGGAACTGCCTCTCCGTCTCCTCGCGCGTCGGGACGACGTCGTTGGGGGCGCCGTATGTGCTCTCCATGATAAGGGTCTCGGCCCTCGGGAATGAGGATGTGGCTGGCTCGAGGAGACGTGTTCTGGCGTACTTGAAGTCGCCCGTATAAACGATGTTGTGCAGTCCCTCGCCAACATGAAGATGAACCATAGCCGAGCCCAGAATGTGCCCAGCGTTATGCATCGTAAGTCGTATGTCGGGGGAGATGTCTGTCACTTCGCCATAGTCGAGGGTGATGGTGTGGAGGAGCTCCTTCTTGACATCCTTCAGACCATAGGGTGTTGGCCTGCCCTCCTTGACGGCCACATCCAGGTAGTCAAGCTGTAGAAGGGTCATCATGCTCCTAGTGGGTTTTGTGCAGTATACTGGCCCACCATAACCGTACTTGAAGAGGAGTGGCACGAGACCGCAGTGGTCCAGGTGTGAATGAGTGATTATGACAGCATCGAGCTCCTGGACGTCGAACTCGGCTAGGTCTAGCCTGGGAAATTCCTCGAACGGGTACTGAGCGCCTGGCCTGACACCGCAGTCGATTAGAACCTTACTGTCTAGGGTCTGGACGAGTATGGCTTGCCTTCCTACCTCCCTGAAGCCGCCGAGGGCGGAGATGGTTATCCAGCTATTCTTATAGACGCAGGGGCGGTGGATGCGCCTCCCGACCTTTCTGAGAAAGTCCAGGCGGTATTCGTGTTCCTCGTTCTGGTAGTACAGGCTCTGCTCGATAATCCGGGACTTTAGAGGAGGGGAACGAACTATCGTGGACCGCCACCCGGTTAATGAGGCTATATCCCTAAGGGTCGATCCACCCTTACCTATCACGAGGCCGGGCTTCTTTGCGAGGATGGTAACCTCGCCTGTGCCTTCGTCAAAGTTCATATCGGTTATTTCTGCTTCCTTGGGTATGATCTCCTCGATTATCTTCTTGGCATCTACAGTGCTCCTCCTAGCACTGGGATCGGCCCTAACAATTACCCGTTTCTTGATCTCACGGACTATTCTCTTTATAGGCTCGCTGTTCTCCAGAAGGAAGTTCGGGTTATCCGCGTATATTATTATGGAGGGACCCTCGAATTCGACCCTGGTGAGCTTTGCCTCTGTTGGTATCTCCCGTACTATGACCTTCCGGATCTCTCCAAATGTATCTGCAGTACCTAGGTCTGCCATCAACAATCCCTTTTTTGTTCTTAAAGAAGTTTGATTTACGTCAGAAATTTAGAAATCTCCTCGTCGGTAAGCTCCTTGATGCCCTCCTTGCGCAGTGTTATGACATCAATCCCCTCACCGCTACCAGGGTCGCGCTCGATAGCTGACTTTACGGCCTTGGTAATGATAGGTAGGGCCTCAGAGACGGATGGGTTCTTCTTTAGTGTTGCCTCGAGGACCCCCACTGCATAGGGGGAGCCAGAACCCGTTGAGATGAATTTCTCCTCTGTCAGCGTCCCGAACCAATCGAGGACATACATTCTCGGTCCGGTTTCATCGACCCCGGCTAATATAAACTGTACTATGTAAGGGAAGTAGCGAGAACTGTAAAGCACATTTGAGGCGAACGTGGCTAAGGTCTTGGTTGATACAGGTCCATGGGTTGACAGTTTCAACAGGTTTACTTGTGA
Source organism: uncultured Nitrososphaerota archaeon (assembly GCA_964576015.1). Classification (GTDB taxonomy): domain Archaea; phylum Thermoproteota; class Methanomethylicia; order Methanomethylicales; family Methanomethylicaceae; genus VGLU01. The sequence goes on from CAZNTO010000010.1 coordinate 3,804, forward strand.
CCTGAGAAAGTCCATTATTACCTGGGCATCTGCAACGAGGCCTGCGATCGTAGCTGCCTTATTATCATCAAGGATGTAGAGCTTCCTTCCTCTCTTGTGTGCCACATAAAGACCAGAGGTAACGCGTCTGTCGGTGGCCAGAACTATACCGTCTCTACACACTACTCCAACGGTGGTTGTTCCCTTCTTAAGTTTCTCGTATAGTGCCTTTTTGTCATTGATATCTTGTGGCAACAAACCAGTGCCTCCGCAATAATAAAGAATGAGCGAAGTCAATTGTAATGACAAATATCCATATATTTAAGCGTGACGTAGGAAGAAAGGATAGAAATAATATCTATTAGAACGGGTTAGCTCTCGAGGGTTCTGCGACGGTATGTTTATGACGATGGTTAACGAGGTCTATCGAGGCGTTTGTAGAGGCGATATATAATTATGTCCATCCACGCGATTAATCTACCAAGGTTCGTCATAGTCGGCTCCGATGTGTTACCTAAGGTCAAGGAGGTGCTCACAAGGTTGAACGTGAAGGGGGATGTGCTCCTTGTGAGTGGGGAGACCTTTACCAAGGAGTCCGCTGAACTAGTTGAGGACAGCATAGAGGAGCTTGGCTTAACAGTTCATGCGATTGGCGTCAAGGACGCCTCTCAAGCGGCGGTCGAAGCCGTTGAGTGCAGGATAGAGGAGTCTAAGGCATGCATGGTCGTCAGTGTGGGAGGTGGGAAGACCATCGATATCGCCAAGCTCGCCTCAAACAAGCAGAATGTTCCTTTCATAAGCATCCCAACTTCAGCAGCGCACGACGGCATCGCCTCTCCGGTAGCCTCGGTCAAGACCAAAAATGGCTCTACCTCGATAATGGCACAGCCACCTATTGCACTTCTCGCGGACACAGACATCATAGCGAGATCGCCAAGGAAGTACATCATAAGCGGTGTTGGGGACATAATCGCAAAGTACACAGCTGTCAGGGACTGGGGACTAGCCCACAGGCTGAGGGGTGAGTACTACGGTGAGTACTCCGCCTCGCTGGCACTCATGTCGGCCGAGCTAGTGACCGAGAACATTGACCTTGTGGCAAGGGGGCTTGATGTCGGCATCCGTGTGGTCATAGAGGCACTAATCAGCTGCGGCTATGCCATGTGCATAGCGGGAAGCAGCAGACCCTGTAGCGGCTCGGAGCACCTCTTCAGCCACGCCCTAGAAAAGAACCATGCTGGGAAGGCTCTACATGGTGAAAGGTGTGGCGTGGGAACCATAATGATGATGTACCTCCACGGTGGGGACTGGAAGAGCGTCAAGGATGTCCTCTTGAAGGTGGGGGCACCGACGACCGCCAAGCAATTGGGGCTGAGTGATCAGCAGCTCATCGATGCCTTGACCATAGCACACACGGTAAGGCCCGATAGATATACGATCCTTGGTGAGAGGGGAATCACTCCACAGGCAGCTAAGGATCTAGCCAGGATAACTGGGGTAATAGAGTAGCCCACCATTGTAAAAAAACGGTAGTTTTCACTAAGTTTGTTAATATCTTGCACAGTAGAAATCTAACCAACCCCCATACGAAATGGGCTAAACTTAAAAGTCGATCTCTGATATTTCCTTAGATTGAATTCGATACAATTTTCAGGTGGATCCGATGAGGAAGAGTGGGGCAGTGAAGGAGAAAGGCGCGCGAACGACAGAAGGGAACCCGGCGAAGGAGATAGTGACACTGGTTGGGGAAGGACAGGCGTCCAAGGGATTCAAGTTCATAGCCTCCAAACCGCCCGACGTTTGCAAGAGCTGCAAGCTGTTCATCGCATGCATGGGTAGGCTGGTGCCTGGTAGGGCATACGAGGTGATAGAGGTCAAGGATAAACAGCATTACTGCGCCCTTTACGAAGAAAAGGTAAGGGTCGCCAAGGTCATACAGTCGCCTATCGAGCTGCTTATAAAGCCGCGTTATGCGGTTGAAGGTGCAACAATTATCCTCTCCCTTGAGGAATGTAAACAGAAGAATTGCCCTATCGAGAATTTGTGTAGGCCAGAGGGCGTTAAGACAGGAGGGAAGATAAAGATACAGAAGGTTCTAGAGGACTTATCCGATAAAGCACTCTGCGGGAAGAAATACAGGAAGGTTACTGCCCTTGTGGTTGAGCCATCATCTTAGGCTTGCTACTCTTTAGTTGGGGTTGTCTTCTCGCCTGTTGATTCCACAGTTTTTGGCTCTTCCTTGGCAACTTGTACGGGGGGTTCGGTCTTCTGTTCCGCTTCGGGTTTCTTCTCTTCAACCTGTTTTTCCTCCAGCTTTGCCGCTGGCTTCAGGATATGAGACTCGATGAACTGCACCGTTGTAACGTCCGGCAGGTACATTCCAATCTCCTTGGCCAGCCCTTTCTTGGCAAATTGGACATCCTCAAGCGTGAAGGACTCCTCTGGGAGTTCGATGGTTACGAAGTTTCCGAGGTTCGAAATGATGAATTTTTCCTTCGGTACATTGCGGATCCGTCTGTGAATAAGCTCGCGGATCCTCTCCGTAGGATCGGACACGATTTTTCTGACGTATATATTTGCAGAAAGAGACTTGCCAGCAAGCGGGTGGTTGTAGTCGATCGTGACCCTGCCGCTGCCCACGCTCCTTATCGTTGCAAGCGTGCCGCCAACCTCTACCCTTGCGCCGGGTCTTGGGGTAACCCCCTGTCGTGTAAGCTCCCGAGCAGGGATTATCCGAACCTTTGTGCCATCCCTCTCTCCGAAGGCCTTTTCTGGGGCAATATCCAACTCCTTTTCCTGACCCTCGTCAGTATCAATGAGCGCCTCGTCTATTCCCTTCAGTATCCCCCCCTGCCCGACCATAATTAGGCGGGGCTCGTATACCTGCTCTGGGTTGTATGCGTTGGCTGCCCTTGCTTTATCCTCCATAGTTACTTCAAAAACCTCATTGCTATCCTTCACCTTTAATATGTAATCTATGAGCACAAAATCTCCTTTTTTGATAGGCATTAATGGAACACCAACTAATCGGAAAAGTAACAACTTGTTCCTCTTTAAAATCTTTTCCATTAGTTTACGTGGAGATTTGATACATTCACACAGAAAAACTTCATTTTGCTGGGGCGGTAATGGTATGTCAGAGCCAACAAAGAGCTTGGTGATCAAACTTTGACAGAAGAGATAGAGGTTAAGGCAAGGGTCGAGGGTGGAGAGGAGTTCGCACGAAGGATAGAGAGGATCGGCGGCAAATTCGTAAGAGAGGTAGCCCAAGAGGACCTATACTTCAGGCATCCCTTCAGAGATCTGAAGGAGAGGGATGAGGCTCTAAGACTGCGGAGGGAGGGTAAAAATTATACGCTCACCTTCAAGGGTAGAAGGGTCGGTAAGGGTGCGAAGATGAGGGAGGAGCTGGAGATTAGGGTTGGCGATTATGAGAAAATGATAAAACTCCTGGAGAGGTTGGAATTTGAGAAGGCATTTATTATAAGGAAAAGGAGGAAGGAGTTCGTCCTCGATGGGGTAACAATTGCTCTTGACTCTGTTGAGGGGCTCGGCGAGTTTGTCGAGATAGAGGTGATGGCAGTGGTGGAGGAGGGTGGAAGAGCCAGACTTCGAAGGATGGAGGCTTTTAAGACTGAGTTATTCGATATGGCGGATAGGCTGGGAATACCAAGGGATCGTCTCACCACGGAGTCTTATTTAGAGCTGTTGACGTCAAAGAGCTCCTCTTCCAAACCTTTGAGGTAGTGCTCAAGGACAGAGTTCCTGCCCCTAGCCATCTTCTTGGCGGTCTCTGTGTAGAGAAGAGTTTCGAGCTTGAGGAGTTTCTCCCTTATGTGCTGCACCGCTCTTTCGACGGGGTACCCGTGCTCCAGGTTATATTGCACAGTACGGTATACCCCTATGGCGCCCATGGCGTCGAGTCGGTCAGCGTCTGACAGAACCTTGGCCTCTATGGAGGTCGCCACCCTACCAGCCGAGAAGCTATGGGTATATATTGCCTCGTGTACTATTGCACAGAACTCAAGGTCGAAGCTTATCAGCGGTAGAACTGTATCCGCAAACTCGGCGCTATCAAGGGCATGGTCATCGCTCGCCCTCATGATATCGTGGAAGAGGGCGGCAACGTCCAGTATTATGGGGTCTGCCCCCTCGCTCTTTCCGATTTTCCTGCAGAGCAGACGAACCCTCTCCACATGCTCCCAGCCGTGAGATCCCATGTCCTCGAACCCTGCGCGGCAGATCTCCTCCATTTTCTGGAGGTTGTGCCTGTAGCAGTCGCGTCTAGACTGTTCCAAGGGCGACATTGATGCTCTCACCTTCAATCTCGACTAGGGCATATCTCCCTCTAAAGGCGGGTCCGGGATTGAAGACCACGCTCCGGCCTATCCGTTCCACCCCTGAAGCCTCGTGGATGTGTCCGCACTGGACCAGAAGGGGGGAGGACTGGAGGATAAGATCCCTCAGCTTCTTGCTCCCGGCGTGGAGGCCCGTCCTCAGCCTGTCAACGACCTCGCCGCGCGGGGGGTTGTGGATAAGCAGCATAACGGGCTCGGTGCAACCGCTTCCACAGCATTCGGATATGATCCGAGCGACGTTTTCCACGATCTCGTCCTCGCTCACCTCAAAAGGGGTGCCGAAGGGCGTAGGGGTAGCCCCTCCCGACCCGATAATGTTGATCCCTGAGAAGACGCCACATGCCGACTCCATGCACCTACCGCCGACGTTCACGCCATTGCGGAACTCTATTGGGTCGCAATTGCCAAGGATGTAGCAGAACGGAACGCCTGTCTTCTCTATGAGGCGGAGGATGCGCTCAACATCCTCGTCCCCTCCGAAGTTGGATACATCGCCCGAGACCGTTATGAGATCGACCTGCTTCTCCTTCAGAACCAAGTCCAGAATATTTGTCAGTAAGGAGACGTTGTCGTGTATGTCCGTTAGGGCAAGTATTTTGAGAGCCGTATGCATCACCACAAAGTTTTAAGACCACTAAGAGGTTATGATCCTTACTTTTTAAGGTGTTCCCTTTGTGCTTAGCTATCCCAGCCAAGGTAATTAAGATGGAGGGGGAGAAGGCAGAGGTTGAGATCGGCGGAATAAGGAAGGAGGCGTCCCTTGCCCTCGTGGCGGACCAAGGTGTGGGCGTAGGGGATTACGTTCTCATCCACACCGGTTATGCAATAACAAAGATAGACGAGAAGGAGGCAGAGTTGATCCTCAAGACTTGGAGACAGGTAATGGCCGCCGAGAAGGGAGAATCTCTGTAGTAGGGTGGGGTTTTTGCTCTCTCAGTTCAGGGATAGGGAGCTGGTGGGTAGGGTAGCCAGCGAGATCGCAAAGGCTTCAAGGAATAAGAAGCTGAAGATAATGCATGTCTGCGGGACCCATGAGTGGACCATAACCCACTTCGGCATCAGGGACATACTCCCCCAGAACATTCAGATCGTGGCAGGACCTGGCTGCCCTGTGTGCGTCACGCCCGGGAATGAGATAGACGCCGTCTGCGAGCTATCCATGATGAAAGGGGTGGCGGTTACGACTTTTGGCGACGTGCTTCGCGTACCAGGAAACAGGACCTCGCTCTCAGAGGCTAAGGCTTCTGGAGGGGACGTGCGGGTTATCTATAGCGTGGCGGACGCAATAAAGATGGCAAAAGAGGAGGAGGGAAAGGAGATCGTTCACTTCTCCATAGGGTTCGAGACCACCGCACCCATGGCAGCTTTAGAGATCATCAGGGGGGCACCAGAGAATTTTAGCATCTTCTCCACCCACAAGCTCATACCACCCGCGATGGATTTCCTGTTGAGGGCGGGAGTGAACCTTGACGGCTTCATTTGCCCAGGTCACGTCTCGACCATAATCGGCGTAGGACCCTACAGAGGTATGGCTGCAAAGTACAGGAAGCCAATGGTCATCGCAGGGTTCGAACCTCTGGATGTGGTGCTTGGCATCAGGAACATAGTAAGGCAAGTGATAGCTGGCACCTACTCGGTGGACAACGAGTACAAGAGGGCAGTGAGGGACGGCGGGAACGAGATAGCGCTACAGACCTTGGATAAGGCGTTTGAGGTCAGGGACGCCTACTGGAGGGGGATAGGGAAGATTCCTGCATCTGGGATGTTACTGCGCAGAGAGTACAGAGGTTTCGATGCCGCGTTGAAGTTCGGCATAGAAGTGGGCAAGGAGGATCGCATGCCTGCCGGCTGCAGCTGCGGGGAGGTTCTGAAGGGCATGATGACGCCAGAGGAGTGCCCACTCTTCGGAAAGAGCTGCACACCGGAGCACCCCATCGGACCGTGCATGGTCAGCATAGAGGGGACGTGTGCCATAGTCTACAAGTTCAGAATAACAAAATAAAAATTAGAAGTCGCTCAGGAGCGGAATGGCCGCCCGTAAGCCCTCTCCTAGGGTGCCAGGGTAGCCGAGATCGTGCAACGACCCCTCGACAGCAGATACTGTAGTGATCACTTCCTTCGGCGTCACTATGCCCATGTTACCGATCCTGAAGATAGCGTCCTTCAGGTTCCCGAACCCTCCGGCAACAACCACGCCGTACTTCTTTCTCAGCTTCTCCCTCAGATCCTTCGCGGAGATCTTCGGAGGCATGTTTATTGCGAGGACCACGTTGGATCGGCTCCTCTCCTCAGCATAGAACGAAAGACCCATACCCTTGAAGGCGGAGTAGTAGGCGCGGGCAGCCTTCTTGTGCCTGCCGATCCAGGTCTCCACGCTGGTCTCAAGGATCATCTGGAAGGCCTCGTCGAGTGCGAAAAAGAGGTTTACGGCTGGAGTGAAGGGGGTCTCCTTCTTCTCGTCCCTGAACTTCCTGTACTTGATAAGATCGAAGTACTCGGTTCTAGGCTTACTCCTCTCGATCATCCTCCATGCGTCCTTGCTGACAGACACAAGCGCGAGCCCCGGCGGCGTTGCCAGGCACTTCTGGCTTGCGGTGATGCATACGTCAACTTCCCACTTGTCTACGGGAAGGTCGTCACCGCCCAGAACAGATATGGCATCCACTATGAAGAGCGCCCCGTTCTCCTTTGCAACCTTGCCTATCTCGGGCAGGTCCCTGACGGTAGTGCCTGTGGAAGTCTCGTTGTAGATTACGGCGACCGCTTTCACGTCCTTCTCTCTTCGCAACGCCTCGCGAACCTGGTCTGTGGTCGGGGTGCTGCCCGTCTCCACTTTCAGGTCGATGACATTCGCGCCGTATACCCTGAAGGCATCGGCCAGCCTCTCGCCGAAGGTCCCACCCACTGGGACCAGTATCTTCTCTCCCGGCAACAGGATGTTGCTGGCTGCGCACTCAATGCCGCCCGTGCCAGAGGACGTGAGGACGAATAGGTCGCCCTCGGTCTGGAATACCTTCTTACCGTTCTCAAGAAGACGCGGGTAGAGATCATGGAACTCCGCCCCTCTGTGGTTTATCATGGGCTTGCACATGGCGGCGTATACCCTAGGTGGGACGTTTGTGGGCCCAGGGAGCATGATGAGTTGAAGCAGACTCATAGATTTGCGCCTCACCATGATATCAAGGAGAGTTATTATATAGGTTTCGACGAGTGCAAGGTGGGTGTGAGCCTTGGTTCTGGTCACCCTCACGACTGATTTTCGAGGGCATTACCTCGGCATAATGAAGGGCGTGATAAAGAGCCGCTCGCCAGCCGCAGAGGTGGTGGAGCTTTCCTCAGAGGTGGAGCCCTTCGACGTGAAGGGGGCGGCGTTCGTCCTCTACTCCTCCTACAGGTACTTCCCACGCGGAACGATACACGTAGTGGTGGTGGACCCCGGCGTCGGGTCCGCAAGGAAGGCGATGGCGGTCAGAACTAAGAATTACACGTTTATCGGACCGGACAATGGGGTCCTGATACCCGCCTCGAATGATGATGGAATAGTCGCGGTCAGGGAGATCACGAACAGGTCCCTCTTCCTGAAGGAGGTCTCCAGCACATTCCACGGCAGGGATGTCTTTGCAGCTGTCGCAGCATTCTTGGCCAGCGGTGGCAGGCTGGAGAAGGTTGGAGAGAGGCTGAAGAAGTTTGAGGAGATCAAGTTCTTTAAGGAGATCGGTGGCGATGGAGCGGTAGCCTGCGAAGTTATATTCGTGGACAGGTTCGGCAACCTAACACTCAGCATAAAGAAGGAGGACGCGAGACTGGACGAAGTTGAGATAAAGGTGGGCGACAGGAGCTACAGGGCGAGGCGGACCGGTACCTACGCTGATGGTGAAGGTCTTCTGCTCATCGTCGGCAGCGCTGGCTTCTACGAGCTGGCGGTAAAGAATGGTAGCGCATCGGAGCTGATCAGAGCACTGGTTGGCGACAGGATCACCATTAACAGAACATGATCCGCCAATGCGTCCTAAGTTGCTCATTTTTAAATATGCGACGACCTAATGTTATTGTGGTAAAAATGAGGGGCTTGTTGATAGGTAGGTACCAGCCCTTTCACAAGGGTCACTTAGAGGTCATCAAGAACATTCTCAAGGAGGTAGACGACCTCATAATTGGGATCGGTAGCGCCCAGGTAAGTCACACACTGGACAACCCCTTCACAGCCGGGGAGAGAATGACCATGGTCTCAAACGCACTGAAGGAGGGGGGGATGGCCGAACGGTGCTGCTACATCATCCCGATACCCGACGTCTGGAACAACGCGCTGTGGGTCAACCACGTGAAATCGCTGACCCCGCACTTTGATGCGGCTTACACGGGGAATGCGTTGGCGCTCCGGCTCCTGAGGGAGGGAGGGGTAGATGCAAGGATTCAGCCCCTATTCGACAGGGTAAAGTACTCCGGGACTGAGATCCGGAGGAGGATGCTGAATGGCGAGGACTGGGAGAGCCTCGTTCCCCCAGCGGTGGTCAAGGTGGTTAAGAGCATAAAGGGCGTCGAGAGGCTGAAGGACATAACCAAGAGCGATAAGATCACTTACCTCGAGCCAGGCGATGCCTCTCCATAATCCTTCCATTGACGAACGTGACGCCCTCTTCTACGAGGCGCTTCTCCTTCCGGCTCGAGCCCTCCATACTTCCCCCGTAGCCGCCCACCGTCAGGTCGGACTTTACAACGCGGTGGCACGGCACCACGTAGGTAAGTGTGTGGTTGGCCATGATGCTACCCACGGCCCTAGACGCACCTGGGCTGCCGGCTGCCGCCGCGACATCACCGTAGCTCACGACCCTGCCTTTTGGCACCTGCCTCAC
>CAZNTO010000010.1:13093-18614 GCA_964576015.1 uncultured Nitrososphaerota archaeon
GTGATCCAGAGACCGTCCACCTGGAGTGAGGAGATAATAGCCTTTGTCAATTTAAATCACCCAATACGTTTAAATGAACTGTGGAAATAAATTTTATTGATTTTATGTCCTTGGAGATCGACGGCTCCCACGGCGAGGGAGGGGGGCAAGTCCTGCGGGGCGCGGTCGCGCTTTCCTGCCTCACAGGAAAGGCTATCAAGGTTTTTAACATAAGGGGGAAGCGACCCAAGCCAGGACTTCAGCCGCAGCACCTCATCAGCCTGCAGGCGGCGGCATCGGTCTCGGAGGCGGAGGTAAAGGGCTTGGACGTGGGCAGCACAACCATCACCTTCAGACCCAAGACCATCAAAGGGGGCAGGTACACCTTCGACATAAAGACGGCAGGAAGCGTGACTCTCGTGGTCCAGACGCTACTCCCCATCCTCTCCTTTGCCGGCGAGCCAGCCGAGGTGAAGATCATCGGGGGTACGGATGTGCCATGGAGCCCCCCCATCGACTATGTGAGGTACGTGGCGCTACCAGCACTGCGAACCTTCGGGGTGGATGCTGGCCTGGACCTGAACAGGAGGGGTCACTACCCGAAGGGAGGGGGAGGGGTGGAACTCAGGGTCGGTCCGGTCAGGACGCTTGCGCCCTTCAGGGCGCTGGAGCGGGGTCCTGTTGAGGCGATAAGGGGGGTGTCCAACTGCACCAACCTGCCCGGGCACGTGGCTGCGAGGCAGGCATCCTCTGCCACCAAGGTCCTCAGGGAGAAGGGGTACACCAACATCAGGATAGCAGAGGAGCAGACCAACGGTGATGGACCTGGCAGCGACATAGTTCTCTGGGCAGAGGTTGGAGGCGGCATCAGGATCGGCGCGGACGCGCTGGGGGCTAGGGAGAAGAGTGCGGAGGACGTGGGAAGGGAGGTTGCTGAGAAGCTGCTGAGGGAGCTGCAGACAGAGATGGCGGTCGACAGGCACCTCGTGGACATGATCATCCTCTACATGGCCCTCGCCAACGGCACCTCTGAGGTGGGCGTCTCTGCGCTCACCTTGCACTCTGAGACGATGATGTGGCTCTCCAAGGCTTTCCTTAATGTTGAGTGGCAGGTGAGAAAGGTAGAGGGCGGTGCTGCGATCATAAAGGTCGATGGTGTGGGACTGAAGAACGTACGGATTCAGGCTTAGACACTTGGAGAATTTTGGACAGTGGCACGCCTCAACGCTTCATCTACCTTTTTGAGCATCATGTCGAGGCCCTCACCCTTTGTGGCCGAGAGCCTGTTGCATGAACCGAATAGGGCTTCGGCCTCACTTACTTGATATGGATTAGCCAGATCGATCTTGTTGAAGAATGTCAGGATCTCGTTGCCAGAGAAGGCTGCCCTGACATCGTCGTAAAGGTGCTTTTGGCTGGTGATTGAGAAGCCGTTCGCCTCAGAGACATCCACTAGGAACGCGATCACGTTGGATAGGTGGCCCAGGGCAGTTATAGCCAGCAGCTCGGTCTTGCTCCTCTCTACCAGCGGCCTGTCCAGTAGGCCCGGGGTGTCCACCATCTGTATTCGGGTGTTTCCGACAGTGACGTGCCCAATTATGATCTCCCTCGTGGTGAAGGGATAGGATCGGATCTCGGGTTTGGCGGAGGAGACGGCCTTTACGATCGTGGACTTGCCCACGCCGGGGTAGCCCGCGAAGACCACCGTGGGAACGGATGGGTCGGCGGTGGGCAGGTCCTTCATCTTCTCCCTAAGTGTCGAGATAAGGATCAGATCATCGTCGGCCTTCCTTATGATCGATGACGTCCTCCCGAAGAGCGCCCTCCTTGCCCTAGCGGCGGCTCCTGGGTTCCGGGCATCCCTTAGCTGATAGCGGGCGGCCCTGCCCGCCTCGTGGATTATCCTTGCGGCCCTGCTCAGCCGCCCCAAGGCGGCCTTTGCCGCGGCCTCGCCGACGAGGAGCTCTAGCATCTCCCTGTAGAAGGGGTGGATGTTGTCGATGGTCGGCACGGACTTGACGAGGGACTCAAGATAAGCCGCGGTTATCTTCTCAACCTCCTTTATCCTGGCCCCCTCCCTCTTCTTCGCCTTAATGATGGCGGGGAGCTTACCCGGCAGTTCGATCTCAAGCCTCGTGGACGCTAGGAAGGCCTTGTTGATTATCTCCTCTGCCGTCAGAACCGTTGGCATCCTCTCGAATGGCTGCTGCAACTTTCGCTCCCCTACCTCTTCTGCCAGATAAGAACATTATCTCTCCTTATTACCTTGACGCGGTGGTAGGGGATCACAACCTCCTCCCCGTCCTCCTCCACGATTATCGCCCTTGGAGCGATGTCCTTGATGGTGGTTCCCTTGATGGTCTTGACATCGCCGGGCGTCCCCCTGTGGACTATCACGATCTCGCAGTCGTCCAGTCCATGTTCAGAGGTCCACCTGATCTTGTTAAGAACGTCCCTAATCGTGGGCATAAACATCCATCGGGTAAAAGCTTATTTAATTCGCCATTCAACCTTTGAATGTTGAGGAGGTTTTAAAGGTTGTCTGGGGCGCAGATGGGATACTTTGAGATGGGCGCAACTACCGTCGGCATATCGTGCAAGGACGGGGTCGTTTTAGCTTCGGAGAAGAGGATCTCTTACGGATACACGATCATGAGTAAGGCTGGTAAGAAGGTCTTTCTGATTAACGGGAGGATAGGCATCGCCTTTGCGGGCCTGATCTCCGATGCGCAGGCCATTCTGAGGCGGCTAAGCGCGGAGGTAAAGCTGTACGAGCTGGACTACCACTCAAAGATGAGCGTCAAGTCGGCGGCCAAACTTCTCTCGAACATTCTCTACTCCCAGAGGGGCTTCCCCGCCTTCGCTGAGACTATCGTGGGTGGCGTGGACCAAGAGGGGCATAAACTATTCATACTCGACCCGCTCGGCTCCTTGATCGAGGATAAGTTTGCGTCCCTCGGGACGGGTGGGGCTCTGGCCATAAGCGTCATCGAGCAGGAGTACAAGGACGAGATGACGATAAAGGATGGGAAGGAGCTGGCGGTCAAGGCCGTCAAGGCGGCGATATCCAGGGACATTGCCTCCGGGGATGGCGTTGACGTCGTCATTATCTCCAAGGAGGGGGCGAAGGAGGAGTTCTTCCCCGTAAAGTAGTGGCGGGTAATTTTGTCGGTTTCAGAACCCTTCGGGACCCTGAGGTCACAAGGATACCACATAGTGGGCAGGCACTCTGCGGTAAAGACCTGTCTATGGGTCAAGAACTCCCTGACGAAGGGCAAGGTCTGCTACAAGGAGAAGTTCTACGGGATAAAGAGCCACAGGTGCCTGCAGATGAGCCCCGCGGTGGCCTACTGCTCCAACAGGTGCCTCTACTGCTGGCGACTGATGCCAGGGGAGCGGGGGCTGAACTGGGATGGGGAGTGCATGCCTGAAGAGGACGACCCAAAAGAGATAGTGGAGGGGGCTCTGAAGGTGCACAGGAAGGCGCTCAACGGGTTCAAGGGTAACCCGCTGGTGCCGAGGGAGAGGTGGGAGGAGGCGGTAAGGCCGAGGCACGTGGCCATAAGCCTCAGCGGCGAGCCGACCAACTACTCGAAGCTGGACGGACTGATTGAGGAGTTTGGGAGGAGGGGAATGACGACTTTTCTGGTCACCAACGGAACGAACCCAGGGGCGCTGAAGAGGATAAGGGATCCAACGCAGCTCTACGTCTCCCTGAGCGCACCCTCTGAAGAGGCGTACAGGCGTATATGCAGGCCTACCAGTGATGGGAACTGGGGGAAGGTGATGGAGTCCCTCTCGCTGCTCAGCGGGTTCGGCTGCCCGACGGTGGTAAGGATCACGGCGGTGAAGGATCTGAACATGTTTAACCCAGACGCCTACTCGAAGGTAATATCCAAGAGCAGCCCGACCTACGTGGAGGTAAAAGCTTACATGCATGTCGGCTTTTCCACCAGCAGGCTTGGATTCGATAGTATGCCCAGCCATAGTGAGATCCTCGGCTTCGCCCAAGAGCTGGCGGAGAGAACAGGCTACGATATTGTTGATGAGGTGCCCATAAGCAGGGTGGTGCTCCTCAGCAGGATAGGCAAGCCTAAAAATATCAGTTGATTTCATGTAGAATTGGTGGATCCTTTGGGGCTTGATAAGATCATATCGGATGTTGACGCGGTGCTCAGGGCAAAGGACGCGAAGAGGGAGAAGGCCATCTCATATTCTAGGGAGATAATAAGAAGGTCCGGCAGCGCGATCCTAGCGATCCATAAAAAGGATGAGAAGGGCGCTAAGGAGAACCTTGAAGCAGCGCGTACGGCTCTTAATGCGTCTTTAGAGATCTGCAAGGAGCAACCGGAGTACTACTTCACCGGACCCCTGCCGCAGGCATTTCAAGAGTTCGCTGAGGCTTCCGTCGTCCTGGCGCTCGTCAAGAGGCGGAAGGTTTACTCTCCGCAGGAACTGAAGGTCCCCGTGGAGTCTTACATTACGGGGCTTGCCGACGCCGCGGGGGAGATGCGGAGGTACGCGCTTGACTCGCTTAGGAGGGACGACTTTGAGGAGGCTGAGAGGGCGCTCGGCGTGATGGACGAGGTCTACACCGCCCTAAAAAGTTTGGATTACCCGAGGGCGGTTGTCCCCAACCTGAAGAGGAAGGTGGATGTGATCAGGAGGCTGGTGGAGGAGACAAGGGGAGACGTGACCTTGGCCTATCAGGGACAGCTCATAAGAAGTCGCATTGATAGAGCTTTGAAGAGGGGGAGCAAATAGGTTTGCGTTTAAACACAAAGGACATACTTGCGAAGGCTGACAGGGATTTTGAGGCGGCGTGGAGGGAGACAGGGTCGCTCGTGGGAGGGAAGGGTGCCTTTGTCAAGGGAGGGAAGGGGGTAACGCACGTCTTGGCAGAGACAGCAAACCTCCTCAGGAGCATCTACCTTGATCTAGGTTTCAACGAAGTCGTGAATCCGATGATAGTCGATGAGGCGGACATATACAAACAGTATGGCAATGAGGCCCCAGCGATACTGGACAGGTGCTACTACCTTGCAGTCCTGCCCAGACCGGATATAGGCATAGGCGCCAAGGAAATAGCCTCCATAAAGAGGCTGGGCGGACCCACTGACGAGGGGAATATCTCCAAACTGAAGGAGACCTTTCACGATTACAAGAAGGGCAGGATAGAGGGTGATGATCTTGTTGAGAGGATCGCTGATGCCTTGAGGGTCACCGATGTGCTGGCGCTCAAGATACTCAATGAGGCGTTCCCGCAATTCAAGAAACTGGAGGCGACCTCAACAAAGTTGCTGCTCAGGTCGCATATGACCAGCGCCTGGTTCCTGACGTGTGCGGCCGTTCAGCATAAGCTGGAGATGCCTATCAAGCTCTTCTCGGTCGCGCTGAGGGCAAGGAGGGAGCAACAGGAGGATGCCTCCCATCTCAGGTTTCACCACGCAGCATCCTCAGTGATAATGGACGAGGAGGTCTCCATCGAGGACGGGAAAATCGTCTCGAATGAAATCCTGAACAGGCTCGGGTTCAAGGAGAT
>CAZNTO010000010.1:18714-20804 GCA_964576015.1 uncultured Nitrososphaerota archaeon
TTAGCCAAGCAGATCTCATTCATCGAGGAGCCCAGAACCGATGAGGGGAAGGCGATTGAGAAGGCGATTGTTGAAACCCTCGTGAAGAATAGGGATGCTGAAAGCCCCTGCGAGTTTGTGGCATACGAAGGGAAGGTAGGTGGAAGGAAGGTTACAGTAAAGGTCTTCGAACCAGACCCGAATGTAAGGCTTGTTGGTCCTGCTGCATTTAATGAGATTATGGTGTTGAACGCAACTATTCTCGGGATCCCTGAGAAGGGGATGGATAAGGTCGATCTAATAAAAGAGGCAAGGGAGAAGGGGATTAAAACGGGTATAAGGTATCTGGATGCCGTTGCCAAGGCAGCTGCCACAAGGATCGAGAGGGAGGGAAAGACGGAGATCAGGGTGAGGATGGCGAAGCTGCCGAGCGACATTAACCTGAAGGTGTCGGACGTGGGAATAAGGTTCATCTCGAGCAGGCAGGGCAAGGTTGACGTGAGAGGGCCCGTGTTTATTGGGGTCCACTCAGAGACCGATTAAACTCTGGCTCATGGAGGGCCCAAGTATATTTGACCTGAAGAAGGCGAGGTTCGCGCAACAGCTCCTATCGAAGAAGGTATCTGAGGAGTATACAGGCAGAACTGTCAAGACCATATGCGGAATGGATGTTTCGTACCGTGGGGAAAGGGGAGCGGGTGCCGCGGTTGTTCTATCCTATCCTGACCTGAAGATAATTGAGACGAAGGTTGTATACAAGCCAGCTGCAATTCCTTACATCCCTACATTTTTAGCATTCAGAGAAATGTCATTCTTCACATCGCTGATCCGTACGCTGGAGAAGAGCCCCGATATCTTCATCATTGACGGGCATGGGATGTACCATCCGGCATTTTGTGGATCCGCCTCACACTTCGGGGTTGTCTTCGACGTGCCCACAATAGGGGTAGCTGGCAGGCTGATGGGTCTGGAAGGCGAGGTAAATGATAGAGGAACCATACTGCTGCTGGGGAGGAGGGTGGGGCTGACTATCAAGGATGGCAAGAAGGGAGTATACGTGAGCGTTGGACACAGGATGAGCCTCGACCTGGCCGTCAGCATCGTAAGAGGCTGCATCAGGGTTCACAGGAAGCCAGAGCCTTTATTTCTAGCCGATTCGATCTCTAGAGAGGCGTTAAGGGGCGACTCATGTGGACAGTGAACTCTGGTTCGCTCTCTTTCAGCTATTCAAGATGGGAGGGCACAAGAGGCAGATATTTCTAGGCACCAACGACTTTGGCAAGATCATTGGAACATCGCAACAGACGGCATCCCGGAGGCTCCTTGAGCTGATGAGTGAGGGGTATGTAACGAGGGAGTTGACGACCAAAGGCCAGAACATCGCCATCACTGAGAGAGGGGTGGCAACACTAAAGGACGTTTACCACGCCCTTAAGATAGGATTTGAGGAGGCTGCTCACATAATCTTCCTCAACGGCGTCGTCTTCTCTGGCTTCGGTGAAGGGGCTTATTATGTCACTAAAAGCGGCTACAAGGATCAGTTTGTCGAGAGGCTTGGGTTTAAACCCTATCCAGGCACGCTGAACCTGAGGCTCAGGTCCATTACGGATATAAAGGCTAGGAAGGATCTGGAGGCGCTTCCCAGCATAGTGGTGAAGGGGTTCATCAACGGCGAAAGGACCTATGGGGACGTTAAGTGCTTCAAGGTGCTAATCAACGAGAAGACGGAGGGAGCCATATTGATGATACACAGGACGCATTACGGTCAGGATGTGCTCGAGGTCGTGGCTGAGGAGTCGCTGAGGAAGAAGCTCAAGCTTAAGGACGGCGATCTCGTTCGGCTTAAGATTTTGCTTTGACCTGCTTTTTGTTGGTGGAGTATATCAGCTTCCTTATCATGGAGGAGCTTACATCGCCGTACTTCTTCAGGCGAACAACCTTCCCTGCACCGCCCTGCCTCGCGATCAGCTCGGCGATATCGCCCTGGTCATAGCCAAGTGCGATTATATCCGGTTTCACTTTTTGGATTACCTTGGCGGTGTTAAGGTCCACCCCGCCGAGGATCACCTCATCCACGGGTTTTAATGCCTCTACCAGCGCCCTCCGGTGCA
>CAZNTO010000010.1:20904-22095 GCA_964576015.1 uncultured Nitrososphaerota archaeon
TTTCTACACGAGTCGATAAGGCCCTCACAATAGGCGATACAAACAAGAGCAGTAATAAGGTCTCCCTTACCCAAGTAGTGCTTGCTGTCCTCAAGGTACTGCTTTGAGAGAGAGATGTTATTCTCGAGGGCTTTCTTTAGGGCATTATCTGCGGGCGGTAGTACCTCCATCTCCCTGAAGGCCCTCTCCGTGCCCGAGATGTACCGTTCCAGCTTCTTCTTTGCCTCCTCCTCGAACACTAGAGATTCATCTCCACTAGATCTTTGTCCGCCTTGGCCAATAGGATGAGAGCCTCGGCCTCCATGAAGTGCAACTTACCTGGCACTATAATCGCATGGGGAGGATCTCCAAAGTCAACGGAGAGGAGATCTCCCGCCCTGCCAGCCTTCACAAATTGCTCCGGACCGCCAGCTCTCGCTAGCCCTACTAACAGTAGATCCTTGTGCATGATGCCCTCGCCACGCCTGTGTTCCATTACCATCAGCATCCGTATACCCTCGCCAACTGACATGAAATACTTCTCCTCCGCCCTGAGGTCAAGGAAGAAGAATGTGTGGAGGCCTGCACTTCTGTTGAGTTTTAGCGTGTCGTATGGTACATCAGAGTAGGGCTCAGGGAAGGTTATTGTGGAGGACTTGCCGAACTTGTAATTCTGCAGGCCCACAGCGCCGGGGGCGACCGAGATGATAGAGGGGGCGTTAGCCACCTCTACCGGTATTCCCTGCTTCACTGCCCTTATCCTGAGGTCTACATGAGTAGTGGCAATGAAGGGGTCACCTGCCACAAGCATGGCGATATCCTTCTTGGATGCCAACGACAGGATATCCCTTCCGTCCTCAACGTATTTGCGGTCAACGACCTTGACCTTTTTCCCAAGAAGTGCCTCAAGGGAATTGATATTAAGACCAGGCAACATGTTGGTGTAGCTTTCCAGCAAGACCTCGTCTGCCGCCTTGGCCTTCTCAAGACCGTAGAGGCTTATCCCCTTCTCACTGTAGAGACCGAGACCAATGAATTTGAGCGACCCCAAAATAAACCCCAACAACTATTCAGCGTAACTCTTAAATTACTGTTTCTTGAACGAGAAGGCGGAGGGCCTGTAGCTCAGTACGGTAGAGCGGTGGATGCGGAAGCAGCCGAAGCTCTTAACCCATTGGCCAAGGGTTCAAATCCCTTCAGGCCCGCCACTTT
>CAZNTO010000011.1:0-21176 GCA_964576015.1 uncultured Nitrososphaerota archaeon
GCTACCCTCTTTAGGAATATTCCTGACCATATGTCGTCGAACCGGTCTATGCCCATTGTGTTCATGTACAGTTGGTAGAAGGCAGGAACAACCTTTGGCACAAAGGCGGCATTCATGCTACAGATGGCAAAGTATGTCCCCTTGCCGACAACAACTTTATCTCTCTTTAGCTTGGTTCCCTTGACGTGGCATCTGCCATCGAGGCCACCGTAATACAGGATCGTTAAGGCATCGAGGTCGGGGTTACCTATCCAGTGCCCCATATTAAGTACGCATGTACCACCAGTTTTATGCCACTTATAGTTCTCAACCCTGGTTTCCGGGGAATATGGATGCCCCCTCGGGAAGAAACTGCCTTTCTTGTTCAGAGCAATGGTGTCCATAGTATTGTACCATCTTGCTCCTGAAGAGACGGTCTCCCCAGTCTCGCCGAATAGGTTGGATCTGTGACCTTCGATTAGGTCTTCAATAAAAACATCATCATCAAGCTCGATAATGAAATCTGCGCCCTCCTCATAAGCAACAAGGAAGCCAAAACTTGTCTCTGCGTGTGCCTTTTCAGGTATTACTGATAAGAACTTCTCCCAGTTCTTACCAAACCTTCCCCTGAACCACTCCCTTCTCTCTCTGGGACCGTAATATGCCCTATTTACGTTTTGAAGGATCCTTTCGTTCCGAGCCCTTATGGACTCGTCTCCCTCGTCCACAACTATAACCTTTGTCGAGTTGGTACACAGTTTTTCAATCAGCCCTTTAAGGTTGGTGAGTTCATTGATTGTGGCTATGACGAGAAAGGGTTTCATAAAAGGAGGTAAATGGATAGAGGTTAAAAAACTATCCGATGAGGCGGACGAAGACATCTCTCACGTTCTTAAGGTCCTTGAGGCGCACAAACTCGTCGACCCCGTGGAAGTGAGAGTCCTCGGCTATGGTACCATAGCTAATGACTGGGATATTTTTGTTAGCAAGGAACTTCCCATCGTCCCCTCCCAAGGAGGCGGCGATGGGCAGAGGGGAGCCAAAGACTAAGGTCGTTGCGTCTGCAAAACGCCTAACGAAGGGCTCTGAGGGGTTTGTAAGGTATCCTGCACTAAAATTGCCGAAGGAGAGTTTTGCGTCTATTTTGAGCTTCTCCTTCGTCTTGTCGAAGAAGGTGAGCAACTCGAAGCGCGCCTCTTCAGAGGCCTCTTCGGGAAGCAAACGCATATCAAACCTTGTCCAAGCCTCCCCTGGGATGATGTTCTCCTTCTCTCCACCTCCTATCATGGTAAAGGAAATCCTCCCCCAGACCTTCTTCAGGGGAGAGTCGGGTGGGGCGTCCACTACGGATAGTTTACGTTCTCGCATCTTCGCGAACTCATTAAAAGCAGTGATGAGTCGGGACAATTTGGGTATAGGGTTGTCTGCTCTATGCGGATAACCTGCGTGCCCCTGTTTGCCGATTACTTTTATCTCGCCAGAGAAGACCCCGCTGGCGCCAATAGAGATGAAGTTTGGCATGGAGTCCACTACGACCCCAAAGTCGAACCTCAAGCCCACCTCATCCATGATGTAGCCTATCCCCCATTCTCCCCCGATCTCCTCCTCCGGCGATGCGATCAACTTGACGTTTAACCTTGCGGTATCCCTGATGAGGTTGATGGCGCCGAGGCAGGCAGCTATAGCGCTCTTGTCGTCGGCTGTGCCCCTGCCGAATGCTTTATCGTTCTCAACGGTAAGCTTGAATGGATCCTTGGTCCAGTTGCCCCCAGGCGGGACAACATCGTAATGGGTGACTAACCCTATGGTCTCCTTTGCTCCCACATCCAATGTTCCTATGACATTGGGACGTGGTTTTTCATCCCCCGCCTTTTCTATAGGGTCGAAGATCTCGACATTCAGGCCGAGTTCGCGCATTCTATTTGACAGGAGAGAGGCGCATTTGGAGTAGCCCGTCTTCTTGAGGACATCGGTATCTATAGCAACCAACTCCTTAAGAATAGAGAGTTCATAGTCGATTTCGGTCATTCGCAACACCAGATAAGATTGTGCTATTACTAAATTTAAGGGTTTTATCGGCTAGATCAGAGGCAGGAATAACGTCAGGAGCCACGCAGGGATAGCAAAGATTACCCACACAAGCTTTGACCAATTGAATATCTTGGATCCATCGAATGGCGGGATGGGTATGAGGTTGAACGCTGCCAGCCAGAGGTTTATCTGAATGCCAATTATCGCTAAAACCTCGAACAGACCGCCGGCGTATGATAGGACGTAGAATGCTGCGGCTAACAGGAGGTTCATGGATGGACCGGCGAGTGAAATAATCCCAAAGGCCCTCTTTATGGCATCGGAGTCTAACATTGTGGATGCGACCATGGGGGAGATATAAACCGCTCCTAAAGCTGCAAATATGAACTGCCCCTGCGTCAGGATCGCTACAGCAAGGGCTAGAACGATGCCCCACCACCAGACCTGGTAGTAGGCGTAGCAACCATACCTCTTTGCAGTATTTCTGTGAGCCAGTTCGTGGAGGATGAATCCAAGTCCAGCGGAGGCCGTAGAAAGCATAAATGCGATGTAGAAGAAAGCAGGGTAGTTTATGAGGTATGATACGGAGAAGCAAAAGCTGATGACGACCCAGGATATCAATAAACCATAGACTTCAGGCAGTTTCAATTGCCGCACCAAAAAGAGAAAAGATCAAGGCTTTTATAAATTTGAGGGTTGAGCTGTTGATTTAGGGCGGATGATCTGATCTGCCTCCTCGACAAGCTCCTTAAGGTTTTGATATCGTATATTTACTAGAACTTCCTCCTTGGTCATCCAAGTGTAGCCATCGTGCTCCTCCGACACCCTGATGCTCCCTGACTTGGATTCGGCTAGGAAGTAAACAACCTCCTTCTTCACAAGCGAATTTTCCCACCTGTAGAAGTAGCGCGAAGTCTTTTTGAAGTGAGGTATTATTGTGGCATTGGTAATACCGGTCTCCTCCTTCAGCTCTCTCATCGCACAAGTAAGATCGTCCTCGCCTGGCTGTTGAAGACCCTTTGGCACGTCGAACCTACCCTTAATTTTTAGAAAGAGGTATCGCACCGTTCCGTTCCTCTTGAAGATTAGAAACCCGGCGGACTTCTCCGTTCTGATTGAAGACAATGAATTCCCCTTCGTTTGGTTGTGATTATTCATAGATGATATTCTGGCTTTATAGTTTTTCAACAACAATCAGCGAGTTGGGACAAGAAAACATATACAAATTGAGTTCGATATTGTTATAGGGTGGTTAAGGATGGTGCGGGGGGAGGGATTTGAACCCTCGAAGACCTACGCCAAAGGATAACCCATCATTAGATCTTGAGTCCTTCCCCTTTAACCTGGCTAGGGAACCCCCGCCCAAATTAAGAAAAGGTCTGGGGAATATTTAACTTTTAACCGCCCGACCTTAGATATGAGATGAGAAAGAATAAGACGATGATCCCACCCATGCCCGCTATGAAGATGTAGTTCATCTTTTTCTGCCGCTTGTAGCGGTTTGCCTCGTTATCGTACTTCTTGGCACACTCCTCAGAGCAGGTCTTCTCGCCCTCCGGGATAGCATTGCCACAGACAATACAGTGGGAGTGTGGTCCCCACTTGTCTTCCTCTCTTCTCCTCGACATATTTTACACCGCTAGGGTACAATCGTTGTGCCTATCCTCTCACCTTTGATTGCCCTTAAAATATTCTTCGGGTCTCTGCCATCTATTACTTTGGTGGTTATCTTGGAGCGCTGAATGATCTTCAGGGCAACTGGATCCAGGAGATCGTACTCACCGGCCCTAGTTCCCAGCCTTTCAAGAACCTTTGTCAGCCCTGCTACGCTTATTTTTACATACTTCTTTGCGGACGGATCCTTCTTGGGATCTTTACTGTACACGCCGTCTACCGTGGTGGTATTGATTAAGAGTTTTGAACCGGAGCGCTCAGCGAGTATGCAGGAGACCGCGTTTGTGGACTGGCCAGGCTGCAGTCCGCCCATTACGACAACCTTACCGGTCGAAAGGGCTCTGTCTAGCTCTTCAAAGTTTTTGGGTACGAACTGGCAGGCATCTTCACCCATGGCGCTTATGAGGATCCTGGCGTTGAGGATGGCTACGGTTATCCCGATCTGGTCGCAGGTCGATTCATCAGCCCCCTGCTCCCTTGCCAGCCGGATGTAGTAACGGGCGGGTTCGCCCCCGCCGACCACAACGAAGGGATCGTGTCCGAGGGTCTTGACCTCTCTTATGACGGCGACATACTTTTTGAGGTCAGGCGTCGCCCCTAAAGTAGGAAAAAGGATGTGCCCGCTCAGTTTGATGGTGACTTTCATGGCGTCCACCGCAGAAACTTAATAATGCAAGTTATATAAAGGTTGAATGTTTCTCGATAAAGCTGAGGTCGCTGCAATTGTCGGAGACCAAGAGGAGTTCGCTCGAGCTGTACAGGCTCAAGAGGTTGGTGGAGGAGCTCGAGTCTAAAGAAGGAAAAGCCACCGAACTCGTATCACTTTACGTCCCCCCTGGCAGGCAGATCTCCGATGCTATGAATAACCTCAGGATGGAGTACGGCACAGCGGCTAACATAAAGTCAAAGTCAACAAGAAAGAACGTTCAAGATGCCATAGAGAGTATAATGCAGAAGCTGAGGCTCTTCAGAATGCCTCCAGAGAATGGGCTCGTCATATTCAGTGGAGCCATTCCTCGTGGCGGACCTGGGACCGAGAAAATGGAGACCTACGTCATCGAGCCGCCTGAGCCAATAAGCATCTACTATTACAGGTGCGATGCCAAGTTTTTTTTAGACCCTATCAAGGAGATCCTTGCGGAGAAGGATATCTATGGGCTCATAGTCATGGACAGGAGTGACGCGACTTTTGCGCTGCTGAGTGGGCGCAGAGTGGAGATCGTTGAGACAATAACGTCAGGGGTTCCGGGCAAGCACGATGCCGGAGGGCAGTCTGCAAGGAGGTTTCAGAGGCTGATTGAGATCGCAGCCAATGAGTTCAACAAGAGGGTGGCGACCCATGCCGAGAAGATATTCCTGCCAATCGGAAATCTGAAGGGGATAATTATCGGCGGACCCGGCCCTACCAAGAGCGATTTCTACGGAGGGCAGCACCTTCACTACCAGCTCCAGAAGAAGGTCCTGAGCGTGGAGGATCTCGGGTATACGGAGGAGCCTGGAATATACGAGCTTCTCGAAAAGTCGAAGGAGGTGCTGAAGAACGTTGAGTACGTGAAGGAGAAGAAGCTCGTTCAAAGCTTTTTGCTTCTATTGGCCAAGAGCCCCAATCAGGTGACGTATGGTGAGAAGGAGGTAAGGGAGAAGCTCGGAAAGGGGATAGTCAAGATGCTGCTCCTTTCGGGTGGTATTGAGACTTACAGGGTTAGCTACAAGTGCCAGGTCTGCAGCAACATTAGGCAGGAAACGCTGAAAAAAGAGGCGCTACTGGCCAAGGGGGGAAGGGAGACCTGCGATAAGTGCGGCGGAATGATGGAGGAGTTGGAGATCAAGAGTATAGTGGACGAGCTTGCGACCATGGCGGAGAATACCAATACCAAGGTTGAGGTGGTATCAACCGAGACGGATGAGGGCAAGATGCTTCATGGATCCTTCGGCGGGATTGTCGCAATATTGAGGTATGCAGCTCAGGGATAGTTTATTTTTTTAGATTTCTCTATTGCGGCAACGACTGCTTCTATTACGGTTTGAGAGAAGCCCTTGGACTCCATAACCCTCAGAGCCTCCTCTGTAGTTCCTCCAGGAGAGGCGACAGCCTTGATTAGCTGATCAAAAGAATCGTTTGAACGGAGGGCAAGGGTTCCTGCACCCCTGCAGGTCTGCGAAACCAGCGACCGAACCAGATCATCGGAAAGACCAGACCTCTTGCCGGCGTCTTGGAGGGCCTTCATCATAAGGAAGAAGTAGGCAGGTCCGCTGCCGCTGAGGCCGGTCACCGCGTCTATCACCGATTCATTGTCAAGCCTGTAAGCCACGCCTATACCTTTTAGGAGTAATGCTACGAACTTGATGTCAGAAGCTCTGGTCCAGCGGTTTGGAACAAAGACGGATGCCGCCTCGTTCACTGACGCGGCGATGTTTGGCATCACCCGTATGACCCTCGAGCCTTCACCAAGTCTAGATTCGATTGAGGCAATTTTGATCCCTGCAGCGATGGAGATCAAGAGGGCGCTTCCTGCTGGGATCAACGCTTTAAGTTCGTAGAGCAGTTTCGGCATTTCTTCTGGTTTCACAGCCAGAAGAATGAAGTCTGAACCGACTATCCCAGCCAAGCTCTCAACTATAGAGAGACCTTCTCTCTTTGCGAGTTCTATCCTTGCGCGGTTTAAATCATAGACCTTAGTGTTTTTTGTAGATAATAAGCCGGAGTTCAAAGCCCCCTTAACAAGAGAGGAGCCCATCTTGCCGTAACCCACAATGCCAAAATTTATCTTCCCCATGCACCCATCCTCCCTTTCCAGTCTGCTGTCTCCTTTTCATGGAGAAAATGCGCGGCATCCTTTCCAACATAGTCTGACACTTTCTGACCTGAGCCTAGCAGTATATACTTTGTCGTGACGAGCCCTTCCAGCCCCACCGGCCCACGGGCGTGGACCTTGTTTGTGCTTATACCAACCTCGGCACCCAATCCGTACCGGTAGCCATCGCTGAAACGAGTTGAAGCATTGTGGATAACTGTGGAGGAATCCACCATATTTATGAACTTCTTTACCGCTGCTGCATCTTCGGAGAGGATGGAGTCGGTGTGATGGGATCCGTAGCGATTTATGTGTTCTATTGCCTCGTCCACGCCACCGACAACCCTTACTGGAAGCACCATCTCAAGGTACTCGGTAGACCAGTCCTCATCGCCTGCCTTCTCGACAGGGATGCCGTTGGACCTAATTATCTTTAGGGACCTGGAGCACCCTTTTATCCTGACCCCGCTTTCCACGAGCCTCTTGGCGATCTTGGGGAGCAGATCGGGTGCAACTTTCTCATGGATAAGCAGTATTTTCATGGAGTTACAGGCGGCAGGATACTGAACCCTAGCATCATAGCATATCGCCACCACCTTTTTTGGATCGGCAGCTCTGTCGACGTATACGTGGCAGATGCCGGAGGAGTGACCAAGAACTGGAATCTCAGTGTTCTCCTGTATATACCTGATGAACTTGTTACTGCCGCGGGGGATTATGAGGTCGACTAGCCCTTCCATCTTCAGGAGCTCACTGACGGCGGATCGCCCCTCTACCAGTTGCATACAGCCGGCGGGCAAGCCCTCGGCAAGGAACGCCTCGTTAATAACCCGGTAGACCGCCCTGTTGGATTCCAGTGCCTCGGATCCTCCCTTAAGCAAGACGGAGTTTCCAGATTTGATGCATAAAGATGCTATCTGGGGTAGGGCGTCTGGCCTGCTTTCAAAGATTGAAACGATTACGCCAAAGGGTACGGTTATCTTGAATAGTTCCAACCCAACGTCCATCTTCATCGCATAGAGCGTCTTGCCCACTGGATCGTCAAGGTCGGCAACGCTGTCTACCATCTTTGATATCTCAAGGATTTTTGTCTCGTCGAGCTTCAGGCGGTCCAGAAGAGGTTTGGGGAGCTTTCCTAGTTCAAAAAGAACCCTTCCGGCTACCATATCTTTTTTGTTAGCATCGAGTATCTCCTCTCTATGCTCCAAGATAGCCTTGGCTGCAAATCTAAGAGCCCTGTCCTTTACTTTGCGGGATAGCTGTGCGAGCTGGAGGCTGGCCCTTCTTGCCTCTGATATCTTTTCCATCAATTCATTATTGCTCATGAGGATCCCTCGGGATAAAGATCGTGCCAATCTTCTCGCCGGCGATTATTCGTTCAAGTGCCTTCTTATCTGCACCATTTGCAATAACCATCGGGATAGTGGCCTCTGTCGCGAGCTTGGCAGCCTTCAGTTTGGTCTTCATTCCCCCAAACCCGCCATGACCTTCAGAGGCTAGCCTCTCGATCTCTGGCGCTATATTTTCTATGCAGGATATCAGCTTTGAGCCGGGGCGCTTTGGATTTCCCATATAAAGACCGTCTATGTCGGAGAGTAGGACGAGGAGGTCTGCCTGCATGTACTTGGCCACGAGAGCGGAGAGGGTGTCGTTGTCCCCGAACTTTATCTCGTCAGCGGCTATGGTGTCGTTCTCGTTTATTATCGGGATGACGTCCAGCGAGAGAAGTGTGTTGAATGTGTTGAGCAGGTTCCTGAGGCGCCTCTTGTTCCTAAAGTCGTCCCACGTCAGCAGTATTTGACCAACGTTATAACCCTTGCCGGCCATGGTGTCCCGATACGACTCCATAAGCACCACTTGCCCTATTGCAGCAAGCGCTTGGAGACCTGGGATCTCTCCGTTCTTGATGCGGTCGAGCATGATGGCCTTGCCCCCCCTTATAGCACCAGAAGAGACTAGCACAACATCAATTCCGCGCCTCTTCAGGTTTGCCAGTTCGTCGCATAGCAACCCTATTTTTCCGCGGTCAAGAGCGCCGGCGGTGTTGGAGAGAGATGAAGCTCCGATTTTAACAACAACTAACTTTGCGGACTTTAGATCCTTCCTACACCTTTGCTCCTTACTGGATGCGCCCTCATCGACGACCATAAAACCACGCTCTTTTAAACAAGAAGCATGTTGATATTTAAGATTTTGACTACGGGGATGAAAATGAGGGGTCTATGGCTTGAGCAGTTTTCTGATCTCCCGAAGTTCTTCAAGCATCTTTTGACCTATGCTATCCGACGCCTCGCCCGGCGAGGCGAAGAGCGGTTTGCCTTTGACGACGCCCAATATTTCTTCCCTCAATGCTAAAAAGTCAGGGACGTGAATGATGGCGGCCTCAGATCTTCTAACCCCAGGTCCACCGGTTCCGCCAGCCTGCCCAGTGTATCCTGCGGTGTATATGTCCACCGTGCCAAGGTCGAAATGCCTCGATATTGGTCCCTGAATCGTGTCGATACTCATTATTCGGGAGTAGGGGACTGCGTGACGCATCTTCCACCAAACACCCCTTTCGACCCTCACCTCGTTCTCGCTTAAGACGTACTTAATTGAGGAGTAGTACTTCGGGATCCAGTAGCCGATGAAGAGTGTTACCACCACAAGTGGCAGAACGTAGATAAATGCCAGTACCGTTGCAACTAGATATTCCTTTATGAGGAAGAGGTAGGATGTTAACGCTAAACCCAGTACATATAGAGGGATAGTGATCAATACCAGATATGTTAAGAAGAGCGTCTTCATCTTCAGGTTCGGATGGAACTCTTGCCCGATCTTCATCCTTATGTCCCCGTTAAATCTAGCGTGAACATTGGTATATATTTTGTCATAGATTAAGTCGAATTATAATTGTTTAGGTCTTACAGAAAAATTAATAGAAAGATAGTAAATGGTGGACCGGGCGGGACTTGAACCCGCGGCCTCCCGCGTGCGAGGCGGGCGATCTGCGACTGATCTACCGGCCCTCGTTAATGGAAGGTCAGTAATGGGTGATTTAAGCTTTTGTAAGGGCAAAAAGAATAAATCCGTATGAGGGTTATCTCTTGAAATTGAGGGCTCGTAGCTCAGTTTGGTATGAGCACTCGACTGATAATCGAGTGGTCGAGGGTTCGAATCCCTCCGGGCCCACTTATTTTGAAACTCAAGTTTGATATCTGAGAAGGTAGAATTTAGAAAGACTCAAGGAGTACCTATTCAAGAGGGACTTCAGTAGTACGCCGGAGCCAAGATCTATACCAGCTGAGGTGAAGAAGGAGATGCCAAGAGAAGGGATGGTTTATGTTGTTCAGGAGCACCATGCACGAAGGCTTCACTACGATCTGCGCTTAGAGAAGGAGGGGGTCTTGAAGAGTTGGGCCATTCCAAAGGGGCTCCCCGAGGTGCCAGGAGATAAGAGGCTTGCCATACAGGTGGAGGATCATCCGCTGGAGTACAGAGGTTTCGAGGGAGAAATACCGAAGGGCGAATATGGGGCTGGAACAGTGAAGATATGGGATAAAGGCGCCTATGAGCCAGTCATATGGAACGATGACATGATAGAGATCCTCATCAAGGGCAATAGGATCCAAGGGAGGTATGTGCTCAAAAGATTCAAGAAGGCTGGAAAGAATCAGTGGCTCATATTGAAGGTGAGGGAGAAGAGCAGATAATGTCCGCGTAGGCGTTTCATCTGGACTCTAATTGTAATTATAAATAATTGTAATTATTAAAAACGTTTATATAGAATGACAACGCAGGGTTTGACCTATGGCAAAGGAGATGTACCTGCGATTAAACGAAATTATGCTGTTCTGTAAACAGAAGGCTTCGTATGCGGAAATTGCCAACATCAAGTCTAAGACCAGCAACCGTAGGTAAAGGATAAGGGGGAAAGGCGTTGGAAAAAATTTTAGGTGTCCTGCCCACATCGAAGATCATTCATCCAGATGTAAACATCCTGAAGGAAGTTCGTAAGCAGAGTTTAGAGGACCCAGAGACCTTCTGGCAAAAATTTGCTGACGATCTCTTCTGGTATGAAAAAAATGGACCCGCGTATCAGTCCATCGATGAGCCTCCGTACGCCAAGTGGTTCCCGATAAGGAAGACTAACATCTCATACAACGCATTGGACCGGCATGTGGGGAGTTGGAGAAAGAACAAAGTCGCCTTCTACTGGGAAGGAGAGAACGGAGAGAAGCGGACTCTTACCTACTATGATTTATTCAGAGAAGTGAACAAGTTTTCGTCGATCCTCAAGAAGCTTGGAGTAAGAAAGGGAGACAGGGTGACGATGTATATGCCCATGATCCCTGAATTAGTAATCAGCATGCTCGCGACTGTCAGGATTGGAGCGATCCACTCCGTTATCTTCGCTGGCTTCACTGCTCACGCGATCGCTGATAGAGTTAACGACTCGCAAAGTAAAGTGATCATAACGGCTGACGAAGGTTATAGGAGAGGCAAAACCGTTGAGATCAAATCGATAGTGGACGAAGCGCTCAAGCATACCACTACAGTAGAGAAGGTCTTGGTCGTGAGGAGAGGGCACAACCTGATCAACATGGTGGAGGATAGAGATCTGTGGTACCACGAATTGGTCGAGTCCGCCGACCCGTACGTTGAGCCTGAGAAGCTTGAGGGGACACACCCAAGCTTCATACTTTACACCTCTGGTACAACTGGGAAGCCGAAGGGAGCCACGCACGGCACTGCGGGTTACATGGTTTGGGCCGACTTCACACAGAAGGTGGTATTTGATGTGAATGACAAAGATATTTACTGGTGCGCTGCAGATATCGGCTGGATTACTGGTCACACCTACATCGTTTATGGTCCACTGATCAGCGGCGTCACCTCTTTCATATATGAGGGCGCTCCCGACTACCCCCGTCCAGACAGATGGTGGGACATGATCGAGAGGTACGGAATCACTATCCTCTACACCTCCCCAACCTCGATAAGAATGCATATGAAGTACGGAGAGGAGTGGGTTAAGAAACACGACCTCTCCACTCTAAGGATACTCGGTTCAGTTGGGGAACCCATCAATCCCGAGGCGTGGAGCTGGTACTACAAGAACATAGGTCACGAAAGGACCCCAATAGTTGACACTTGGTGGCAGACCGAGACTGGTGGAATTATGATCAGCCCTCAGCCGGGTCTTGCACTCGTCCCGCTCAAGCAAGGTTCGGCCACCTTTCCCTTGCCGGGGGTCGACGCCGATGTGTACACCGAGGATAGAAGGATAACCAAGCCCAATGAGAGGGGGTTGCTCGTGATAAGGAAACCGTGGCCAGGCCAGTTTATAACCTTGTGGGGCGACCACGAGAGATACAAGAACACCTACTTTACCAAGTTCCCGGGCTTCTATTACCCTGGGGACTATGCCATGAGGGATGAAGACGGCTACTTCTGGCTACTAGGCAGGGCTGATGAGGTTCTCAAGGTGGCAGGGCATAGGATCGGGACCATCGAGCTGGAGGATGCGTTGATATCGCACCCCGCTGTGGCGGAGTCCGCAGTAATAGGTAAGGCTGATCCGATAAAGATGCAGGTTCCTGTTGCCTTTGTCATACTCAGACCGGGGCATATCGCTTCACCACAATTGAGGACCGAGCTTATTAACCACATTAGACAGACCATCGGACCGATCGCCGCCCCACAGTCGCTTTACTTTGTCAACAAACTGCCAAAGACGCGCAGCGGTAAGATAATGAGGAGGCTGATAGGCGCAGTTGTAGAAGAAAGGAGCATCGGCGATACAACGACACTAGAAGACGCAACCAGCGTAGAAGAGGCACAGAAGGCCTATGAAGATTTCAAGGCCGAAATACACAGTGTGGAAGAGGAGATGGGGAGGTAATTGAGTAATGAGTAGCAGTCCGACTGAAAAAGCTTTACTGGCCGACCCAGCACCGCTCGGACTGGCAGCATTCGCATTCACAACCTTCCTGTTGAGCTTCGCAAACGCAGGACTTTTACCCGCTACGACGGCCGCGGTGGTCATGCCCCTTGCCTTTGCCTACGGGGGGCTTGGGCAATTAATAACGGGTGTCTTTGAGATGAGGAAAGGCAATACCTTCGGATTCACCGCCTTTTCAAGTTACGGTGCCTTTTGGCTCTTCTACGCTCTGCTCGTACTCTTCAAGAGCATGGGGATAATCAATCCTCCGGCAATCGCAATCGGCACGGCACTCATACTCTGGGGGATATTCACGTTCTACATGTGGATCCCGACGCTGACCATAAATCTGTCTCTCACTCTGACGTTCCTCTTCCTTTGGCTCGCATTCTTCGTGCTGGGGGCAGGCGACATCACCGGCAATACAAGTCTGACGCAACTGGGTGGCTACATCGGATTCCTCACCGCTGGGTTTGCAGCGTACACAAGCTTCGCCATAGTCACCAACTCCGTTGTAGGTCCCGATACGATTCCCCTTGGCCCAAAGATCTTGGGCAAGAGGCGGTAGTCCAGATCATCGATATATTCCAAGCCGAGAGAAGGTAATAATCAGGATAACTTTAGCAGTAGTGAGTTGAATGAACAATATTTATGATGTGGTTATCGTTGGCGCTGGTCCTGCCGGTTTGACGGCTGCGATCTACGGGAGGAGGAGGCTCTTGAACACGCTTGTAATAACCATGGATGTCGGAGGTCAGGTCGTGCTCACCGAGAACATTGAGAATTACCTTGGATACACTGGGAAGAGCGGTCCCCACCTTGCGATAATATTTGAGCAACAGGCTAGGAGGTACGGCGTTGAGATAATTATAGGCGAGGTTAAGAAGGTTGAGAAGGAAGGGGGGTTTTTCAGGGTATACAGCACTGTCGGGGACTTTTTAAGCAGAACGGTCATCGTCACCGGAGGCAGGATGCCCAAGAGTCTGAACGCGCTCGGGGAGGAGAAGTTCTTGGGAAAGGGCATAAATACCTCCCTCACTTGCGACATAGACCTCACTTCCGGCAAGAATGTTGCTATAGTGGGCGGCGGGAACACAGCCCTGCAGAGGGCGGAGGTACTCTCTAAAGTTGCAGCCAAGGTTTACCTGATACACAGGAGGGACCAGTTCAGATCAGATGAGGTAACCGTGGAGAACGTGAAGAGGTGCCTCAACGTCGAGTTCTTCCTCAACTCATTGGTCGTGGAAATGAGGGGAGAAAAGAAGCTGGAGAGTGTGTTGGTGAAGAATCTGAAGACGGACGAGCTGAGGGAGCTGAAGGTCGACATGATCTTCCTCGACATTGGGAGGGACATAAAGCTGGACTATATCAAAGATATTGTGGAGACGAACGAAGCAGGCAAGATAGTTATTGACAAATATGGACGGACGAGCTGCGAGGGTATATTTGCAGCAGGGGACATAACCGATACGCCATACGCGCAGGCCATTATAGCCGCGGGGCAGGGCGCTACATCAATTTTATCCGCCTATGCCTATCTAATGAAGGGGAAAGAGCAGAAAGTATGCTATTAGGCCGGCGCAAGTTGAACCATAATCTCAGCGCTTTATCTCGATCAGTTTAAGAGAAAAGATCAAGGTCTTTCCGGCTAGCGGGTGCTTTCCATTCTCACCGTAGGCCTTTGCCGGTGGTATGGTGACAGTCTTCTCTTCATTGACCTTCATTCCCATCAGGGCCTCTTCGAACCCGGGTATTACCTGCCCGGCACCGACCTTGACCTGGAGCGGTTTATAGTCTCTGGAGGGATTGAACATGCCAGCGTTTTGCGCCACCTTGCTCATGGATGTGTCGAAGATCTTACCACCCTGGAACTTACCAATGTAGTGGATCCTTACCAGATCTCCTTTTTGTACTCTGATCTCTTGTGACATTTCGATCACTTTACAACTCTATTCATATCAAGTGGTATATTATTTTAGTTTTAAAGAAGCTAAGCACCAACGCATAAAATAAGACTGAACGGCTCCAATTTATTTTCACCACTCATGGTAAAGTTTGCATCATTATGGTCAATTCGAAGAGGTTCAGGTTTCGGCGATTTATTGTGGCGTGTAGAATGCAATGCCGAATATCTCGGAAACAGGCTGAGAAGTTCAAGGCGTAATAGATATATCTAGGCTTGTCAAGTTAGGTGGTGCACGAACTGTGTAAACGCTAGCCGCGACCTATCGGCGGCGTTGATCGTGACCAGACGGGCGCTAGCCCGAGGTGTGATCGATCGCTCTCCGGTCGCGGTAATATTCATGGGGACTTGAATAACGCCGGCGCTAACGCCGCTGGGCTGCTTCAGGTCTTACATTGGACTCAATATCCAACCATGATATATGGTTGGGGTAATAACGGGCCTTGCGGACGTTAATCCCGGTTGATCCTGCCGGACCCGACTGCTATTGGGGTGAGGCTAAGCCATGCGAGTCAGCGCTTCTAGATGAGGAGGCGCGGCATACGGCTCAGTAACATGTGGTTAACCTACCCTCAGGACGGAGACAACCTCGGGAAACTGAGGCTAATCCCAGATAGATGATGGATCCTGGAATGGTTCTTCATCCAAAAAATATGCGTTTCATGCTATGCATGTTGCCTGAGGATGGGACCGCACCCTATCAGGTAGTTGGTGGGGTAATGGCCCACCAAGCCTATAACGGGTACGGGCCCTGAGAGGGGGAGCCCGGAGATGGACACTGAGACAAGGGTCCAGGCCCTACGGGGCGCAGCAGGCGCGAAACCTCTGCAATGCGCGAAAGCGCGACAGGGCCACCCCGAGTGCTATCCGCTGAGGGTAGCTTTTCCCTAGTGTAGTAAGCTAGGGGAATAAGCGGGGGGCAAGCCTGGTGTCAGCCGCCGCGGTAATACCAGCTCCGCGAGTGGTCGGGACGATTATTGGGCCTAAAGCGTTCGTAGCCGGCCTATCAAGTCTCTGGTTAAATTTCAAGGCTTAACCTTGAACGTGCTGGAGATACTGTTAGGCTAGGGGGCGGGAGAGGTTGAGGGTACTTCGCGGGTAGGGGCGAAATCCTATAATCCGCGAAGGACCACCAGTGGCGAAGGCGCTCAACTGGAACGCGCCCGACGGTGAGGGACGAAAGCCAGGGGAGCAAAGGGGATTAGATACCCCCGTAGTCCTGGCTGTAAACGATGCGGGCTAGGTGTTGGGTTGGCTTCGTGCCAACCCGGTGCCGCAGCGAAGGCGATAAGCCCGCCGCCTGGGAAGTACGGTCGCAAGGCTGAAACTTAAAGGAATTGGCGGGGGAGCACCACAAGGGGTGAAGCCTGCGGTTTAATTGGAGTCAACGCCGGGAATCTTACCGGGAGCGACAGTAGAATGAAGGCCAAGCTGACGACTTTGCTAGACAGACTGAGAGGAGGTGCATGGCCGTCGCCAGTTCGTGCCGTGAGGTGTCCGGTTAAGTCCGGCAACGAACGAGACCCCCACCCTATGTTGCTAGGCTTTCTCTACGGAGGGAGCCGCACACGGAGGGGACTGCCAGTGTTAAACTGGAGGAAGGAGGGGGCTACGGCAGGTCAGCATGCCCCGAATCTCCCGGGCCACACGCGGGCTGCAATGGCGAGAACAGCGGGTTCCGACCCCGAAAGGGGAAGGCAATCCCTTAAACCTCGCCGTAGTTGGGATTGAGGGCTGTAACTCGCCCTCATGAACATGGAATCCCTAGTAACCGCACGTCACCATCGCGCGGTGAATACGTCCCTGCTCCTTGCACACACCGCCCGTCGCTCCACCCGAGTCAAGTGTGGGCGAGGTTTGGACTAATTGTTCATATCGAACCTATGTTCGGCAAGGGGGGAGAAGTCGTAACAAGGTGGCCGCAGGGGAACCTGCGGCCGGATCACCTCCTACGAAAGACCCGCTAACCCCAACCATACATGAAAGAGGATATTGAGTCCAATGAGTCATGCAACTGAAGAGGAAACTCTTCAGTGAAGGGCGCAGCAGGGTATCGATTGCCTTGTGATGACCGCCGTGCACAGGTTCCAGTGTTTCCGGCACCAGACTAGGTTTAGAAGTAACCGGGTCTGACACGCCGACGTCAATTGGTGGATGGCTAGGCTCGGGCGCTGAAGAAGGGCGCGGCAAGCAGCGATATGCTCCGGGTAGGCGCATGCAGCCTTTGATCCGGAGATCCCCTAATGGGACATCCTGCCGTGGGTTAACAGCCCCCGGCGTTCCGTAAGGAACGGGAACTCCCTGAACGGAAACATCCAAGTAAGGGATGGAAAAGATACCAATAGGAATTCCCTTAGTAGGGGCGACCGAAAGGGGAACAGCCCAAACCGAACCCTTAGCGAAAGCGAAAGGGGATGTAGGGTTAGGACCCTCCTTACTCTTACCCAAAGAAGCCGATGTAGCCTGAAAAGGCTCACCGTAGAGGGTGATAGTCCCGTAGGCGTATCTTGGGTTGATTGGGAGGAGTTCCAGAGTACTACGTCTTGGTCCTGACGTGGGAATATGGGAGTCACTGACTTCCAAGGCTAAATACGTCCCGAGTCCGATAGAGCACTAGTACCGTGAGGGAAAGCTGAAAAGAACCCCGAGAGGGGGGTGAAAAGAGTCTGAAACCAATTGGCTACTAGCGATGTGGCATTTAAGGAAAGACCCCTGCCGAAGGAACCCTCGAGAGTGGTAGTACGAGGCAGGGCGACCGGTGTCACGTCTTCCGTTTCGGAGCACGGCCCAGGGAGTTCACTGAGGTGGCGAGCTTAAGAGGATCAACCTCGAAGGCGAAGGGAAACCGATAGCTCGCATCCGCTTCCTCTTCATAGTTCGACACGCGTAAGCGTGAGGGCTATGAATGACGTGGAGAGGAGCAAGGTCTGATGAGGGCCTGTATAGTCACCTCGGTGATAACCCGATACCGAGCGATCTAGGCCTGAACAGGATGAAGCCGGGCGAAAGCCTGGTGGAGGTCCGCAGGGGTTCTGACGTGCAATTCGTTCCTCTGATTTGGGCCTAGGGGCAAAAGACCAATCAAGCTCGGTGGTAGCTGGTTCCTCCCGAAGTGGGTCCCAGCCCAGACTGCCCGGAGCTTGCTGGTGGGGTAGAGCACCAATTGGGAAGACATGAACCGAAAGGTTCAGCTTCTTTTTTGAACTCCGAACCTGCCAGCTGCGTAGATGGGCGGATACGGATTCCATGGGAAAAGCTCATGGGTCGAGAGGGGAACACCCCAGACTTAGGTTAATGCCCCAAAATGCTGGCTAAGTGTTAACGAGAAAGGCGTCTTCGATCAGAGACAGCTGGGAGGTAGGCTTAGAAGCAGTTACCCTTTAAAGAGTGCGTAACAGCTCACCAGCCGAGATCGGGGGCCCTGAAGATTTTCGGGGCTAAGTCAGCTGCAGATACCTAAGAATACATCGTAACTGGTGTGTTGGTAGGGAGGCGTTCTGGTTGGGCAGAAGCCGGGTCGAGAGGTCCGGTGGACCGATCAGAAGTGAGAATCCTGGGGGAAGTAACAGCGTAGAGAGGTGACAATCCTCTCCGCCGTAAGGGTCAGGTTTCCTCGGCAACGCGTCGTCGACCGAGGGTCAGCCGATCCTAAGGCAGCACATAACCTGTAGCTGCCGAATTGGGAAACTGGTTAATATCCCAGTGCCTTGGGGACACGTTATCAACCGACCTCTTCGTTTCGAGGTAGGCCGAGCGGGGCTGCCGCCCTGTCTAACTTACTGAAACCCGGGGAGAACCGTAATGGTGAGAACCGGGTGAAGGTGGGAAATGGCCGGCCGTATGGCTGGTTCGGCTAATCCTTGGAACCCATGAAAAGGAGGTCGGCGAGTAGTTCCCAAGTTCGTACCGAGAACCGACACAGGTACCCTAGATGAGTAGTCTCAGGCGTGTCGGGAACACCCTAGGTCAGGGAACTCGGCAAATTAGCCCCGTACCTTCGGTATAAGGGGTGCCTGGGCCTTTAAGTGAATGCTTGGGGGCCTAGGTTGCAATAACAAGGAGGTCCCGACTGTTTAATAAAAACATAGATCCCCGCAAGCCCGTAAGGGTGTGAACGGGGGTTGAATCCTGGCCACTAGCGGTCTGTGAAAACCGGGTACAACCGGGCGAAGCACCGCTGAAGGCCGGGAGTAACTCTGACTCTCTTAAGGTAGCCAAATGCCTTGTCGGGTAAGTTCCGACGTGCACGAATGGAACAACGAGGACCTCGCTGTCCCGACCTGGGGCCCGGTGAACCTACCTCTTGGTGAAAAGGCCAAGAACTTCCAACGTGGGGAGAAGTCCCCGTGGAGCTTTACTGCAGCCTGTTGCTGGGGTAGGGTCTTGATTGCAGAGCGTAGGTGGGAGCCGTCAATCCCAAGCCCTCAGGGGTTTGGGGGAGGCAACAATGTAACACCACCCCCTCATGGCTATATCTCTTACCAGAGCGCAAGCTCTGGAACAACGGCAGGTGGGCAGTTCGGCTGGGGCGGCACGCCCTTGAAAAGGTATCAAGGGCGCCCTAAGGTCAGCTCAGGCGGGTCAGAAATCCGCCGTAGAGGGCAAGGCCATAAGCTGGCTTGATTGGATCCTGAACAGCAAGGGATCCAAGGGCGAAAGCCTGGCCTAGCGACCGCTCGTGCCCCCCTCAGTGGGGGCCGGGCATGACAGAAAAGTTACCCCGGGGATAACAGAGCCGTCGCGGGTGAGAGCTCCCATCGACCCCGCGGTTTGCTACCCAGATGTCGGCTCTTCCTATCCTGGGAGTGCAGCAGCTCCCAAGGGTGGGGCTGCCCGCCCATTAAAAGGGAACGTGAGTTGGGTTTAGACCGTCGTGAGACAGGTCGGACTCTCCCTGTTGGAAGCGTTGGTTGCTTGAGGGGAAGGTGCGCCTAGTACGAGAGGAACGGTGTGCCGCTGCCTCTAGTTTACCGGTTGTCCGGTAGGGCAGATGCCGGGCAGCCACGCAGCAAGGGATAACCGCTGAAAGCATCTAAGTGGGAAACCCGCCCCGAGACTAAGCAACCATTCCGTTAAAGCGGACGAAGGCTCCTGTAGAACACAGGGTTGATGGAACGGGGGTGTACGCGCCAAGGCTTCGGCCGAGGCGTTCAGCCCGCCGTCCCCAATCGCTTGAGGTGCTGATCCGGTCTTCTGAACCTGGGTGAAACCGAGAAAGCTGGAACCTGTGCATGGTGATAATAATATTCAACTCCATGAGACAGCAGAATTTATGTAGTAAAAACGAAAATTTATATACTTTAAAAACAACAGTGCCCCGCCCAGTTGACGGTGAGGTCTTCCTTCGAGGTTGATGCTTTCAGCGCCCTACCTAACCTTGGTCTTGGTTGCCAGCACAGTAGCAGCGGGTGCACTTCTAAGTAAAAGGATATCTTTACCCTCTCTTGATTATTTGGTAGATAAAAATCACAATATCCCATTTTTAACGCTTTTATGAATGATGATATTGAGTTTGGATAATTGAGATCTCTGTTTAGATGTTCGGATTTCTGTTCGAATGTTCGGATTGCAGAGATGTAACTAGGCTCTGTATACAGCAACATTATTACTATATGGGAGATAAAGCGCTAACCCAGCGAAAGTAGGGCAGGAACCTGCACGGGGGTTCTGGAAGGACTGCGTGCCGTTAAGTGCTTGCTTTGGGTGAAGGTGGATGGGAAGCGAAAAATTCTTTGATAAACGCTTCCCCTTCTAATAGACCGAGAGATCCTTTCCTGCAATTATACTCATCGAATTTCTCAATGAACCCTCCCTTGACCTTGAGTTTCGGACTATAAATTAAGAAAGGAACGGGTTCAGATGAGTGCGTTTTTGTTATACACGGTGTATAATGATCAGGCAAAACGGCAATGCAGACTTCGTCCTCAATTTCTTTTAGTCTTCTCAACACATTTCCGATCAGGCGTTTGTCAAAATACTCAATCGTTTTTACCTTAAGTTCATAATCCCCTTCATGTCCTGCTTCGTCGCTTGCTTCGACATGGCAGTATACAAAATCATGTGTTTTAAGAGCCTCAATTACCGCATTTGCTTTTCCTTCATAGTTTGTGTTAGCTAAACCGGTGGCACCTTCAACTTTTATAACATCGAACCCGGCATAGACTCCGATTCCCTGTAATAGATCTACGGCAGAGATCACGGCGCCACTCTTTCCATATTTATCGAAAAACTTTTCCAGCTTTGGTTTTTTCCCAGGAGACCACGGCCAGATGTAATTTGCCTTATCCTTTCCCTTCTTTGCTCTTTCCAGATTTACGGGATGGTTTTCAAGCAGCTCGTTCGATTTTAAAATGAGCGCATTTAATACTTTGCTTGTATTCTTGTTTCCTCTTACCATTACTTTCCTCATCTCTGTACCTTGAACATCATGAGGTGGGGTACAGTCTACTTCTTTTGAGAACTCATTTCCTTTAAGGATAAGAATGTGCCTGTAACTTACGCCGGAATAAAATCTTATTTTGGCAGAACCGAGCTTCTTGTTCAGATCCCTTATCAAAATTGCGGCTTCTTCGCTTGAGATGTGGCCAGCGCTATGGTTTTTTATCCGCCCATCTTGGACGCAGATTACGTTGCACCTAAGGACAACCTCGTCTTTCGCTATCTTTATCCCCATGTTGGCGGCTTCCAACACCCCCCTTCCCTCTGAGAATATTCCCGGGTCATATCCCAATACGCTCAGGTTTGCAATATCGCTTCCAAGAGGCATCCCCTCAGGAAGCGTCTTAAGAAGACCGCATCTTCCCTTTTTAGC
>CAZNTO010000012.1:0-9273 GCA_964576015.1 uncultured Nitrososphaerota archaeon
ACCCTATTGAATATGGACCCCTGTTCGGATGTTCGGATTCTTGTTCGGATGTTCGTATTTTTGTTCGAATGTTCGGATTGCGGAGCAGAAACTAGGCCCTGTATACGTATCATATTACTAAGGGATTAAAGCACTAAACCGGTGAATGCAGGCAGGGAATCCCCTTTTCCATCTCATACAGCCAGACCACTCTTACCCGAAGGCAAATCTTTGAAGGAGCTACCCCAAGTAACTCAGATTGAAATAAGGTTCACAACAACGAGGCTCTCTGCCAGGTTCACTAAATACTGATCTCATCTGCGTCATCTTAATCATAGGATATCTTCGTTATTTTATCCCACTAATTTTGACACTGACCACATTTCTTGCGTAGTCTTCTGCTTGTTTCTTTGTAACTCTGTATTTCTTCATGTTTGCCTTCACTTCGAGGTTATTGAGAAGGGAATCTATAGAATACGCCGACTCATTGACCACCTTTATATCCGAAAAACCAGCGCTTCTTATCGCCTCGATGTAGTCAACCTTGAGAACGGCACCGCCGACGCAAGCTGTTAATGCAGCAGTGTTTTTCAAGAAATTTGGAAGGGGCGAGAGAAGGACTATATCGGATACCATCAGTCTTCCCCCTGGGCGTAGTACTCGATGCGCTTCTGCAAAAACCCTCTCCTTCTCAGGCGAGAGGTTGATGACGCAGTTCGAGATTATCACATCGATAGAATTGTCCGCGACTGGCAGGTTTTCGATTTCGCCCAACCTAAACTCAACGTTCCTATACTTACCCTTCCTGGCGTTCGCCCTCGCTTTCCCGAGCATCTCCGGGGTCATATCTACGCCGATTACCCTGCCTTTCTCCCCAACTCTCCTTGAGGCTAGGAAAGCATCGAAGCCTGCACCGGAACCAAGGTCCAACACAACATCGCCCTCTCCCAGAGAGGCCAGTGCGACGGGATTGCCACACCCCAGGCCCAGATTGGCACCTTCTGGGACTGAATTGATCTCCTCAGCGGAGTACCCTATCTTCTTGCTTATGGCTTCAGGTGTTTCTTCACTACAACAAGGGCTCTTCTGACTGCAGCAGGTCGCATTCCCCTTAGCTATATTCCCGTATCTCTTGCGGACAGCTTTTCTCACATTATCCTCTTTCATACCAATCGCTCCCTCGCATGATCAGACTCGGATCTCTAGCTCTCCTCTTTAACTCCGTCTTTGAAGTATTTTTTCCCAAGCCACAGTGCCACATTTACCAAGCTTATCATCACAGGCACCTCTATCAGGGGTCCTATGACCGCCGCGAACGCCTCCAACGATGCTATCCCGAAGACAGCGACAGCCACCGCGATGGCAAGCTCGAAGTTGTTACTTGCGGCGGTGAATGCTAAGGTTGTTGTCCTCTTGTAGTCCAATTTTGATTGACGACCCATGAAGAACGAGGAGAAAAACATTATGACGAAGTACACCAATAATGGCACGGCAATCAATACCACATCGAAGGGTCTTGTCACGATATACTCGCCTTTCAATGCAAACATGACAACTATGGTAAAGAGTAGGGCAAACAAAGAAGTTGGCCCCAACTTGGGCATTAATACCTTATCATACCATTCTCGTCCCTTTGCTCTCAAGAAATAGTACCGGGTTAAGATCCCTGCAAAGAAGGGTATCCCCAAATATATCAAAACAGATTCGGCAATCTGCACAAGTGAAATCTGAACAACTACTCCGGCTCCAGAGATCCAAGAGCTGACGATAGTGATGTAGAAGTATGCAAGAATCGAGTAGAATATTATTTGGAAAATCGAATTGAATGCTACCAATATCGCTGCCCATTCATTATCACCTTTTGCGAGGCCATTCCATACAATTACCATTGCGATGCATCTTGCCAAGCCGACGAGTATAATCCCATTTCTGTACTCAGGATAGCCAGCCAAGAAAATCCAAGCGAGAACGAACATTAATAGAGGTCCAATAATCCAGTTGAGCACAATGGATTCGCTTAGCATGGTTTTAGAACCGGGAGCGCGTACTATCTTTCGCAGGTCCTCATACCTTACCTTCGCTAGAGGCGGATACATCATCCAGATTAGTCCTATTGCGATGGGTATTGATGTCGTCCCGATGCTGATTGAACCAATAATATCTGAAATGTTTGGGAAAAGGTAGCCAATACCCACCCCCAGGATCATCGCTAGAAAGATCCAGAGGGTGAGGAACTTGTTTAGGATAGATAGTTTTGCCTTTGAACTCATCTCTTAGACCCTTCTTTCTAAGGCTTCTTCTCGCATATCTCCTCAGTCACACCGGGGAAGAACTTCCCCCTTCCGTCGTAGAGGAGTAAGACCTTCGTGATGAATGGGTTGCAGACACAAGCGTGCTCCGGATATCCGAATATGGGGAAGCGCCCAAAAGCCAGGAGTGGTATGTGTCCCTCCCATTTCTCCCCCTTGCCAAGGAAGCTTACCCTTATCGGCATGGTTGGCAGCTCACCGTACTTCTTAGTGAACTCCTCGAGCTGCTTCATCACTTTCGCCAGGTCTTCATCAGCCATGTCCAATCAAATCCCAGAGCCCTTAGCACTTTCCA
Organism: uncultured Nitrososphaerota archaeon; assembly: GCA_964576015.1. Lineage (GTDB taxonomy): Archaea > Thermoproteota > Methanomethylicia > Methanomethylicales > Methanomethylicaceae > VGLU01. The sequence continues at coordinate 2,584 of CAZNTO010000012.1, forward strand.
ATGGGTTGCAGGTTCTTCTATCCTTACGGTTGAACTATACTCTACCCGTGGAAGTATTCCGTTGCGGTTGAACTGGTCTTCCTTCCCTCTAGGCCCGGTATCCCGCAGGAGTCTGCCCTGCACTGTTTGCAAAGCCTGAACTGAGGTATGTACCTCTCTGCCGCGGCCCTTGCCATCTCCAGCTCTCCGCAGGACGGTCCCTCCAGTTTGCTGAACCTGTGGAGGGGTATAAGGGGTATGATGTTCATAATGCTGGCGCCCCTCTTTGCCGCTTCCTCGGCTATCTTGGGTATCTCGTCCATGTTTATGGATGGTATTAGCACCGTGTTTATCTTGACCACTATCCCCCTCCCGGTGAGCGCCTCAATCCCCCTGAGCTGCTTCTCTATCAGGAGTTTTGCACCCTCCACCCCGCGGTAGACCTTGCCGCTGTACCTCACCCAGTCATAGATCATCGCCCCTACCTTAGGGTCCATCGCGTTAATGGTGATCGTCACGGTCTTGACCCCCAGCCTCTTCAGCTCAGCTGCCTTCTCCTCCACCAGCAGCCCGTTTGTGGAGAGGCACTGTATAAGACCGGGCCACCTCTTCTTGACGATTGACAGCGTCTCGAAGGTTGCGGGATTTTCCAGACTGTCCCCCGGTCCAGCTATCCCCACTACCCTGAGTTCAGGATTGCTCTTGATCTCCGCCTCAAGCCGCTTCACCGCACCCTCCTGGTTAAGGATGCAGGCAGCGACTCCCGGCCTGTTCTCGCACTTATCCAACTTTCTAATGCAGTAGTTGCACTGGATGTTGCAGCGCGGAGCGACCGGGAGGTGAATCCTGGCGACTTTGTAATGTGCCTTTACCCCAAAACATGGATGAACTGCTGTAAGGTGAGCAAACTTTGCGCCTATTCCAGCCCATTTAGGGTTTTTGGCCATATTAAACCGTCCGTATCCATTTTATCAGAGTTATATAAGCATTTTTAACCAGTCCATTTCACGTAAGCTTCTGCAAGCCTCTTGAGCGCACCAGCAAAGTCCCTGCTGAGAAGGTATTTGGACTCGGAGGGCCTGTACTCCAGTATGCCAAGGGGTACCAAGTAGTTCTTTACAACAGCGTACGCGGCGCTCCTCCTCCTGAGCATCAGCCTCTCGTTTATATAGTGCGACATCTCCCCCGTGGTTACCCATCTCGTCTTCCCCCTGTTCTCTTGGTCGCTTTTTGTCTTAAGCCAATCGAGCAGAATGATGGCTATCTCCTTGTAGGAGTCCGCGTTGGTGAATATGATATCCATTATCTCCTTGAGGCCCAGGTTGCTCGACACCGTCGATGCATTAAAAAACATCTTGCCCGACCTTTTAAGCTTAAATAGGATCTTCCTTGGCATTTGGCTCCCCTTTCTTTAAGATACGCCTTTCATAAATAATGCTTTTTGCCTCTTGAACCGCGCTCGGGCGATTTCTGTGGTGCACCCTGCATTAAGACAGATCCATAAGAAAAACTTTTGAATTGGTGGCTCCATCATATATCATGAGGAGTATTTTTGCCAAAGACCCCGTTTCTTAGCAGGAGGGGAAAGCTGTCAAGGCTGGAGGTTGAGAGGGCTATCTATACAGCCTCCGAGCGAATCTCCTCATCGATAATCGCATCAGCCCTTCCAGAGTCTGCTCCTGCGGGTACGTTAGACCTTTGGGAGCTTGAGAACATAATAATGCAGATACTCACTGAAGCTGTGAACAGCGTGATGGAGGTAGATCCTATCCTGGGCGAGGACCTTTCATTCGAGATAAGGCGCCGGAGGTCCGCCCTGATAGACGATATGGTGAGCCTATTCCTCGAATGCATTAGGGACGCCTTCGGTAGCTCAGTGGAGATCGATTATCCCACGCCAAGGACAATCTCGGTAAGGTTATCGAAGGCGGTGGGCAAAAGGGACTTTATACAAAAAGAGTTCAAGTCAACAATATACGAGATGCTGAGGTACCTCATAGGGAAATAGTTAGGATTCATCAGGATAGTGACAGCAATGGGGGTGTCTGCCTTGAAGGAGCTATTCTTCCCGCAGTCCATCTGCATCGCAGGCGCCTCGAGGGACCCCTCAGCGCTGGGGCACATAATCCTAAAGAACTTGTTAGGGGGCGGCTATGCTGGCAAGATATTCCCGGTGAACCCGCATGCTGAATCCATACTTGGGATGAGATGTTACAGCTCGGTCAAAGAGATCCCCGGGAGGGTGGATTTGGCAATAATAGCGGTTCCGGCAGGTATAGTCTCCTCGGTACTGATGGAGTGCGGGGGGAAGAGGATACCTTATGCCGTGATAATTACAGCCGGGTTCAGGGAGGCTGGCGAGAAGGGGCGCACCCTGGAGAATGAGGTTCTGAGGATAGCGCAGGATTACGGCATAAGGATAGTCGGGCCGAACTGCATGGGTGTGTACAACTCCCACAACAACCTGTCAGCGACCTTCACCTCCCTTGTACCGAAGCAGGGGGGCATCTCCTTCATATCCCAGAGCGGCGCTGTGGGCACCACGATGCTGGCCTGGGCCAAGAAGGAGGGCATCGGCTTCAGCAAGTTCGTGAGTGTCGGCAACGAGGCCGACCTCTCACTCCCCGAGTTTCTCAAATACCTTGCGGATGATGAGTCCACCAAGGTCATAACCATCTACATGGAGTCGGTTAGGGATGGGAGGCTCCTGATTGAGGCCTTCCGTTCCGCATCATCGAAGAAGCCAGTGATAGTGATGAAGGTTGGCACAACGCCGGCTGGAGCCAGTGCTGCTGTATCCCATACTGGTGCAATGGCGGTCGAGGATGCCGTGTTGGACGGGGTTCTCAAGCAGTTCTGCATAATTCGCGCAAGGGATCCGGCAGAGCTGTTCGGGCTGGCGGCATCCTTCGAAACCCTTCCCCTGCCGCGGGGACGTTCCGTGGCAGTGGTGGCATCTGGAGGAGGGTGGGCTGTGGAGTGCGCAGACCTTATAGAGGTAAAAGGTCTAAGGCTTAAGCCCCTGCCAATGGACGTGCTCGAACTCTTGGATCGGATACTGCCCGCATTCTGGTCTCGGAAGAACCCCATTGACACGGTGGCTGTGTCTGACGCGGAGGCTTACTATATTGCCGTAAAGGCGTTGCTCGAGCGAGACTACGACATGGTCTTCCTGATAGGGTATGGTGTCCTGGGATCCATCGCACTCCCGACGCTGATTCAACGGGACGTGGACTTTGCGGTCAAGATCTCCCATCTCGTGAAGAAATACAAAAAGCCAATGTACGTCGTGGACGTCCTCGGACCAAGCATGAGTGATAGCGCAAGGGCCTTCGAGAGGTCCGGTCTATCGGTCTTTGCGACCGTCAAAAGCGCCGTTGATGTAGCCGCAGAGATGGTACGTTACAGCGAGTACCGTGGGCGCCAAAAGCAGAATCCAAGAGCGATTATAGGTTCAGCTTAACATCCTCTTTTACCACGTTTAATGCTATGCTTGTGACTGTTCTCTTTACATAGGACATCTTCAAGGTCTCCTTTATGAAGGTGTTAAGCTCCTCCCTGGACCTGAACTTGGCTATGACTATTATATCATAATCCCCAGTTGTATCGTAGACGGCGGTCACCGACCTGGACTTGGCTATATCCTTCTCCACATCGACTATGTGCCCTCCCTCAACCTGCATTAGGACTATTGCAGTGAGTTTAAAGCCCAGCATCTCAGGGTCGAGCATCGCAGCGAAGTTCCTTATCACGCCCAGATTCGTCATCTTCTTTACCCTGTTGTGCACCGTTCCCACAGAAAGTCCAAGCCTCTTGGCAACATCCCTGTAACTGGTTCTAGAGTCCTGCTGAATCTCCTTAAGGATGGTAATATCTATCTCGTCCACATCCATAAACATCCCTCTGATCGTTAGGTTTCCCTCTGCGTCTGCTAGCTATAAATGTACGGTTGGAAGTACTCTGCATTTAAATTTTGGGCAAAATATCTTTAATGAATGTTGAGTCACGAAAATATTAAATGGTGAAACGTAGCACAGGTATAGATTGATGTTCTATGAATAAGCTGGTGGTTTTGGAGGTCATAGCCTTAATTCTGATTGCGATGTCTTTCTTCTCATACCTGTCTTACGGCGGCTGGAATACCGCGCCTACGCCGCTCGTCACGGAATTCAACACCAGCTTCTGGAATCTTGATACTATTAACTACCCTCCCCTCAATACAAGCCTTAGTTATATAGGGAACAGGACGGTTGGAGAAACCACTATCGACACGTACGATGTCTTCTTTAACAGCCACACATTCAACGGGTCCACGATAAGGATCCATGCTGTGCTTCTTATTCCGCCAGGAACCGATCTTCCCGCGATCCTCCTGCTCCATGGGACAGGCGGTTCAGCGGAGGATATGCTGCCCATTGGCCTTGAATCGGCATCGAGGGGTTATGCCGTATTTGCAATGGACTCCCCCGGATGCGGTAACTCCACAGGACCTACTTCAAGCCCCGAGAATACCGTAAACTTCGAGGACGGTCCCTACAGCGCTTACTATTACCAGAACGTTGTGGCAGCGTCTAGGGCCATAACTGTGCTGACCACATTACCATTCGTCAACGGAAGCTCGATAGCGGTCTGTGGAGCTTCCATGGGCGGAGTAACAACCTTCATCCTTTCAGCGGTTGACAGCCGTGTGGAGGTGGCCATACCCGTTGTGGCAAGCGGCTACTTCGACGATGTAGCGCAGAGGGGTAGCTTCGCCAATTTCATAGTGCCGTCAAGCATGAATATTACCGATCCTGATGGATTGGCACTTATCAGGTACTTCGACTGCAGAGCCTACGCCGCAAATCTTAGCATCCCGACCCTCATGCTGATTGGTACCCATGACGAGTTCTTCTTCCTGGACGCCGTCAACAAGACATACGCGTTGATCCCGTCTGATAAAGCACTAAACCTTGCCCCGAACCACGGTCACTCCCTTGCCGACGGGTGGCTGAACTCTGCGAACATCTGGCTCGACCACTACCTCAAGGGCCAGCCCCCAAGCCTGCCGGTTGTATCCGTCCCAACAGCAGCACTCATAAACTTTTACACCTCCGTCAAGGTGGATGTCTCTCCCTCGCCTGGGAACTACACGACCTCGGTCTTCTACCGTTACGGCCTGCCCGGATCATTCTGGGCCGAGATCAGCCTCGATAAGAACGAGACCATCCCATTACTCCCGCTGCCTACCACTATGCAGTACTTCCTGGCGGTGAAGGCGAACGACACGACCGTGTCTACGTCGCCGGTGTACCAGATCCAGACCACATCATCCTACTTCTATATGATAGCTCTATTTCTGCTCGCCTTTGGACTTCTCTTAATGATCAACTGGAGGAGCGAACTGTGGGCACATATCAGCAGCGACAATGTCAAATCCATGCTCTTCGCATTTGGCATAATCTTTTGGATCATTGCGGCCTTCTCTCTGGCGCTCCCTTGGCTCGATATACCAGGCAAGACCTCTGTGAGCCTACTCCAGATGTGGGATAACTATGCCATACATCTGCCCACCATAAATATCCTCTTTGTAGCACTCTTGGTAGCGCTGGCCGGATATGCCATAAGGATGTGGATAGGTGGAATCCTGCTCCTTGTGCCAGCCGTAGTTATATACTACTACATTGCGACATTCATCATTTGGTCAGGGGGCGCCTTCGTCTTTGCGTGGGGTGCATACCTCTTCGCGGTCCTCCTAGGTGCATCGCTTCTGATCCCGGCAGTAGTAAAGATTATACGGGGCTGAACAACGCTTTATCCGCCTCTTCAGGCTAAAGATGGTCCTTGAAGGAGACCCATCTAGCCCCCCTCTTCGCGAGGTAACCTTCCTCCTCAAGATACCTCAGGTAGGATACCACCTGTCTTATTGGAATGATCTTTCTCATGAAGTTCGTCTCCATTACCGTAGCACCGTAGATCTGGTCCACGATCTCCTTCAGAGTCCTTCCCTGCTTCGTCACCCTCAGCACCTGCTCGAGCCGGTTTGCGATGTGCGCCTCCAGTGCCTCGAGATCCTTCACGAATACGGGCGACCTCCTGTGGCCGGTATAGACATGCTTGAAGGTCTTCAGCTTCTGGATGGAGGCGAGTTCCTGTCTTAGCTCTCCAACAACTGTAGAGCCATCAATTGCGACGTCTCCGGAGAAGACGGAGTCGCCGAGGACGTATCCCACGCTCCCCGGCGTATGACCTGGCAGGTTAAGCGACCTTAGCCTCCCACCGCCGATGTCAAGATCAAGCTCTGTGAAGGTGCTATATTCGTCTGGCCTGCCCATCATGTCTATAACCATCAACAACTGCATCCTTGCCGCCTTCAGGTCTTGCTCATCAAAGCCCCCCTCAATGGCAAGACCATACACCTCATCAAACCACGACATGACGTTCCTATAGTTTTCTAGGGCCAGCGCGTCACTCGCATGTATCATGATCTTTGCACCGGTCTCCCTCTGCACAAACGCTGCCAGACCGAAATGATCGAGGTGGCCATGGGTCAGCAGTATTGCGTCAACTTTCCACGCATCCAGCTCCTTGAGTGTCTTCTTTATGTATTCCCTGTTGTCTTGGCTGTCCAACCCGGAGTCCACGAGGACTGTCTTGTCGCCCTTCAGAATGTAGGCATTTGTTCCGTAGCTATGCCCCCAACCCTTTGGGAAGGGAACGGTAATCGGTATG
>CAZNTO010000012.1:9373-15574 GCA_964576015.1 uncultured Nitrososphaerota archaeon
ATTTGTTCCGTAGCTATGCCCCCAACCCTTTGGGAAGGGAACGGTAATCGGTATGACTATCATCGAGCGATCCCCTGAAGAATAGGTTGGAGGGGATATATTAATTGCCCAGTTCAGCTCGTACCATGCATACGCAAAACCTTTATATTACGCTCTAAATTATATTGCAGTGGTATATATTGGGAGATGATTAGGTGGCCACCGACATCTATCAGAACTTTGGGGAGGTGGATGGCAAGGTAATGCAGATGCTTGCCTCCAGCGCTGATACGAACTTCAGCTTCCAGGGAATGAAGAGAAGCCTCAAGGTTCATCAGGAGAGGCTATCCCGTAGCCTGAGCAGGCTTTCGTCCCTCGGTCTCGTGGACAAGAACGACGAGGGTTACTCGATTACAAAGAAGGGCGTGAAGGCAACTGGTCGCAATTCCTTGACACCCGGCATGCGCCTGGTTGTGGGCTCATCATACCTGCCAAATGATGTGGATGCCACAAATGCCGCTGGCATACTTAAGGGTAGGTGGTTTAGCGGCATGAGGTGGCTTGGAAGCTCTCCTACAGGACAGGGCATGGATCTCAAATGGGTCACGGATGACGGCGAGATACAGGTACAGGCCTTCTTCAAGGACCGGCTATTCGAGGTCTCCCTCGGATCCTTCCCTCCGGCAGAGGAGGCAAGGGCAAGGGAGGTTGCGCTAAGGCTCTACGCAAAGATCATCAATGCCCTCTACCAGAACAGATGCCACCCGATCAACTGATGAAAATTGATGTGACTGGGTACTGCAGTTCTTCGTCAATAATACCGACTTGAATGCACCTTATAGTGGTGATACCACTTTGACAACTATCGTTGGTCTGAAGTGTTCGGACGGCATAGTCCTCGCCTCTGACAGAAGGGCGAGCAAGGGCGGAATGATCGGCTCTAAGGCCGTCAAAAAGATCTACCAGCTAGATGGTAACAAGGCGGTCGCAATAGCTGGGCAGCTATCTGACGCCAACTACCTGATCAACCTCGTGAAGGCAGAGGCAAAGCTGATGGAGTTCAACAGAGGCTTCCCGCTGACCGTTAAGGAGGCGGCTAAGCTACTCGCGAGCATACTCTACTCGGGCATGCGGAGCTATGCACCTTTCATTACTGAGATGCTTGTTGCCGGGCTCGACGAGACCGGTGCCCAGCTCTTTGAGACTGACATAAGCGGTGCCATAACTGACGAGAACTTTACTTCCTCCGGCTCCGGATCGCCGATGGCCTATGGTTTGCTTGAGGCGAGCTACAAGATCGGCATCTCAACCGCAGAGGGAGCGAACATCGCAGCAAAGGCAGTCAAGGCTGCGATGGAGAGGGATCCAAACTCCGGCAATGGCGTGTCGGTTCTGACAATCACGCGGAAGGGTCTTGAGTGGCTCGATCTTGGAGGTGCGCAGTGATGATGTCACCTGGCGGTTACGATAGACCATTCGTCATGTATACCCCAGACGGAAGGCTACTCCAGGTTGAGTACGCCTCTGAAGCGGTGAAGTATGGATCGCCGGTCGTGGCCATACGCGGCAAGGACTTCGCAATCACGGTGACGCGGACCAAGGATCCTGATCCCCTCTTGGACCCCATCGAGAAGATACACATGATCGACGACAATATTGGTGCCGCGGGTGCGGGCTTCACAGGTGACATAAACCTCCTTATTGACCAGGCAAGGGTCGAGTCCCAGAGACATAGGCTTGTCTTCGAGGACCCGATAGACGTAAAGTCCGTTGTCAACCACCTCGGTGACTTCATGTACCAGTTCACCCGATACGGCGGCGTCCGCCCGTTGGGTGCTGCTCTAATCGTTATTGGAACAGATAGGGGAGGCAAACACATCTACCAACTGGACCCTCGAGGAATGATGCTCAGCGGCAAGGCTATGGCTATCGGAAAGAACTCCGAAGCAGCAATAGATGAGCTGAGGTCTGGCTACAGGGATGACCTCACGGTAAGGCAGGCGTTAGATCTTGCGATAGCGGCTCTAAAGAAGGCAGAGGAGGGCGAGAGTCCGTTGGAAGTCGGAATAGCAGCCGGATCAACCTTTGAAAAGATGAGCCTCGAAGAGGCCTTACGACTACATGCGAAATAGACTGGCGTCAAACAACCCTTCCTTTTTATTTTTTTTGTTTTAACTCTTGGAATGTAACCCTTAGAAGCTGCATGAACAGATGGGCACATCATATCGGATAGGCACCACAGGTTCTGCAATAGGTAGCCCTTTCCTGAATGTTAGAGTTGCATTGGGGGCATGTTCTGCCACGACGGGTTGGTTTTGGCACACCGATCGCAGATCTATATATTTCATAGTAAAACAGCTGCTCTTTGTCTCTGATCACGACTTTATCCCCTTGAAGATATTCTCTCTTCTTGGCCTCAAACTCTTTATCCGAGATCTTTGAATCGAAGAAGGAGGGAAGAGTGGTGGTTCCAGAACCGTACTCGATAGGGGTCTTGACCCTCCAAACGATCTCCCTGGGCAGAAGCTTCTCGTAGGCCTTGCGCAGGATCCATTTACCATACAACTGACCATCTTTCTCCCCGACCTTATAGCGTGAATCCAGCGCCATGGAAAATGATTTGAAGTCCGGATCGAGGTAGGGGAGCTTCACCTCTGTGTCCAGAGACTTTGCAAGCGGTATAGATGAGAAGGACATGACGCTCCACAGCTTCCGCAGTTCCAGATCCAGCTTCTCTTTACTCAGCCCATAGACGAAGCTGTACCCAGCCAACAGTTCGTCGCAGCCATCCCCCGTAATGACCGTGCCTATCCCACTTTCCTTTGCCACCCTTATACCGATATAGACGGTCAGGCTGTTCCTTATCTCCATCGGGTCGAAGGAACGAAGCACCTTGATCACCAGAGGGAGGGTTCTGTACATTTCCTCAGTGTCGAAGCAATGAATTTGATGCTCGAGTCGAAGGCGTTTGGCCATAAGCGCAGAGTACTCCAGATCAGGCGCCGGAGCACCCTGCATGGCTACGGTAAAGGCCTTTAATGGTGCGTAACTCGACGCAACAAATGCCAACACGCTAGTGTCCAAGCCACCGGAAAGAAGAATACCCAAATTCTCAGTAAGGGCTCGCCTGACTGCCCTTTCCAATGAAGTTCGCAGTTTGGTGCAGATCTCTTCGATGGAATCATTCATGTCCGAACACCTGGTCAGGCTAGGCCTACTTATTTACAAGATGCCCGTTCTTATTTTATTATTCATCATGGCATCTTATGGACCATAAAACTTGAAGCAACAGGAACTTCTGATCAGTTATGATCGCATAATCCTGAAGTGAATCGTTGCTGTAGCTTCTTTTTTTCCCTCTATTTTTGAATCCGCCTTTCATCTAATCAATAATTCGCGGAAAAATAATTATCTAAGGAGAGGTGCTAAATGTCGCACTTCTCCTCAGTCTCTGATTCGATCTTAATTCCCTCGGGCGGCGTTATCCCATTCTTTTTCATGTAGTCCAGTATCGCCGCCTTCAGACCGTCTGAAGCAAGGTTAGAGCAGTGCATCTTTATCGGTGGCAATCCGTCGAGCGAGTCCGCCACATCCTGCCTCGAAATCTTGAGGGCCTCTTCTATCGTCTTCCCCTTGGCCATCTCCGTTACCATGCTGCTTGTGGCTATTGCCGCACCGCATCCGAAGGTCTTGAACTTGACGTCCTCGAGCCTATTGTCCTTTACCTTGATGTAGATCCACATCAGATCTCCACACACAGGGTTCCCCACCTTTCCAATCCCATCGGCGTCCGGTATCTCACCCACGTTCTTGGGGTTCCTGAAGTGTTCCATTACCTTCTGGCTGTACATCTACCTCACCTCCTCGGGTGCAATAGGGGACATCTGCCTCAGCCCCCTAACTATCCTTGGCAATACATCTGCGATCCTCTCTGCGTCCTCCGGGGCGTTGAACCTCCCAAGGCTCATTAAAAGAGAGCCCTGCGCCTCAACGTGCGGTATACCCATGGCTATCAGGACATGCGACGGCTCCAGAGTCTTTGAGGAGCAGGCAGAACCGCTCGAGAGCATTATCCCCTCCATGTCAAGCGAGAGGACAAGCGACTCCCCCTCCACAAAGCTGAACCTTATGTTAGCGTTGTGGGGAAGCCGCATTGTGGGGTGCCCGTTGAGGAACGAGTAGGGCACCTCCTTCAGTACCCTCTCAATAATCCTGTCCCTGATCTTGGAGAGCCTTTCCGCATCGCTTGCCATCTCTGCCTTAGCGAGCTCCGCGGCCCTGCCCATCCCCACCGCTCCAGCGACGTTCTCCGTCCCCGACCTGAGCCCTCCCTCCTGCCCCCCGCCCAGGATTAGCGGCTCCACCCTGGTTCCCCTCTTGACATAGATCCCCCCTATGCCATAGGGTCCGTACATGTCCCAGGAGGAGATGGTCATCAGATCAATCCCGTCCTTGACCACATCTATTGGTATCTTCCCGACTGCCGGCACAGCATCTGTATGGAGGTATGCCTTCTTCGAATGGACGATCTCAGCAATTTCTTTTATCGGCTGTATGGTGCCCACCTCGTTGTTCGCGTAGCCGACCGTAACGAGGATCGTCTTGTCGGTAATGGTGGACTTTAGTGCCTCAACATCCACCGTTCCGTACCTGTCGACTGGGAGATAAGTTACCTCGAATCCGTTCTTGTTGAGGTACTTCAGTGTGTTGAGGACCGATATGTGCTCTATCTTGGAGGCTATTATGTGGTTGCCCTTGTCCCTATTCCTGAACGCCACCCCCTTGAGCGCCATGTTTGTGCTCTCGGTTGCGCCGGACGTGAAGACCACCTCCGAGGGCTTTTCTGCATTTATCAGCGTAGCGATCTTTGCCCTGGAATCCTCCATAGCGCCCTTCATCCTTAAGCCCAATGAGTGTTGCGACGAGGGGTTTCCGTAGAGTTCCCTTAGATATGGGAGCATAGCATCCACCACCCTCGGATCTACCCTCGAGGATGATGAGAAATCCACATACACGATTCTCTCGGCCATACTGTTTCGCCTACCTAGAAGTACAATGCTCCGTCCGCCTCTAAAACCAGATCGTTAACGCTTGCCGCCCCAGCAATGGTGACCCCCTCCACGAGATCCCCCTTGGGCATGTTGAGCAGGTCACAGCTCTGGGCGCACGCGTAAATCTTCACGCCTGCCTTTATGGCCTGGTCCATAATCTCCTTCAGCGTCGGGAAGTTGCTTATCTTTATCTTTTCGGCTGCGCCCTTCTTCAGGACAGTTATGCCCTTTATCAGGAAATATATGGAGGCGTCCAGGTCCATCGCCTGGGCGGTCATGGCCAGTATGAATGGAGCGTAAAGCCTCTCGGGGGTATCAATTCCCGAAGTCTGGACGTACAATATCTTCTTTTTTTCCTTAACCTCAGCCTTGTCTTGCATTATTTAATCCTCCTTATTGTTACCGTGATCTCCTCGCCCTCTTTCTTCACGTTCACAACCTCCTGTCCGGTCCTCTTGGCCCACCTCTTGAGGTCCTCCTCGGCTGCCGGATCATCTGCCATTACTCTGAGCAGATCACCAATTTTTACCTTCTCTATCTCTTCCCTGGTCCTTAGTATTGGTATAGGGCAGTACAACCCCCTCAGATCCAGCTCAGTCTCCATAACCCTCGCCTTTAACTATAATATAACTGGGTTATATATTAGCTTATTCGTGGGCGCCAAGCCTTTATCATACACCTCTATGAGATCTGATGCAGTGGTACCCTTGATAGATGTCCATGCGCACCTCACAGACCCCTCATTCCAAGACCTTTCCCAAGTTCTGTGCAGGGCAAGAGCCGCTGGAGTCAAAACAATTATAATGTCGATAACCGACCCTGCCGAATTTGGGAGGGCAAGAGAGATCCTGTCAATGGCCCCTGGCTACCTGCACCTCACGGTTGGTTTCGACCCCACAGATCTATCCGAGGAAAGGCACACCCAATTCGAGAAGCTCGTTGGTCTAGGTGGTATAGTGGGTGTAGGGGAGGTCGGGCTGGACCACTTCTATGTGAGGGACCACTCCCAACGGTCAGTTCAGGGGGTGTTCTTCAGATCGAGCATAAGGCTCGCGATTAAGAATGATCTCCCCCTCGTGGTGCATTCGAGGAGCGCTGGTCATGATGCTCTAGAGGTTCTCTACTCAGAGGGTGCAGAGAGGGTATTGATGCATGCCTTTGACGGCAAGTC
>CAZNTO010000012.1:15674-21051 GCA_964576015.1 uncultured Nitrososphaerota archaeon
GTGCCAGGGCAGTGCAAGTTTTATATATTTAGAAAAAAAGATACCTAAGCACTGTCTGGGGGAACAGTAATGAAAACATCTGTAATATTAGGGATAGTACTCGTTGCTGTCGTAATTGTTGGGGGTGCCTACTACTACTACACTACGACCATCGCGCCGCCGACGACGCAGTTCAAGGTTGCCGCCATTTATGTGACTCCAATCGAGGAGGACTGGAACCAAGTCCTGCATCAAGCTCTTATAAAAGCAAGGGACAATCTGGGCATAACCTACAATTATTCTGAAAGGGTTTCAGAATCAGACTGCGAGAGGGTTGCACGCGAATACATTAGTAATGGATACAATATGATCATTACCGACAGTTGGGGATTCTGGGCAACGTCAGACTTGCTTGCACCTCAGTTCCCGAACGTCACTTTCGTTCAGGGCTCGGGTTTGAACACCAATTTCGGTAATAACCTTGCTCTCGTTGATAACATGCTGCAGGAAGCTACTTTTGAGGCCGGAGCGGTTTCAGCCAAGCTATCTAAAACGGGACATATAGGTGTCGTTGGTCCCATGGAAGGACCCGGTGATGTAGCCAGTATCATAAACGGCTACATAGCGGGAGCAAAATATGTCAACTCGAGCATCAAAATAGATATCTCATACATCAACTCGTGGTATGATCCAAACGCCGCAAATCAAAAGGCGCAATTCCTAATTGCCTCAGGAGTAGATGTAATCTACTCCGAGAGGTACGGCGTCTATGAAGCATGTGTGCAAAACAACGTTACCGTTTGTTACGCATTCGGAAATGTGGTCAATCAGAACTCTTTGGCTCCTAATGTAGTGGCTGGCAGCGTCATATGGAACCTTTACCCAACTATAAGCAAGCTGATTACGGACGCGCGGAACAATAACTTCACTTCTGGCATCTATTATCCATCAATGCAGAATGGCGGCTCTTACGTCGAGTGGAGCACTATGTTCAAGACGAATTTCCCTGAACTCTACAGCTATGCCAAAGGTCTCGAGCCAGCGATTATGAACGGAACCATTACGTGGGTCGTAAACGGCCAAACGGTGCCCCTCTCAACACCAAACATGAATACTCCGCAACCTTAATGGTGACATATGGTCACCTTTTTTATTTTTTTATGTTTCTCAAAAAAGGGGTCCGGTAAATAATGAGCATTTTATCACCTTCAGAAGAAAATTATGCAATATTAGTGAAAGGCATAACGAAGACATATGCGAATGGTGTAACTGCTAACGATGATGTGACTTTTGGGGTGATGAGAGGAGAGGTCCACGCACTTCTAGGTGAGAACGGCGCTGGTAAGACCACCCTCATGAAGATCCTTTCTGGGTGCCTCACACCAGACTCAGGAGAAATTTATATTGACGGGAAAAAAGTCAAAATAAACGACCCGATAAAAGCAGGAAAACTTGGCATAGGGATGGTTCACCAGCACTTTACGCTAATACCAACATTTACGGTCGTTGAGAATATTGCTTTATCACTTTCCCTTACTGAAAGGCTCAACTTGAATGCGGTTGAGGAGAAGATAAAAGAAGTATCAAAAAGCATCAACTTGAATATTGATCCAAAGGCAAGGATCGAGCAGTTACCCGTTGGGCTGAGGCAGCGAGTGGAGATCCTCAGGCTTCTATGTCAGGATGTTAATGTGCTTATCCTTGATGAACCTACCTCAGTGCTCACTCCGATTGAAGTAGAAGACCTCTTTAAGATTATAAGAGAACTAAAGACTAAAGGTAAATCTATCATACTCATCACTCATAAAGTGAAAGAAGCACTCGCAATCAGTGATAGGATATCGATTCTGAGGGGAGGGAAGTTAGTCGTAACTCTTCCGTCCAACGCCACAAACGATTTGGAGTTGGCCTCGCTAATCGTGGAAGGGTTCGTTCCATCTTTAAGGGTCAGCAGGGGGGATGTGGGCGAGTCCATTCTCATTGTAAAGGGGTTGACGGTAAGGGGTGAGAGGGGCAATAAGGCGGTCAAGAATGTTGACCTTGATTTGCACGCGGGTGAGATACTAGGCATCGCTGGTGTGGCGGGCAACGGTCAAAAAGAACTGGTCGAGGCGCTCACAGGTTTACGAAAAATTGAGTCTGGCTCCTTATTTCTCAAGGATTGCAACCTGACAAACAAGCCACCGAAGTTTATAATCCAGAGGGGTGTATCGTATATCCCCGAGGACAAAATGAGGAGGGGGGTTGTGCTCAACATGAGCGTCTCTGAAAACCTCGCCCTTAAGAACTTCGAGGAGCAGCCCTTCAGTAAGAATATGGTTTTAAACAAAAAAACCATGGATAGTACAGCAGCAACTCTCATAGACAGGTTCGGAATAAAGGTTTCTGACTCGTGTGCCACGGTAAGCAGTCTCTCAGGAGGTAACATCCAAAAACTGGTTGTAGCCAGAGAACTCACGCAGATGTCAAACATAGTTGTTGCAGAACAGCCCACTGCCGGACTCGATGTGAAAGCCTCTCAAGCTGTCCATCAAAGGCTCATAGAATTGAGGTCAAAAGGGGCTGGAGTCCTTTTAGTCTCCTCGGATCTGGATGAGATAATAAAGCTCAGCGATAGAATACTCGTGATGTTTAACGGAATGTTCGTGGGCGAATTCACCCGCGATAGTTTAGACATCCAAAAGTTAGCAGGAATGATGCTTGGGTCACTGTAACAATCTTAACAGGGATTGAACTAAGATGCCGGTGCTATCAAAGTCAACGATTCGTTCAATATACAAAGCTATCATCTCAATCATGCTCACATTTGCGGTAACTTCCATCCTATTCTTGATTACAGGGGCGAACCCCCTCCTAGCTTACGGTTATATATTCTATGGTGCTTTTGGAGACCTCAATCTAACCATTGAAACGTTAGTCAGAACAACACCAATAATTCTTGTCTCATTAGGGCTTGCCATCTCCTTCAAATGCAAAGTCTGGAATATTGGGGCGGAGGGCCAGCTGTACATGGGAGCCATGATGGGAACCATAGCTGCGGTCTATCTCGGAAACACCTTTTTTACTCTCGCAATCGCGATCATTGCCGCGATCATAGGCGGGATGGCTTGGGCAGCTGTTCCCGCTCTGATGAAAACAAAGCTAGGGATAAACGAGGTGATCACCACATTCCTAATGAACTATGTGGCCATTAACTTCGTGCTGTGGCTCCTTTCGTTTCCCTTCAGGAGCAGTGATTCCCTCTTTCCCGAATCTGCAAGTCTGCCTGTGGCTGCCCGGCTTCCGATGTTGCTCCCACCCAGCAGGCTTCACCTTGGTATATTGATCGCTTTACTAGTCGTATTGCCAATCGTCTATTTTCTCATGACCAAAACCACATTTGGCTACAAGTTAAAGGCCGTAGGCGAGAATCCCGAGGCAGCAAAATATGGCGGCATAAATGTAAACAAGACTATATTCCTAGCACTTATCCTGAGCGGTGCTCTTGCGGGTCTTGCGGGCTACTTCGAGGTAGCGGGAATTCAGTACAGAATGAGGGCATCGCTATCGCCTGGTTACGGCTATACGGGAATAGTCGTGGCTCTACTGGGAGCCAACAATCCGATTGGAGTCGCCCTTTCGTCCATATTCTTGGCTGCAATATATAACGGCTCATCGACAATGTCGCGAGCATTGAACCAACCGCAGGGGGTCGTTGATTTCATACAGGGCGTCCTTGTGATCTTCGTCCTCGGATCTGAGTACATAATGCGCTACCTGGAAAAGAAGGGGATCGTGAAGCTATGATCGAATTGGTGATGCTCATAAGCTTATTTTCAGTGACTATATGGTACTCTGCACCCTTGGTGCTGGCATCGCTGGGGGAGACCGTCGTTGAGAGGGGAGGTATCCTAAACTTGGGCATAGAGGGGGCAATGTTGATGGGCGCGTTCTCTGGTTTTATGGGCGCATATTTGACCGGAAACCTTTGGATAGGTCTGCTCACCTCGATAGTTGCTGGTTTGATTACCGTTCTGATATTTGGATTCTTTGTAATACGGATGAACCTCGATCAAGTCGTTTCCGGACTGGCGATCAACCTAATGGCTACGGGCCTCTGCCTCTATTTCTTCAGGTTATATTTCTCTGAAGGGCAACTTCCATATCTTGCATCGCTTATAACCCCATATCCAATCCCGTGGCTTAGTCAGATCCCAGTCGTCGGAAATATACTATTCAATCAGTCGATCTTCGTCTACATAGGGTTCATCGCTACGCCTCTTATTTTCTACCTTATCTTCAAGACATCATTCGGGCTAAGGCTGCGCTCCATTGGTGAGGATCCTGCCATCGCCTCATACTTGGGCATAAATGTCTCTAGAACAAGAGTCCTTTCCCTGATCATTGAAGGGATCTTTGTCGGGATGGCTGGGGGGCTCCTTACGATATCCATGTTCAACACCTTCGATACGCGCATAGTGGCAGCAAGGGGGTTCATTGCGGTTTCAATAGTTATACTCGGCAGGTGGAATCCGATTGGTGCCTTTGGCGGCTCACTTTTATTCGGGTTCACAGCAGCACTTTCGCTATGGCTGTCTGCTTTCATTAGTGGACCCGCTGCCGTCTCAATCAGTCAACTGCTTTCTATACTTCCCTACGTCGTAACTCTGTTGGCGCTACTAATCGGTGGGAGGAAAGTCAGAGGACCCGCAGCGCTTGGTAGCCCATTCGCAAAGGAATGAGAGGGCTCCGGAAGGCACAGAAGGAATATCTTCAATCAGGGCTTACCTGATCTCTATCCCTAGCTCTGCCAGCTCCCCGACAATCTTTTCGTACTTTCCCTGCCACTCGTTCTTCGGCTTGGCTGAGCCCAGGTCGTACAGCTCCTGGAACGTTTTACCCTTCGGCGACTTTGTGATGTCGAGGTGGTCCTCGTAGAGCGGCAACCACGCCTTGAGGAACTCGTTTGCATCCTCGCGACTCATACCAGCAGCAGCCAGCGCTGTCTCCTTGAGCAGCCTCGCCTCGAGCCCGGTAACATGATCCCGCAACTTCCCCCCACAGGAGCCGCATCCCATCAGGTGCAACCCGCTCACCGATGAAGCCACACCACCAGCAGCAGCCTCCCTCAGCAGGACATCCGTGCCCGGCCCAGCCGCGCAGTAGCAGTCATAGATGCTCATCATGTCCGAGTTACGCGCGAACGCCTGGCCCTCGATGCTTATGGTCCAGAGCCCTGCCCTGTCTGTGCTGTTCAGGTTCCTCACGTTCGTCAAACTGAGGTAGTGGTAGTTGGCGTTATAGCAGACCGCGCCGGCGATATGCTCAGCGATGTTCACGATGGCGGTACCCTCCGGCCCACCCGAGTATCCCCCCAAAATAGGGGTCATAAGATTCCCGATGAAGCAGCCATAGCTCA
>CAZNTO010000013.1:0-6701 GCA_964576015.1 uncultured Nitrososphaerota archaeon
TCCTCCAGCATGAAGCTCGATTTAAGGGAGTTCGCAATTTTTGGATATTCCTTTGATATGTCGTCAGCCATCATGGGCAGGGAGATGCGACCGTCTTTAACGGAGAAGATCACCATACCCTCGGCGCCACTCTTTACAGCAATGTCGCGCAGCTTCGTTAGGGAGAGACCAGCGAGTGGAACGCCTCGTAGATGGAGCGCATAAGAGGGAAGTGTAATGCCCATCTCGTCCAGGCCTACCTCGGTGGTGGAGACAACTGTATGTTTCAGCTCTGTGATCAGTGATTTTCCGAGATCTGTAAGGTGACAGCCCCCTACGGAGTCCACGGAGACCATGGATCTCTCAACGAGCCTTTTGATGATGGTTCTGACAGACCCCTCTCCTATTCCGAGCGTCTTTGAGAGGTTAATACGGCCCATCGTCTTTTCTGTGTTGAGAATAAGAAGCACTTTGACGACGTGTGCGGCCGTGAATGCGGGAGAGGGACCCTTCGGCGCCTCGTACTTTGTCAGCTTGGCAATAAAAGATCTGAAAGGCATAGACATAATGATCCTCGTAGCTATTTTGTCGTATCGTTTTATTCACTTTTTCGGTGGTATAGACTCAAGCAATCGTTAAATCGTAATAGATAATAAAGTATTCTAAGGAAGTTCTGAAAATAACGGCTTCGGTTGGAGGTCAAATTCGATGATAGAGAAGATGGTGGATAAGGGGTTGGCAGGGCTCAGTAGGTGCTTCAGGACGGCCATATCCGCATACGGTAAAGGGGGGAAGTTGTTGTTCGTCGGTTCACCTTTTACATGTCTCCCCTTCGCAGAGTTCCTATCGTACGGGATAAGGGATCTGCCGTTCAAGGTCTACTTCTCGTCTGATGGAGATTCGAAAAGGATGGCAACTATAGTTCCCAGAGAGGGGTTCGGGTACAGCTTGGGGGGTATACAAAAGGAGAAGGGTTTCGACATTGTCGTACTGCTAGGAGGGCTGGCCATGCCCAAGTCCCTAGTCGAGCCAAAAGAGTTAAAGAGGAGGTTGCTGGAGGTGAGCGGGCTGGATTTCGTGGTCGCGTTCTGCTTTCAGGGTGTCATGTACAAGCCAGAGTGGTTGGATGAATTCAGGTTCAGGTACTTCATCAACGCTGATTTGAGCAGGGTAACCCTAATGGAGGGAACTGCATGATAAAGGAGCTTGGCAACAAAAGACCCTTGGTTCATGCCAGGGCCTTTGTCCACGAAACAGCAGTGGTAATAGGCGACGTGGTTATCGAGGAGGATGTAAACGTGTGGCCCTGCGCAGTGCTTAGAGGAGACATCGAGAGAGTAACAGTCAAGAAGGGGGCTAGTATACAGGACGGGGCTGTACTGCATACGGATCCCGGTTTCCCTACAATGATAGGGGAGAGGTGTACGGTAGCTCATGGCTGCATAATGCACGGCTGCAGGATCGGAAGGGACACCCTGATAGCAATAGGGGCGATAGTTCTCACTGGGGCTGAGGTAGGAGAGGGTTGTATAGTAGGCGCGGGAGCTGTAGTGCCTGAGGGCAAGTCTATACCGAGCGGGACGATTGCAATGGGGATACCAGCAAAGGTTTTGCGAAATGTTGAAGCTAAGGATAGGGAAAGGATAAGGAAGACGGCAGAGGCTTATCGTAGGTTAATGAAAAAGTACGTTCAGTAAATTTATCTGTCTTATTTTGGTTTTTTAATTATTTTTTGTATGCCTAAGAGTATTATGCCAAATATGAACGGGAATACGCTAACAATCTGGGCTTGCAAGGAGGGTATCGTTGGATACATCTTGATCATCACATAGTAGACCAACGTTGGGGAGAAGATAAGGAGTAGCGCGATGCCGAAGATCAGTACAGTAAATTTGCCCATGCTGGATCATCTCATCGGGGACAGTACCCTAACATTCGAATAAATTGATAGTCGCTCCTTTATAAGTCCGATGGGGTACTCGTCAATGCTGTTGAAGCCAACCACGAGACAGCTGTTCGTTTTGGTACCCTTGTCGTGAATTAGGCGGATGTAATGATCAAGATCGAAACGGATAGTTGACCCATCCGATCCAAAGGTTACCTTAAAGCCCACCCTGTTTTTCAAAAAGGTTTCTGCGGCGCTTGTGATTACTGATGCATGTTCTTCAAGGACCTTCCTCTTGACAGCCCTTCTAATCTTTGCTCCCTTAAGCTCCTCTGGCGAGATCGAGATCTTGGCTATACCCTTAGCCTCGCTTACTATGAACTGGTCGCCCTCTAACTTTGCCTCGAACGCCCTGCCCTGCGCAAGGTAGTCCTTGATCAATGCAAGTGTGTCTTGAGCCATAGTATCCCCATTTACGGCTATGAATAGAAACACTATTTATCAGTAACGCAACTTGTTTGCTCCATGAACTATCTATCAGGCTTACGTGGTTAACCTTTTATAGAGTGCTGATAAGATTAACCCTAATCTAAAGGTGTCATCTGGATGCTCGAGATAAGGTGGCATGGTCGAGGTGGACAAGGAACGGTTACCGCGGCCGAGATACTCGCCACAGCGGTAATAAACGAGGGTAAATTTGCACAAGCCTTTGCAGCATTCGGCCCCGAGAGGAGGGGGGCGCCTGTCCTCGCCTTTACCCGTATTAACGAAAATGAGATCCTACTCAGATCACAAATTTATGAGCCGGATGTTGTCGTTGTGCTCGATCATTATTTGTTAAAAACAGAGGGGTTGGATGAAGGATTGAAAAGCAGTGGGACTGTTATTTTAAACACCTCCGCCGAGCCAGAGAGCTTACTGGATGTTTTTAAGAGAGCGGGCTGGATAGCAACAGTTGATGCGACGAATATCGCGATCGAGGAGCTTGGAACGCCCATAACCAACACGGCCATACTGGGTGCGTTGGTAAGGGTAACGGGGATCGTCAAGCTTGAAACATTAGAGGGGATATTCAGGGAGAGGTTCAAGGCATACGCAGAGAAGAATGTTAATGCCGTGAGGAGAGCCTACCAGCAGACGAGGATTTGCGAGAGAGGGAGAGTTATTGGGTGCTAAAAAACTGAAGGGATGGAAGGAGATACCCGTGGGCGGGATGGTAACTGAACCGGGGAGCTCGGTAAAGTTCGACGTGAGGGCTTGGCGGACTTTCAAACCCTTAATAGATCAAACCAAGTGTACCAAGTGCGGAATGTGTTGGATTTACTGCCCTGAGGCAGCCATCATAATTAAGGAGGACGGGAGGTATGAGGTTGATCTTTCTTTCTGTAAGGGGTGCGGTATCTGTGAGAGGGCCTGCGCTCCAAAGGCTATAACAATGGTTAAGGAGGAAGCAGTTTGAAGAGACTGGCCCTGAGCGGCAACTATGCAGTCGCCTATGCCGTGAAGATGGCAGACGTGGACTTAATAGCAGCCTATCCCATCACGCCACAGACGACGATAGTGGAGAAGCTCTCGGATTTCGTCGCCAATGGCGAGCTCGATGCCGAGTACATAAATGTGGAGTCGGAGCATTCTGCAATGAGTGCGTGCGTTGGGGCGTCTCTGACCGGGGCTAGGGTCTTCACCGCGACCTCCTCTCAAGGTCTGGCCTACATGCACGAGGTCCTTTTTATAGCATCAGCCCTCAGGACGCCCATAGTTATGGCGAATGTTAACAGGGCGCTCTCGGCGCCGCTCAACATATGGAACGACCACGCAGATGCCATGGCAGAGAGGGACTCAGGATGGATACAGCTCTGGGCTTCCTCGGCGCAGGAGGCCTTTGACATGACCATCGAGGCCTTCAAGATTGCGGAGGATGTCCTGCTGCCGGTAATGGTGAACTTTGACGGCTACATTGTAAGCCATACCTACGAGCCTCTTATGCTCCCGGACGAGGAGGAGATCAGGAGGTACATCCCCTCCAAGCCCTTGACAAACAGGCTCTCCCCTAAGCTGGCTTACAGCGTGGGGGTGGTAGGACCGCCAGAGTACTATTACGAGATGAAGTACCAGTCACTGGACGCTATGGATAGGAGCAGGCAGAGGATAAGGGAGATCGAGGCGGACTTCAACCAGAACTTCAGCAAGGATTACAAGGACATCAATACATATCACATGGAGGATGCCGAGTACGCCCTGCTAATCATGGGGTCGATGACTGGAACGGCAAGGGTTGTTGCTGAGAACCTCAGAAGGAAGGGGGAGAAGGCAGGAGTGATCTCCATAAGATGGTTCAGGCCATTCCCATTTGAGAGGCTGGCAGAGATCTTGAAGGGGGTAAGGGCCGTCGGGGTGATGGACAGAGCAGTAACACCCGGCGGAGCGTCGAACCCGCTCTTCGAGGATGTTGCCTCAGGGCTCTACGGTATGAAAGAGAGGCCAGTCCTCCAGAGCTTTGTCGCGGGGCTCGGGGGGAGGGATGTGCCCACAGACGAATTTGAGATGATGTTCAATAAGACGAAGGAGGCAGCGAGGGCCGGACGCGCCGGACCTTGTATCTATGTGGGGTTGAGAGAGTGAGCACAGTATTCAGAACCATAAAGGACGTGCCCAAGGAGGAGTATTTGGCGCCAGGCCACAGGCTCTGCGCTGGATGCACCGCGGCCACAGCTATAAGGCAGATACTGAAGGCCTCTGGCAGGGATGTGGTGATCGTCTCTTCCACGGGGTGCGTGGAGGTAGCCACATCGTACTTCCCAGAAAGCGCCTGGAGGGTGCCTTGGGTGCACATCGCGTTTGAGAATTCGGCGGCGGTCGCCTCAGGGATAGAGGCAGCCATGAAGGCATTGAACCGTAAGAAAAAGTCGGACGAGAAGTTCCATGTCATAGCCCTCGGCGGGGACGGCGGCACATTCGACATAGGACTGCAAGCCCTGAGCGGGGCCCTCGAGAGGCGACACGACTTCCTCTATATATGCTACGACAACGAGGCGTATATGAATACTGGAATTCAGAGGAGCTCCGCAACGCCATACTGCGCGGCAACCACAACGTGTCCGCCCGGCAAGATCTCCATTGGCCAGAAAACTGATAAAAAGGACCTCGTAGCCATTGCGGTGGCGCATAACATACCATATGCAGCGACCGCCTGCCCCTCCTATCCATTCGACCTTATGAACAAGGTTAGGAAGGGGCTTGACGTCGAGGGACCGGCACTGCTCCATGTTCTGACACCCTGTCCGACGGGATGGAGGTTCGATATCGATAAGGGGATTGACATAGGCAAGCTGGCGGTTCAAACAGGTCTGTGGCCGCTCTACGAGGTCGTCAACGGCGTAACAAAATTGACTGTGCAGGTTCCCAAGAGGGAGCCGGTGAAAAGGTACCTCGAGGCGCAGGGTAGGTTCAGGCACGTGAAGGAGGAGGATGTGGAGAGGATACAGAGCAGGGCTGACCTTTGGGCAGCGAAATTCGGTCTCGGACCGGTAAGACAATAGTGGTTTATATGAGCTTGCTTAAAGAGTCCAAGTTTATACTGATGTTGTTGATCTTATTCCTAGTAATCACCTTCGGATTCACGTTTATCTCGAGAACCATCTCCGGCACCAACTTCCCGTTCGCGGTGGTGCAGTCTGGAAGCATGGAGCCGAATGTTCCCATAGGCTCGCTACTTTTCATCCAAAGGGTTTCCGGAAATGACCTAATGGTCGGCGGTCCTCCAATCGGGGATGTGGTCGTTTACTATTTCCCGAATGAAAAGGTTACGGACTACTTCCTCTTCACTGTGTATGATCCAACACCTTGGTCTCACAGGGCGATAGACAAGGCGGAGATCAACGGAGAGTACTACGTCCTTACGAAAGGAGACGCTAACAAGTACTCGGATCAGACCCCGTCGAACCCGAGCTCCTGGGTTCCCATGGATAGGGTAATAGGCAAAGTGGCATGGCACATTCCCTACTTAGGTTACCCGCTCCTATGGATGAAGAACCCGTTCGTATTCCTTGCGGTGCTTATATTCTTAATAATTCTTATCATTATGCCCGATAGTAGAAAGAAAAATGATAAGGCTGATGGTGCATCTATTTAAAAGCAAAAAAGATTTATAAAGCACCTTAAAGTTTTTTAAGTACATATCCGTTTTCGGAGTGAATGTTTATGATAAGGCCTTCTGTGAGAATTGAAAATGTTGTCGCCTCGGTTACCATGAACCAGCACATAGATCTTGACGCTATATCAGGGAATGTCCCTGGGGTGGAGTACAACCCGGAGCAGTTCCCAGGGCTGGTCTACAGGCTGTCCAAACCACGCACCGCCACGCTGATCTTCTCCTCGGGGAAGATGGTTTGCACAGGCGCGAAGTCTGAGAAGGAGGTCCACAACGCCGTAAAGAAGATAATAAAGAACCTGAAGGAAAGGAACATTGTTATTATCGGAACACCTGAGATACAGATACAGAACATAGTTGCCTCCGCCAATCTTAACGCAGAGGTTAACCTGGAGAAGGCGGCGGTCCTGCTCGAGAACACCATGTACGAGCCGGAGCAGTTTCCAGGCCTTATTTATAGAATGGGTGAGCCAAAGGTGGTGCTGCTGATCTTTTCATCTGGGAAGATGGTTTGCACAGGCGCGAAGCACGAGGACGAGGTCAAGGTTGCGGTGGAGAAGATCCACCAGAAGCTGAAGGATCTTGGTGTGCTCTACGAGGAGTAACGGATAAGCCAGTTTTTGCATACGGCTTACAATTTGTAGCAGGCAACGACATGCTGTAGCTCGGTCTAACTAGTCTTTAACC
>CAZNTO010000013.1:6801-8581 GCA_964576015.1 uncultured Nitrososphaerota archaeon
TGTATCGTCGAGTCACAGAACTCATAAAAGTCCACCAGCTTCGGGTCCATCTCGGCTGCTACACTCATGATGGTAGGGGCAAATCCCATCTTCTTCACGAATTTGTTGGTTAGAGTTTTAGGCATTCAAACCACCAGGTGTATAGAGTAGTGAAGGCGGCATAAATCTTTCCTTAGTGCTTATATACGAAATGCGGGATTTATTATAGTCCTGAGTAATGGTGTTGTCATATGGAAGGGGTATTCGTAAGCGATTTCATTCAGCCCGTGAGGGAGAGAGCAAAGTTTCCCAAGCGGGTTTACATATTTGACACAACACTGAGGGACGGTGAGCAGACCCCTGGCGTCTGCTTCACCCTCGAGGAGAAGATGGAAATAGCGAGGAAGCTGGACGAGCTCGGGTTGGACGTGATAGAGGGCGGCTTCCCGGTCAACTCCAAGGAGGAAACGGAAACCATAAAGAGGATCAAGGGGCTGGGGCTCAAGGCGAAGATATGCGGCCTCGCCAGATGTGTCACGGCGGACATTGACGCCTGCCTCAAGGCAGACGTGGACAGGGTACACATATTCATAGCGACGTCAGACATCCATCTAAAGTACAAGCTTAAGATCGACGAGAATAGGGCGCTGGAGCAGGCCATCTTAGCCACAGATTACGTGAAGGCACACGGTCTGGAGTGCGAGTTCTCCTGTGAGGACGCCACTAGAACCCCCTTAAAGAGACTACTGAAATTCTATAGGAGTATGGAGGAACACAAGGCAGACATCCACAACATACCGGACACGGTCGGAGTGATGGAACCAGAGGCAATGTTCAGCCTTATATCCAAGCTTAGGGGGGAGCTGAAGAGGCCTATCTCCATGCACTGCCACAACGACTTCGGCCTTGCCACCGCAAATACCCTCGCGGGTGTGAAGGCAGGAGCGTCACAAGTCCACACAACGGTGAACGGCCTAGGTGAGAGAGCAGGAAACGCAAGCTTGGAGCAGGTGGTAACCGCGCTTACAGCCATGTACCACGTGAAAACCGGTGTAAGGCTTGGGTTGCTTAAAGACACCTCCAAGATCGTGGAGAGGGCGAGTATGATCAAGCTGATGCCCAACTTCCCTGTGGTCGGGGAGAATGCGTTTGCGCATGAGGCTGGCATACATGTACACGGAGTACTGGCGAGGGCGGAATGCTACGAGCCACTGACACCAGAATTGGTCGGGCAAAAACGGAGGATCGTGATGGGGAAGCACACCGGGAAGCACGCTGTGGCATCGTTCGTCAAGGAAAAGTACAACCTTAGCAACGAACAGATAGGGAAGGTCGTGGAGAGGGTAAGGAACCTTACTGTGAGCAAGAAGAAGATAATCGAGGAAGATGTAGTAGCAATAGTCGAAGGCGTCCTAGGGAGCGTTCCGGAGTCGGAGAGGGTGGCGAAGCTAGACGAGGTGCTGATTATAACAGGGAACAAGATAACACCGACCGCGTCAGTGCAGCTCACATTTGAGGACTCAAAGAGGGTAGCCGCAGGCGTGGGGGCAGGCCCCGTCGACGCTGTGGCCAGAGCGATACAGTCGGCCCTGGGAGAGGAGATAAAGCTTCTGAACTACAAACTCGAGGCCATATCGGGCGGGACAAACTCTCTCTGCTCAGTGGAGGTTACCGTAGAGGACAAGGAGGGCAAGCCGGCCAGGGGACTCGCAGTCGGTGGCGACATAGTGATGGCATCCGTGAACGCCTTGATGGAGAGTCTGAACAGAATATACTCCAAGAAAGGGTAAAGTAAGCAAAT
>CAZNTO010000013.1:8681-19435 GCA_964576015.1 uncultured Nitrososphaerota archaeon
CCTTGATGGAGAGTCTGAACAGAATATACTCCAAGAAAGGGTAAAGTAAGCAAATAAGAAAAAAGCATAAAAAGGACCTACGGGGGGTCCTCCCTGTTTTTTATTATTAGTCCTGCTGGATCAGATGAACATGCTGCCGATGTTCTTCTTCATATCCTCGTATCTCTTCAGATCTTGTGAGGACAGACTCATGGGTATTGCCTTAGTTGCAGCCTCGAAGTGCTTCATCTGGACCTTTTTCGGCTTCATGTCCTCCCTCAGCGCATTTAGGGCTGCCTCGCGACAGATGGCCTCTATGTCGGCGCCTGTATAGCCCTCGGTCTTCTCCGCTAGTACAGAGAAATGGACATCCTCTGCGACGGGCATCTTTCTAGTGTGCACCTTGAGTATCTCCTCCCTGGCCCTCTTGTCGGGCAGAGGGGTGTACACGTTCCTGTCGAATCTCCCTGGCCTCAATAAAGCCAGGTCGAGCATGTCGGGCCTGTTGGTGGCGGCTATGACGACAACATTCTTGAGCGAAACGAGCCCGTCCATCTCCGAGAGGAGTTGGTTCACCGTCCGTTCGGTGACGCCAGAGTCGTAATGCTCTCCCCTATGGGGGGCGATGGAGTCTACCTCATCGAAGAATACGATACATGGAGCAGCCTGCCTTGCCTTTTTGAAGATTTCCCTAATTGCCTTCTCGGACTCGCCCACCCACTTGCTGAGAACCTCCGGCCCCTTGACGCTGATAAAGTTGGCAGAGCTCTCGGTGGCCACAGCCTTAGCAAGGAGCGTTTTTCCTGTGCCTGGAGGACCGTAAAGGAGGATTCCTTTGTGGGGCGTTATCCCCATCTGCTCAAATAGCTCCGGGTGCTTCATGGGCAACTCCACCATCTCCTGTAGCTGTTTTTTTACATCCTCAAGCCCACCTACATCACTCCAGTGCACCTCAGGCACCTCAACATAGACCTCCCGTAAGGCGGAGGGTGTAATCTCTTTCATTGCGTCATAGAAATCGGACTTGTTTACTCTGAGGGACTTTAGCACGTTGGCAGGTATCACCTGTTTGTTCAGATCGAGCTTCGGTAGGAAGCGCCTCAATGCCCTCATTGCTGACTCTCTGCCGAGGGCGGCGAGATCCGCACCGCTGAATCCGTGGGCCGTGTCTGCCATCTCCTCTATTTTTACGTCCTCATCTAGTGGCATGCCCCTCACGTGGACTTGGAGGATCTCGCGCCTCCCCTTCTTGTCTGGCATTGAGATAAATATCTCCCTGTCGAACCGTCCAGGTCTCCTTAGCGCAGGCTCAACGGCCTCGGGTCTGTTGGTGGCGGCTATCACGATCACTTGACCTCTCGATTTGAGGCTGTCCATGAGCGTGAGGAGCTGGGCAACGACGCGCCTCTCCACCTCCCCTGTGACCTCCTCCCTCTTCGGTGCAATGGAGTCTATCTCGTCTATGAAGATTATGCTCGGTGCGTTCTTCTCTGCGTTGTCGAAGAGCTCCCTAAGCTTGCCCTCCGACTCGCCGTAGTACTTGCTCATTATCTCCGGGCCGTTTATTGACACGAAGTTAGCGCCGGACTCGTTGGCGACCGCCTTTGCCAGCAGAGTCTTTCCGCACCCCGGCGGACCATAGAGCATTACACCCTTCGGCGGTTCTATCCCCAAGTGCTTGAAGAGCTCTGGGTGCTTGATGGGGAGCTCTATCATCTCGCGGATCTTCTCCTTTGCATCATCCAGTCCGCCTATATCCTCGTACGTTACCTGTGGAACCGATACCTCGGTCTCTTTGACCGGCTCCTCCTTCACAGTGATCGCGGTGTCCTCTGAGATGTATCCAGGAGAGGAGGGCTGGATGGATACCACTATGAGCTTGAGGGCCTCGCCAAGAACAGGTATCAGGATTACGTCGCCCTTACTCACCGGTTTATCCTCAAGTATCTGCAGGACGTAATCCCCAAAGTCAGAGCTGAATCTTATTGCCTCTGTCGGGGCCAGCGCTATCTTCGACGCGGGCTTGACCTCGGCCTCGGAAACGGTTACGGTATCGCCTGTGGAGGTTCCAGTATTGTACCTGAGTATGCCATCCATCCTAACAATATCCAAACCCTCGTCCTCATCGTAGGCCGGCCAGGCTTGAGCCACGGTGGAGCGCTTGCCCTCGATGGACACGAAGTCCCCCGGTCTCAGACCTATACGGGTCATGACATCGCGGCTTATCCTGGCCAGGCTGCGCCCAACGTCCCGTTGTGCCCTTGCCTCGGTTACCTTAAGTTCAATATTATCTTGCGTCGTCTTGAACACCTGCCCCATATTTACTATAACGGATAGATATATATTTTACTGCAATATATTCAGGATAAATAATTGATAGGGCGGCTGGTCACTAGATGTCAAGGCATTCATATATGGCGACCTTCAGATATTATGAGGAGGTCTAGCAATGGAGAGCTTGAAGATTGTTTCTAAGGAGAGGATTGAGAGACTTGCTTGGCTGGCCAAGATAGAGCTCACTGAGAAGGAGAAGGAGGAGCTTACGGTCCAGCTGAACAGGATCCTGGAAGCATTCAAGGTTCTGGATGAACTCGACCTCGTAGATGTCGAGCCCACGTACCTCGTGGTTGACGTTACCAACAAGATGCGGGAGAACGTTGAGAGGCCAATGATAGGTCAGAAGAGGGCCCTCAAGAATGCCTCGAAGGTAAAGGACGGCTTCTTCGTGGCTCCGAGGATTGTCTGAGGGGAGCGAAAAAATGGGTCTTACCGATCTCACTCTGTTCGAACTGATCGGGGCAATCAAGAGCGGTGAGCTGGAGAAGGAAAAGGTCCTAGAGGAATACAGGGCGAATATAAATAAGCACAACGGAAAGCTCAAGGCCTATATTACCCTCAACGAGAACCCGGAGATGCCCTCCGGAGGGGCGTTAGAGGGCGCACCTGTGGCGATAAAGGACTGCATCTGCACCAAGGGGTTGAAGACGACGTGCGCCTCCAAGATATTGGCAAGCTACGTCCCACTCTACGACGCAACCGTGGTCTCGCGGCTGAGGGAGGCGGGCTCAGTTATTATTGGTAAGACTAACATGGATGAGTTTGCCATGGGCTCTTCCACGGAGAACAGCGGGTTCTTCACCTCCAGAAACCCATGGGACCCTACCGTGGTACCTGGTGGATCCTCTGGAGGGAGCGCCGTCGCCGTGGCCGCGCGGATGGCGGTGGCTGCCCTTGGATCTGACACGGGTGGGTCTGTCCGGTGCCCAGCCAGCTTCTGCGGAACGGTCGGGCTTAAGACTACATACGGGCTTATGAGTAGATATGGGCTGGTGGCGTTCGCCAACAGCCTTGAGCAGATAGGTCCGCTCACTAGGGATGTAAGAGACTGCGCGCTAATAATGAACGTGATTGCTGGCTACGACGAGATGGATGGCACCTCCCTCGAGGCCGCCAAGGAGGATTACATGTCCTACCTTGAGAAAGACGTGAAGGGCCTGAGGGTCGGGGTCCCGATGGAGTTCTTCGGTGAGGGGACCGACGAGGCCGTGAAAAAAAAGGTCTGGGACTGCATCCACATACTAGAGGGAATGGGCGCCACGTGGGAGGAGGCAGAGCTGCCAACGCTCAAGTACGCCCTGCCCACCTACTACCTGACCGCCATGTCGGAGGCCAGTTCCAACCTTGCGAGGTATGACGGGATAAGGTATGGGGTGAGGACGGAGGACGTGGGGATGGACTGGTCCGCGTCATACTCGAAGACGAGGGGTGCGGGGTTTGGTAGCGAGGTGAAGAGGAGGATAATCCTCGGAACGTTCGCGCTCTCTGCTGGCTATTACGAGGGGTACTACCTCAAGGCGCTGAAGGTAAGGACCCTAATGAGGAAGGACTTTGAGAGGCTCTTCAAAAAGTTCGATGTGCTGGTTGGGCCCACCGTTCCAACCCCTGCGTTTAAGATCGGGGAGAGGGTCGATGACCCGCTCGCAATGTACATGACGGACATCGACACAGTCGCCATAAACCTCGCTGGTATACCTGCCCTCTCGCTGCCATGCGGCTTTGCGAGGGGGCTGCCCGTGGGGTTGCAGATAATAGCGCCCCCCTTGGGTGAGGGAAGGATATTCATGGTAGCGAAAAGGGTGGAGGAGGAGCTTGGGCTCGATCTGAAGCCGCCGCTGGAGGGATCGCGATGACAGTAGAAGGGAGCGACATCGTGATAGGGATCGAGGTCCATTGCCAGCTAACCAAACTGAAGACGAAGCTCTTCTGCGGCTGCAGCTCGGACTACAGGGGGAAGGAGCCGAACGGCAACACCTGCGTGATCTGCCTGGGGCACCCGGGCGCGCTCCCTAAACCCAACAGGATGGCGATCGAGTACGCGATAATGACTGGGCTCGCACTGAGGAGCAGCATAAGCCCGAGGACATCCTTCTACAGAAAGAACTACTTCTACGTTGACATGAGCAAGAACTTCCAGATATCGATGTACGAAACCGGCGAGGCGGCGACTATATGCGAGGGGGGTCGCCTCGACATAAACGTTGGACCCAAGAGGAAGAGGATCAGAGTCACCAGGCTGCAGCTTGAGGAGGATCCCGCGCGTCTCGTGCACATTGGACCTATAGACCTCTCACCCTACACGCTTGTCGATTACAACAGGGCTGGGATGGCGCTGCTTGAGATCGTGACCGAGCCGGATATGTCCTCTCCAAAGGAGGCAAGGCTCTTCCTGCAGAAGCTTAGGTCCATCCTTGAGCACATAGACGCATTCGACGGGGGACTCGAAGGCGCTATGAGGTGCGACGCGAACATTTCCATAAGGGGAAGCAAGCGGGTTGAGATCAAGAACATCTCGTCGTTCAAGGAGGTCGAGAAGGCGCTGAACTTCGAGATCTCGAGGCAGAGAGGCATTATTCAGAAGGGGGGTAGGGTTGTGAGGGAGACCCGCCACTGGGACGAGATAAGGAAGGTAACCATATCACTGAGGGAGAAGGAGGAGGAGCACGACTATAGGTACTTCCCGGAGCCGGATATAGTCCCGCTAGAGATAAACAAGGAGCTGGTGCAACAGATAAGGGAGAGGATGCCGGAACTCCCGGACGCGAGGGCAGATAGGTTCGTGCATGAGTATAGCATCCCCACCTACGACGCGCTGGTTCTGACCGGCGAGAAGGCACTGGCGGACTTCTTCGAGGCTTGCGTGAAGATATTTGGTGACGCCAAGACGGTCAGTAACTGGGTCATGGGAGACCTCCTCGGGGTACTTCATGACAAGGACTTGGAGCTTAATTCCGCGAAGATCACGCCCAACTCCTTCGCAGAGATGCTGAGGATGATAAAGGAGGGCGAGATAAGCGGAAAGATCGGGAAGATCATACTTCCGGAGCTCGTGACCTCGGGAAAGATGCCTGAGGAGATCGTCAAGGAGAGGGGGATGCAGAGGATCGCTGACAGGGATTACCTCGACGCTGTAGTGACCGAGGTCTTTAAAGAGAACAAGAAGGCTGTTGAGGATTCCCTGAAGGACGACAACGCGGGAAACTTCCTGATAGGACAAGTGATGAGGAAGACAGGGGGGAAGGGAGACCCGCAGCTGGTAAACGATGCCGTTAGGGATAGGATATTGAGGATGAGGAAGGAGAGGCAGTAGCCTAGTCCCAGAGCAGATTAATGGTGAATTTGCGCATTTACCTGATGTGACCTTTGCCTATAGAGAGGCCAGCATCAAACGCCTTCAGGTTCTGCTCCAGCGCCCTCGGTATGTTCTCCTTTATTGCCTCCCTGAGAACAGCCTCCGAGAACGGGAGAATGCCCAGCCCGACAAGCACGCCAAGGACCACAATGTTGGCGGCTATCGGGATGCCAGCCTCCTCAGCAACCTTTGTCGCGTCTAACGTTACGATCTTCCTCGAGGCTTTGCCTATCACCGCGAGGATGCCCTCAAGCTTTGGATAAGAAGCCTTGCCTGTGTTCACCTCGACCGGGTAGATAGGCCTCGTACTGAGGATGACTATACCACCGGGTTTAAGGAACCTTGAGGTCGCCCTGAGCGCCTCCATCGGCTCCAGCCCCACAACGACGTCGGCCCTGTGCTCCTCGACCATGCTCCCATAGATTTCCCTTCCTATCCTCACGTGACTGAGAACCGGACCCCCCCTCTGGGCTATTCCGTAGACGTCTGAGATCCTCGCTTTGTATCCAGCCTTTACGGCGGCCACGCCGAGGATCTGAGCCCCCCTGACGTTCCCCTGTCCTCCCACGCCAGCGATTATAATATCCAGCTCATCAATACCCTTTACGGCGGTCAGTTCCTCTTCCCTCCCTTAACCTGCCCTTTCGCTATCGCACCCTGAGGGCAGACATCAATACAGACGCCGCAGTCCATGCACGCAAGCGGATCAATGAAGGACTTCTTCCTATCATTATTGAAGCCTATGGCAGGACAGCCGAAGGCAGCCACGCACGTCCTGCATCCGATGCACCTCTCATCATCTACGAGGCAAGGCACAATCTTCTTTCCGGTCCTCCTCAAACTTCTGAGGTACACTTGGGAGCAGAGCCTCCTGAATATCACCACGGCAGGCCCGTCGAATTTCAGAGCGTCCTCCATGGCTGCCACGCTGCTCTTCATGTCGTAAGGGTCCACTATTCTGATGAACTCGATTCCGCAGGCCTTGGATATATCCTCTATCGTGACCCTCTTCGTGGGCTTGAGGGTTGCGGTCTCGCCGCAGCCAGGGTGGGGCTGGTACCCGGTCATTGCCGTTACCTCATTGTCAAGGACCATGACCTTTATGTTAGCCTGGTTGAACGTTGCGTTAATGAGGGCGGGTATTCCTGCGTGGTAGAATGTGGAGTCCCCGATGGTGGCTATTACGGGATCTTTGAAGCCAGCCTTGGCTATGCCGTTGGCTATGCCTATGCTGCCTCCCATGCAGAAGACATCCTGCATGAACTTTAGGGGAGGGTACATCCCTAGCGTGTAGCAGCCGATGTCCCCTATGGCGATGTACCTGGCTTTTGCAACTGTCCGGGTTGCCTTCTTCGCGGCATAGTACGCGCCCCTGTGGGGGCAGCCGGCGCACATCGTTAGGATCCTCGGCGTCAACAGTTTTGAGGCGGCCTCCATAACCTCAGCCTTCTCATGCGGAACGGTTTCAGGGTCAAGCTTCAGTATGCCGGATAAGAACCTGTCCACGGCGGAGTAGTTGAGCTCCCCGGTCCTAGGGAGGTTGGCGGTGAGTCTGCCGTATATCTTGAGGGACGGCTTCAGGTCCTTAGCCAGCGCCATCAGGTGCCGCTCTATGAAAGGCTCCCCCTCCTCCACCACGACTATAGCCTCGAAGCCCTTGGCGAACTTCGAGACGACTCTCTCAGGGAAGGGGTTCGTGAGACCGAGCTTGAGCAATCCAATTTTGCCCCTGAGACCCCTCCTCTTTAGGTAATCAAAAATGTAGTTTGCCGGGGCGGAGGAGGTGATTATTCCTACCTTGTTTTGGTCACTTTTTAGACCGTTCTCCACCAGAAATAGCCCCTTCTTCGCTGCGACACCCTCCACCTTCCTCAGTTTTTCGTGAAGGATGGCGTGAAGCTCCGGGATTACCTTAGGACCAACTATTCCATCCCCAAGCACGAAGTCTGAGTAGTAATCGTCGTGGAACTTGGGTTCGACAGGATGCCTTTCGATATTCCCGAGCACTACATCCCCCCTAGAGTGGCAGATCCTTGTCACGAGGCGGAGCATTACGGGCAGGCGGATCTCCTCGGACATCTCAAGCGCCAGGCGGACGTAATCCTTAGCCTCCTGTACATCCGAAGGCTCCAGCGTTGGAATTTCAGCCATGAGCGCCAGGTACCTGTTGTCCTGCTCGTTTGATGAGCTGTGCCCAGATGGGTCGTCTGCGGACACGACCAGAAGGCCGGCGTTGAATCCGTGGTAAACGGCATGCATCAGGGGATCCACTATCCAGTTGCCACCTATGTGCTTCATGGATGCCATGCTCCTCTTACCGCAGATCGCCCCGCCAACCGCCACCTCGAAGGCGACCATCTCGTTCGTTGACCACTGGACATGCATCCCAACCTCGTCGGCCACAAGCGCCAGCGTATCCACGATCTCCGAGGCGGGAGTGCCCGGGTAGGAGGCGGCTACCTCGACATTGGACTCGATGGCCCCCCTTGCAACTGCCTCATTACCGAGAAGCAGAACGCGTTCGCCGGGCAGACCCTTAGCTATGATATGGGTCAACAGTAGCACCCCAAAGATATCTAATTAAAAAAGGCGTATCGATATTAAAGTTTGCTGGGAGCGTTATTAAACTGGTACCGCTACGGCTTCGACTCAGAAAGGGTTTTTAATGTTATAACTCGTATCATAAAATGATGGTGGTTATGGCAAGGGAGATTATCAAGAAGGGCATGGAGAGGGGATGGCTCCTCGAGCCGGAGGCTAAGGAGCTGTGCAAAGCTTACGGCCTCCCGGTCGGAGTGTGGAAGATAATCAAGACGGCTGATGAGGCTAGAACAGCGGGTAGGGAGATCGGGTATCCCCTCGTAATGAAGATAGTCTCCCCTGACATCATACACAAGTCGGACGTAGGCGGGGTAATACTCAACATCAAGGATGGGAAGGAGGCAGCTGAGGCCTTCAAAAGGATAGAGGGTATCAGGGAGAGGACGGGGTGTAGGTTGGAGGGGGCTTTGGTGGAGAAGATGGCGAAGCAGGGGACCGAGACAATAATAGGGGCGAAGAGGGACCCCCAGTTCGGCCCTGTGATACTTTTTGGTCTAGGTGGCATTTTTGTGGAGATCTTCAAGGATGTCTCCTTCAGAGTTGCCCCTATAACCAAAGAGGATGCAATGGAAATGATAACGGAGCTCAAGGCCTATCCCATCCTGAGAGGCATAAGGGGGAGGAGCCCTTCTGATGTGGAGGCGGTGGCAGCATCGCTTCTCAAGGTTTCATCCATGGTTATGGATTTACCGGAGATCAAGGAATTGGATCTGAATCCGACTATAGTGTACGAGAAGGGCTGCAGGATCGTGGACGCCAGGATTATAATGAAGTAGGTGCAACGCCTTGGCCCTCGACGTGTTGGCGGTCGGCAACATCAATATAGACCTCTCCTTCTACGTCAGAAGGTCACCAAAAAGTGATGAGGAGATCCTCGCTAAAGACTTTACCCTCTTCCATGGAGGTTCTGCTGCAAACTTCGCTGTAGCAGTATCCAGGTTGGGGTTACGGAGCGGCATCCTAGGATGCGTGGGCGCGGACACCTTCGGCAAAGAGACCCTTAGCGTCTTAAGGGCAGAGGGGGTCTCCACGAAATTCACTGGTCGTTCGAAAACGAGGAAGACTGGCATGGTTTGCGTTGTTGTGGAAGAGGGCGGTCTGAGAAGGATGATTGCATACAGGGGGGCGAACGAGGAGCTGATGCGTATAGTAAAAGGACATGTAGTAAAAGGGCACCCACCAAAAGCAGGAGTGATTCAGCTCTCCAATGTTAACAAGTCGGTCCTCCGCGAAGTCCTGAAGAGCAAGAGTGCAATAGTGTCGCTTGATCCAGGGGGCGAATCGGGGCAACTAGACGTTGAAGACATTGAGGGTCTGGACATCATACTCCTGAATGAGGCGGAGTGCGAGAGCTTGACATTACTCGATTATGAGAAGGGGGCTGAGTTATTATCGAAACGAATCGGAACGGTTGTAGTGAAGCAGGGAGATAGGGGGGCATTCGCAAAGAGCGGGAGGAGGCTTCTCAGACAGCCGGCTATCAGTGTAGAGGTTGCAGACACGACCGGGGCTGGAGATGCATTTGACGCGGGGTTCATTGCAGCGACCTGCGTGAGCAAGAGCTTGGAAGAGGCACTTTTATGGGGGTCTGGAGTGGCAGCGTTGAAAATACAGAGGAAGGGAGCCAGAAACGGTTTGCCTTACATGGGGGAATTGCTGGCATTCTTGGCGAGCAGGAAGGGAAAATAGAATTCCATTTCTTAAAAATAAAATAGGACACGATTTCTTGCAGAAAGGGAAAAAAAAGAAAAAAGGAATTACAGCCCTTAGGCTGCAATCTTGCTTCTTATTTGGAAGATGGCAATTATGGCTGCGATGGCTGCAATAGCTGCTAGAATCACGGCTAACCAGATTGGCGTTGTATCGATCGGTACCGTACCGGTCGTCACCTTGGCTAATACCGTTCCTAGGTCGGTCTTGATTGATGCTACGTTACCATTGATGGTGTTAACTGTGCCTGTCAGTGTTCCTAGATCGGTCTTAACCGTTGCGACGTTACCATCGATCGAGGTCACCGTGGCATTTATCGCATCGACAGAGGTCTTGATTAAACCCACGTTGGTATTGATTGTTGCAATTGTGCCTTCAAGGCTCACAAGCCTTGCATCAAGTGCCGTCCACAACACATCGCCGGTAGTGTTTACGTTGAAGGTCGCGAATGCATCGTAAGTGTATACACCTGTGCTGATATCTTCGTATGGGTACAGAGCAATGACATGTAGACCCGGTCTGAATCCAGCTGCGATCAAATCTATTTGGAGTTTACCAGAAGCGTTGGGCGTAAGTTGCTGATAGTAGCCACCAGGAGCCATGAACTGGTTGTCCACATCAACCCAGTACCACGTTGAGCACTCAAGTCCTTTGAACATCACAGAGAAGACCGTTCCATCATTGGAAATGGTTGTAGATACTACCCAGGAGGTCGGTGTGACCTTGAAAGAGCCTGAGGCAAAAGGAGTCAGCGAGGTCGTATTGGCACCCAGGA
>CAZNTO010000014.1:0-18950 GCA_964576015.1 uncultured Nitrososphaerota archaeon
ATGCCGGTAGGATCGGCAATGAACACGCCCTCCTCAACTAGAGTGGAAATAGAATCAATAACATTCTTCCAAATCCTGCTGTCTGCAAGTACTGCTTTAAACACAAAACTTCCTCCGCGGCTAAACTCTATAATATGTTGGGATACTTAAAATCTACTGCCCTATTCGTACTCTCTCCAGGTATAATTGCATTTGGTGCACCTGTAGAACCTGGTAGATGGCTCGTCCGCACCCCTCGTCTGCATCATCCAGTAATACGCCTGCATGTTCCCGCATTTCCTGCACTCTGCCTTGGTAGCTGGCAGCGTGGTGTCCTTCTGCCTGTCGCCATCCTTGACTATGACGGTCTCCCTGCTCCTGTTGAAATTCTCGACAAATCGCTGGCTTTCCTTTCCGCTTGAAGCTCTCTCGTAATTACACTTCCTGCACCGCAGTACCTTTTTCTTTCGATCATCCAAGAGTACGCATTTGCAGTTAGGGCAGAACTCCAAGATCTATTCCCCGCCTCTCAAAATTAAGTTGGGCAATTTTAACTTTTCTACTCAAAGGGCCTGCTTCACGCCGTCTATTATAACCTGAGCTTGGTCCCTGTTCCTGGAGCCCAGGGGTATTATCTTCTTGCCCTTGCTTTCTGACCAGGTTTCCACCTCTCTCTTCCCTCCTTTGCCAAGAAGGCCTGTCATCTCTGGACCAAGGGCTATCCCCGTCAGCTCCTCGAAATAGTTCGAGCCGGCAAGCCAAGCCTCCACCTCCTCCGCGGATTTATCGCCCTCTTTTATCACCATGCCATCGATCCAACATCCTCTGAAAACTATGGCCACCAAGAATACGTGATCCTTGGGTATTGCCTCGATATAGGCAACCCTCGCCTCCCGCTTTAGGCGCACTCTACCCATTCGCATCTGCCCCCTCTATCCTTTCAATGGCCACCCTGATGAGCCTCGAAAAAGCCCTCGCAGACATCTCCCTCTCCAAGGATTTGCTCTCGTACTCCGCCCCTGAGATCGTTGTATATAGAATCGTCACAGCCTCCTCCAGCGGTAGCATGTTGTGCATCCATGCATAGGCAAGCACAGCCTCCACGACGTCTCCTCTCTCTCCGTGGGTCAGCCTCTTTGGGATCGGCAGTTTGGCAGTCTCGAGTGCCTGTGACAGGACCCTGTCCGGCACCCTCTCTCCAACGGGCCTCCCCTTGGCTCTTGTCTTTGCCGTGGAGTAGATCAGGTTTACGAAAGCGTCCCCTAGGCGTGCGAGATCCTTGTCCATCAGAATGCTCCTTATCTTGCCCCTTTGTAGGTCATCCACTTTTCCTTCCTCTACTTGAGGGCCTTTTTGAGCTTATCCCGGAACTCCTTAGTCTCAGTTTCGGTATCTAATAGCGCCTTAGCTAGTGCACTCCTCGGCTTGGTCCCTGCATCCGTTTGGACCACCAGCCTTATTCCCCCAGTCAGAGGATGGACGATCTGATACCCCGCATACTTTACGTGCTTGTTCGCCAGCAATGCCGTCCTCAAGAGGTTTCCGATAGTATGATCCTCATTAGGAATCTCAATCTCTAGCCTGTTCTTCTCCTCTTTAAGAATTTTAATTGCCATTTCTACTCCTCCTTCAAAAGGTAGAAGCTTGATACCTTCTTTCGCTCAAAAATCTTGTCCCTGTTACAGAACAGCCTCCCCCTCTTCAGCACCAATTCGTTCCCGCATTTTGTGCAGGTCGCATAGATTACCCCCAGATCATCCTCGGCTGTGGAGAGCTGGTGGGGGGTCCAGGAGGTGATAACCTTTGCAAGAATCCTGTCGTTCAGGTTCAAAACATCAAATATTGTATCGGTATAACTCTTTGCCGCCTGGGATACATGGAGGATCCCGGTGAAGGTCCCGCTCAAAATCTTCTTACCTTTTATCGCAATTATCTTTATCATAGCCGAGTCCTCCTTCAGTGGACTAATTACCACTCCCTCCACGATATCCCCCGCCTCGGGAACAGCAACTCTGCTTCTGGCTTTGACCCCAATCTTCCTGCTCTTTGTATCTATATCAAGGGCACCCAAAGCACTTGAATACAGCTTGCCATCCTCAAGATAAACGCCACTCCCTGGCATGTACTCCTCCTCAACTCCCAATTGCTCACCGGGAACTGCTACATCTTTATCCTTTTTATTCATACCATACACCTCACAATTCTATAAAGATCAACATCAAATACGTGAAACTTCCGTTTATGGAACTCGTATGTGGGAGGTAGT
Organism: uncultured Nitrososphaerota archaeon; assembly: GCA_964576015.1. Taxonomy (GTDB): domain Archaea; phylum Thermoproteota; class Methanomethylicia; order Methanomethylicales; family Methanomethylicaceae; genus VGLU01. Next base: position 2,246 of record CAZNTO010000014.1, read on the forward strand.
TTTATCTTTAACGGAAGGATCTCATCGATTTTGCCTCCGCAACCTCCTACAAATCCTCTTATAAACCTGCGGATGTCATCGCCGCCCTTATGCAACGAGTAAACAGTCTGTGCGATGTTGAGTCCTGCACTCAAAAAGGCCCTGTCTGCCTCCCTTTTCCTGACGCCAAAGGGAGGATTTTGGATAACAACATCGGTTCTTAAACCCAGTTCCTCAACCGTCCCCCTCAAAAAATCCACCCTGTCCTCAAGATTGAGCTTTCTGATCCATCTCTTGGCATCGATGAGGGCATTAGCATCCAAGTCCACCCCAATTGTGTAATCCGCCCCCATAAGCGCCGCCCCAGCCGTAAGCATACCGGTACCGCAGCCCAGATCTGCCACTATGCGGTTCTCAAAGTCTTTATGACGTAATCCGATATACCAAAGTACCTCTGCTGCCAGAGGAGCTGGTAGCCTGTACTGCTCCAGTCGGATCTTTGGAGATCTGAATCCCTCTATCCTCTCGAGAAGTATCTCCAGCTCGCTCTTTGACCTGATCAACCCTTTTCCCTCTTAAGCAGTTCGTAGGCATCCTCCTCATTGAGGACTGGCCTGCCGAAGGCTTCTTGGTTGTCCAGGGCGATCCTAGGGCAACCAGTTACAACGAATGCCTCAACGAAGGGGAATGCTGCCATCCTCTCCCAATTGACATCGTCCGCTGTGATCAAAACAACCTCTCTGCCGTGCTCTTCTAATCCACTCTTAATTCGCATGGCAGACTCCTTGTTGAGCTGGCCCGATTTCGTTACTAATATGATTCCGAAGGTCATGGCCTTTGCAGCCTCTGCGATGGACCACCACCGTTTTGCCAAGACCTTCTTCTTAAGCCTCTCAAAATCGCGAACCTCGTTGCGATAGGGGTCTGCTATATAGACATCCTTCTCGATCGAGAGAGCAACGCCAAGTGCGTGGAAGTCTCCTCCGCCCACGTAGACTACAGCATCCACGGCATTCTCCACGTTCTTAGCCGCCGCACATCTGCAGCCTAGGATCAATCCGCCGGTCGCCTTGTCTACAACGGCCTCTACCCCCGCTTTGGAGAGCATCCTCTTGAACTCTTGAAGGTACCCCTGATGCTGTGCGCCTGCTACCAATCCTGCCCTCTTAATCCCCTTTGCCTTTAGGAAATCTGCCGTCTTTGTTAAGATAGCGTTCATCTTAATGAGGTGCCTCGCGGGCACGTATATCGTGGGGATCTTCTCCTTTGTACTGCTGAACTTGAAGTGCCCTACATGTATCAAGAGATCTGCTCCCATCAACGCGGCCTCCTCCTCTGCCAAGTCACAGGCGCCGTAACAAGGATCCGCAGACAGGAAGACATTGGCACCATCCTCGACCAGCCTCTCATATAAGTCCTTGAGGTACTGTTTTAATCCATCAGGGGCCTGAATCAATACACGCCTCGCCCTCCTGGTTCTGACCTCCTTAGCGATCCTCTCCAGTTCTAAATTGTACATACTCAAAGGAGACACCGCTAACTCATCAAGTCGCTAACCCTCAATTTCAGAATCCAGCCAAATATGTTTGCCGTATCCCTGCCGGCGTTCCGCGCAATTCTTTGCCTCTATCAGCAATCTTGGAATCTCTTCTGATGGCTGCCGTCCTTATCTGCAAGCATGAATAATAAAGTGGAAATTCCTAGTAAGACGCGTTACTGTTCTACGATATCAGTCGGCATGGGCACCTTGGCCATGACCAACTTCAGAGCTGTCCTCGCAACCTCTTTCTTGTCGGCAGGCACATACACATCAATTATGGGTTGCATGAATCTGACCCTTGCGGCGGTTCCGGCCGGCTTCCCGAAGGACAATCTCATGCCGTCTTGAAGTCGGTCCGCGCCCGCAAAAGCCATCATCTTGTTCTCCCTCAATACCTGGTGAGGATACACCCTGACCTTAAGGTGATAGCCCATATCGCCCAGCGCTGTCGAGAGATGCTTCGTGGCGATGACCCTTGACGCCTCAAGAGCATTGTGCCTGATCTGCCCTTTCTCTAAGGAAACCAATGTCAACTTCGCTGGAAAGTCTCCCTTAGTATTGCCGAAATCAAACTTTGTGATCTTGGATCCTGGAACTCCTCTTATGTACTCCTTCCTAGTATACGGTGGCGTATCGAAGCGTCTGTAGCAACTAGCCGGTCGTATTGGCATATCCACTCCTCCATATGCTTCCAGATGGAGAACATAACATTAGTATTTTAGTCTTTCTGAAGGAGGATGGTGCCTAACCTCTATTACCACAAGACCCTCAAACTGAAAATCCACCTTGTTTATTACCCTTCCAACCATGCCTTCCTCTTTGATAATATTAAGGCTCTCATCAATGCCATTTAGAGTCGACTGTACGAACAGAGCCCTCCCGTTCTCCCCCAGAAAACCCCCCAAACCACGAATAAATCTGTCAATTATTATCCTGCCCCTTCCACCTCCGCTCCAAGAGAGGCTCTTAGGCTCTCCCTCTTTATCGGGCAGATAGGGAGGGTTCATAAATACGAGATCGAAAGCTTGCCTCCTCAGTGGAGAGAACAGGTCGCCGACGATTGCATCAAGCCTCTCTGATAGACCGTTTTTTAAATAATTCTGTCTTGTGTTCTTGACCGCAACAGGGTCTATGTCCAGCGCCGTTATCGAGTTCAATCTCTTCGAGACGCTCAGTCCCACAGCCCCCGTGCCACAGCAGAGTTCCAGCGCCCTGCCCGCCGCCCTTGACTTTAATGCGTCAATCAACAGAAAAGTGTCTTCTGAGGGAGGGTAGACACCCGGGAAAACGAACAAGTCCTTGCCCTCGAGCCTCATCCTATTCACGACTCCCTCAATTTCAGATTCGGTCGGCGCTGCTCCCATCTGAATTACCCGGGGCCAGCGCTATACTCAATTCCTTAAGGCTCTCGCTGAGCCCTACGAAATCTGAGGGCTGGAGCTCAAAGACGCGTAAATCCATCAGCTCCTCGTCAACGACCCTTGCCACGTCCTCAAACTTCGCCTTCTTTACCTTGGAATAGGTCTCCAAAGCCTTCCTGAGGGTCCTCCTACGTTGAGAGAAAAGCGCCTTTAAAGTGGTGTCCAAGAATCTCCAGTCAACCTCCTCCCTGCTCCTCTTCCCCATAATAACGACTGTGCTGTCTACCTTAGGTCTTGGGTAGAATGAATCGGGTGGAAAGTTCCTTACCTTCTTAATTTCTGCAAGGAGCGAAGCTGTCACACTCAGTCTTGAGTAGTCCCTCCCTCCTGGTTTGGCCACTAGCCTATCCGCAACCTCCTTCTGGTAGGTCAATACCGCGGACTTAAAATTGCCATAAAAGAGAAGCTTGAAGGTGATGGGCGTTGAGATGGAGTAGGGGAGGTTGGAGATTATCTTGTCCACGCGAGGTAAGTCCATCAGCAGAATGTCGTCATTTACAACCTCCACTTTATCTTCGTTGGGAAATAGATCCCGCAGTGCCCTCGCGGCATTAATGTCCTTCTCGACCGCTATGACCTTCTTCGCGACCTCGGCCAGATCTTTTGTGAGGTTGCCCGTCCCTGCGCCAATCTCCATAACAACCTCATCGTGCTCTATCTTGGCAGAATCCAAAATGCAGGCCACCAGCTCTGGGTCGATGACATAACACTGCCCCAACCTTCGGCTGGGTCTTATACCGTACTCTTCAAGTGTTCGGAGTGTTATGTTGAAAAGACCCTGCCCTCTCAAACATCAGATCTCCTTCTTTGCTGGAGGTTTGCAGAAGATGTAGTACTTGTCCTCGTTCCTCATCTCCTTGAAGATCCTCTTTACTATTATCTTCTTAGGGTCTGCTATGTGTGTCCTATTCTGTATATCCTCAAAACTTGAGAAGGGCCCCTTCTTCCTCTCCTCCAATATCTGCCACATAGCCTTCTTACCGATGCCCGGTAGTAACTCAAGCGAGTGCATCCTTGTGGTGACCGGCCCAGAGTTGTTGAAGAAGAAGACAAATCTTCCCTCGTTCTTGCTGACCAGTTCCTCCACAACAATCTGGAGCTCATCCTTCGCGTTCTGCGTCAGATCCTCGTAGTCTATCCTTCTCTTGACGTGGTCTATCTTTTCCCTTCCCCACTTCCCTATGGCGATCCTCTCACTTGGCTGAATGGGCACCCCAGGGACGGGTATAAGCTCCAGCAACGTGAAGAAGTCCCCCCCCACTGCCTGAACAACAGGTTCCCTTCTGTAGAGCGGCCTAGTGTCTTTAGGGTGCCCATATTCCAGGTTCTCCAGCACGTAGGCGAACTCCTCAAACTTCCTCTGCGGCTCCCTATTTTCAGGCATCATGGGTCTCACCACTATTAATTAGATGGAATATACTATATTAAATTAGGTAAAAAATTTTTTTATTCTCTGGAGGAGTTCACTACACTCAGGATCTTCTCAAGCTCTGAGGGCAGGACTGGCTTGCCCTCCCCCGCGAAGATTGTCCTCAGCTCGTCCACGCTGGTTGGCATAATATTCACAATCTGGGATGCTGCCGTTGGGGAGATCCCCTCCTCCTTCAGCCTGTTAAGTAATCCCTCGGCCTTCTCAGGGCTCAGCTTGGAGAACTTTACGGTGTAATCTTTGGTAAGCCTCTGCAGGTAGCTGAGTTCCCCCTCCTTCTCCCTCTGCTCCAGTAGTTTCTTGACCTGGGGGAGAGTCACCTCCACCTCCTTTATTATTTCTCTTGGCATTTACTACCCCTCTAGAGGATAGATATGCTCGGGTCTGGCTATTATTACCTTCTCATAGCCACCCATGTACATCTTGACGACATAAGCCCTTCCCCTCTTGCAGACAACAATGCCGGTTCTACCCTGGAACCTCCTGTGCGGCATACCCTTCACTGTCGAGGGATCGATCTTCACCGTCACCCTCTCACCCTCAGCGTAATCCCTGAGCGTCCTGTTTATCGGGGAAAGCCCCCTCTCCCTGTGCTTCTTGCTTAGCAGGGACCTTGTTCTGTTTCTATAACCTAATGAATGCCTCATCACTCTATCGCCTCACCCACGGAAGTAACATCCAATTCCACACACCGTGCGCCAAAACCTAGGAGATCCGAGACGCTTGGCTTAGTCCTTCCCTCATCGCCGGATATGAGCTCCTTCACATAGAGCCCCCCTTGGCAACGAACCACTAGCTCTACCTTTTTATTGTCTATCATCTTTGCCTGCATCTCGTATACCCTCTTTATCCTCAGTTTATCTGCGCGCCGGTGCAATACCCTTGTTGGAGTATATTGATTTATAAGACATCCATTAAAACTTTTCTCTAGCCTGGTCAAGACCCTCTTAGTGATTTTTTTGTCTGTCTCCACCAATGCTCTGTAGGTCTTCTCGGCAACTTTCGCCCTCTCCTTTAGGCTCCTAACGGTCTTTTTGTCCGAGAACTTTAGCCTCGTCACCTCTACCCTGCCCTCTCCGGCCTCGTTGATGGTTTTTTCGAGTACCTCCAGGTCTGGGTTCCTGTTCCTCGGCTCCTTCACCTCCGCAACAAAGGGCCTGCCGTTTCCAATCACTATCGCATCCACATCCTCCCTCCCGGCGCCATGAAATTTGGTCGAGAGTCCATCCGTCGCAGCCAACACTGGTCCCGTTATTATCTCCTCGACAGAGATCGGGTATATCTTTCCGGTGCCGTGGCACACCTCGCAGCCCCTACCCCTGCAGTGGACGCAGTCCCACCTTGACTGCGGTATCCCTCTTACCCTCTTCCTGTACCTACCCAGGATGTAGAGAGGCATGGATCTCAGGTGTATCTGCGGACCAGGGAGATCCAAAGTCACGACGATGTCTGGCCTGTTAAACTCGACCTCCTTTCCGGTTAATCGGGAGACCTCCTTTCCAATCTCCCTGCTGCACTCCATCTTAAGGGACTCGCCGTATTCGATGCCATACTCAGACCTGAGCCTGTCCTCCTTCTCCGCGACCTCTCCAGCGATCTTCACCCCAATCAGAAAGTTGTTGAAGTTGTACCCTCCAAGGCTCTTTGCCACCTCTCCAGCATATTCCGGGATCTTTGACAGCATCCCCCCACAAAGATAGCAGGGCTCTATGCCCGGCTCTCCACCCACAACGTTGGCAGCGGGCACGTGCCCTCCTTTCGAAGCAAGAACCTTAAGAAGCGCCTCACCTTTACCATCGCCCCCCCTTAAAGTCATGTGCGCCTCAAGGGTCAATGCCAACTTGAGAGCATATCCTCTCTCTTTATTGGTGACCCCCCTGGCGAGACCGCCGAACTGCCTCCCTAGGCAGTTGTCGCATAAGGCATACTTTGCCAAAATCTTCTTGGCATTGTCAAAAAGCAACATTACCACCTTATGAGGCATACTTGAGAACGGAATGGACAAACCTACTTAAAAGCGATCTTCTCTCCTAACTTGTATGACTGGAAACCGTCTTTCTATCCACCATGTTGTTGAGCACGATGACCGCTTGGTCGGGTGACAGGGTTCTCCCGGAGAGGCGCATAGGCGAGAAGCCCTGCTTGCACAGCTCATCTTCCATCTGCCTGCTCATGCACGGATACTGGAAGACCGCAATGAAATCTGAAGGGAAATTTGTAACCTTCCCCCCAGCGCCCGCATAGAAGAGTTTGGTGCGCTTTGCCTCTTTCAGGTACTCCCCAAACGGCTTCGAGTAGGCATTTATCCCCTGCATAACCCTTCCTCCCCTAACGCCTAATATCCTCCTCAGCCCTGCCCTGAGGATGCCTGAGAGGGACTGCTCGTCTGGCCTGACGTTTTTCATACTGTTGCCCTCAAAACTGACACACTTCTCGCCATCGAAGAAAACAACAACTCTCACGTCCGTTCTGGCACCATGCGATAGTAGCAATGCCCCCACAACAAACCTGGTTACGATGCCGGCCTCTTCCGATGAGAGTACCGATGAAGGTGCAAGAAGTACGATCTCTCGCAAAATCCTACCTCGCGAAGGATCCGCCAAGTCCTGGAAGCCTCTTCTGCTTTCTGACAATCTGCTTGATGTACTTCTTACTCATCTTGTACTGGTCCAGAAGTTCCTTGAGGTCCTTGGGCGAGGTCCCTGATCCCTTGGCTATTCTTCTTGTCCTCGATCCGTCTATTATGTGGGGCTCGGTCAACTCCTCCTCCGTCATGGACTGCATTATGACCATCCACTTCTTCATCCTCTCCTCCGAAACGTCCATCGCCTCCTTAGGCAGTTTCATGCCTAGTCCGGGTATCGACTGGAGGATCTTGCTGAAGGGCCCCATCTTTCTCATCGTCTGCATCTGTGCATAAAGATCCTTGAGCGTGAACCTTCCTGATACCATAGCGCTCATGGCCTTTTTGCTCGGGGTGGTCGCCTGTAGCTCCTTTACCTTCTCAACCAATGCTTCAATATCGCCCATACCCAAGAGCCTTCCCACGAACCTGGGGGGGCTGAATACCTCTACCTCCTCGATCCCCTCGCCTGTACCAATGAACCTTATGGGTGCCTTTGTGGCAGCGACCGCTGATAAGGCACCGCCTCCCCTCGCGGAGCCGTCAAGCTTCGTAAGGAATATGGTGCCTATCTTCGTTGCCTGGTTGAACGCCTCTGCCTGCTGCATGGCCTGTTGCCCTATGGTGCCGTCCAGGACAAGCATTATCTCGTCGGGTACGACAGTCTCGGCTATCTGTCGCATCTCGTTCATCAGGTCGCTCTCATTCTTGTGCCTTCCAGCCGTATCCACTAATATCAGTTCAATGCCCTTCTCCTTGAACTTCCTCACACCATTCCGGGCAATCTCAACGGAGCTCTTGTTGTCCCTCTCGCCGTAAAACTCCGCTCCAGCCTTCTCCGAGAGCTGGCTCAGCTGGTCGTATGCCCCAGCTCTGAAGTTATCTGCGCATACAAGCCCCACCGAGTGCCCCTGCTTCTTGAAGTACCATGTAAGCTTGGAGGCGGTGGTGGTCTTTCCCGATCCCTGTATCCCCACGAGAAGAACGACTGTGGACTCGCCCTTTGGATATTTGGGTATCTGTGTCTTCTCGCCCCCAAGCAACGTGACGAGTTCATCATAGACGACCTTGACGGCTAGCTCCCTCCTCGTTATCCCGGAGGGTAGCTCCTCCTCTAGGATCTTCTTCTCGATGTTTTTGGATAGCTCGAAAACTAGCTTAACATTGACGTCCGACTGGAGGAGGGCCCTCTGAATGTCCCTCACCAGCTCCTTGACGACCTTCTCGTCCACAACGGGGGCCTTGAGCACCTTCTTGATGGCGTTGCTAATGGAGTCGCTCAGGCCATCTAGAACCATCTAAAGCACCCGATCAGAAGAGAATCTGGGGCCGCTCCTTAAAAAACGTTCCATTAGGAAATAAAAGTCTTGGGCCGGATGCCAAGAGTCCATTACTTGGCTCTTACTATGTGTTTCTCGTTGAGAATGTCCCAATATTCGACCTCTACACCAGATGCCAGCTTCGAAACCATCTCTTGTTCCTTTGGCTTTCTTATCTCAAAGGTTTCGTAGGTCGCAAGGTCCATCAACTGAACCGTGTCCGGCATAATCGCGATCACTTGAGCCGACCTCTTCTCCACCATCGGCACGTCAACCCTCTGATCCGCCGGCGCCAACAAATTCCTCTTTACGTCGTCAAAGATGCCCATCGCCACAATCCTGACCTTGGCAGATCCATGCTTGCCCGTCTTTGACTTGTCCGTCGAGACGACCCTGCAGGGGATGCCGTCTATGACCACAAAGCTGCCCTCCTTCAGCTCGCCAATCTCCATTGGTTTGGTTGACATTGATTATCCATCCATCAAAGAGTGGGTAGAAGACTAGGTAAATAAATCTTATCATATTGATATCAATATAATAATAAGGTGTTTTTACAGCAAAAAGGGCTGGATGTAGGGCGCATTTAGGTGGTGTTGTCTCACCCATATGCTAATCTCAAGTAGAAGTGAGAAGCAATTATTTAAAACTAAGGGGGATATATTGAAACATATAACTAAATTCTCAAGAAACATGGTGGGTTGCCCTTGAAGATCACTCGCATTGGCCTGGTAGCAAAATTGAAATCCCCCGAAGCCTCCAAGGTCGCGCTTGACATCGGCAAATTCTTGAAGTCAAAGGGGTGCGACATAGTGTACATCGGCGATCTTGCCCAAATGGCCGGGAGTAAGGCAACCCCCCTAGATAAAATGGCTGCCGATCTAGCCGTAGTCGTCGGTGGCGACGGTACGGTACTGCGCACGGCACAGAAGGTTGGTGAGACCCCGATCTTGGGGGTGAAGGTCGGCGCGCTGGGATTCCTCTGCGAGACCATGCCCGAGACGGTGAAGGATGCACTGGAAAAGGTGCTCGCCGGTAGATACTATCTAGAGCACAAGACAAAGCTTAAGGTAAAGTACAAGGATTTGGACCTCCCGGACGTACTGAACGAGGTCCTCGTTACGACCTCAAAACCTTCAAAGATCCTGTCCCTCTCAGTGTTAAAGGACGGGGCACCTTTGCACCGGGGAAAGGCAGACGGGGTGATTATCTCTACGACAACGGGATCCACCGCCTACGCCCTTTCGGCTGGCGGGCCTATCATCGACCCTCAGCTGATCGTCATGGAGGTCGTCTTCATATGCCCTCTCTCGGCAGGACTACACCCCATCATATTTCCGTCCTCAAGCACCATAGAGGTAAGGATACTCCCTGAAGCCGCGTCCGGAATTGTTGTGCTCGATGGGCAGACCACCGCACCCATGGACTATGACGTTCCAGTCCTTGTAGAGAGGTCAGAAAAGTCTGCGGTATTCATCAAGGTCAAACCGCCAGAATTTTACAAACGCATAAGAGAGAAGATAAAGCTGGGCCTAGAGGTCTGACAATGTCCACGGAAAAGTGGCCTACCTTTGTCTTGGACACCTCCGCGATAATATACGGATTCAACCCCCGGCTTGTGGATGGCGACCACTACATCACCCCACGCGTCATAACAGAGCTTTCTGGGAAGAAGACCAAGACCATCACTGACCTCTCTGTATCCTCGGGGCGCCTCAAAGTTCGGGCTCCTAATGAGGAGTCCAAGAATCTTGTGAGATCCAGGGCCGGCTCAACCGGTGACCTCTCTGTACTCTCCGAGACCGACCTCGAGGTCGTTGCCCTCGCGCTAGAGCTGAAGGGCGAGGGAGCCAACCCTACCGTAATAAGCGATGACTACAGCCTTCAGAATCTCTGCACACTGCTGGACATAAATTTCAAGCCGATGATGACAAAGGGGATTTCGCAGGAGTTCTGGTGGTTTCTGTACTGCCCTGCGTGCGGTGCCACGTACGAACGGTCCCTCAAATCCACGATATGCCAGGTGTGCGGCCATGCACTAAAGCGGAAGGTCTACAGCAAGAAGCAGATCTCTAACGCTTGAAAAGCTCTGAGATGTTAATTGTATCGTAATAATAGCCGTCGTCAAACCTAACTTTCACCGCTCTTCCTAAACTTGGCTATGAAGTATCCCGGCATCTCCAAAAGATCCGGGCTGAACCTCTGCACCCTCCTGAAGATTGGGTCACCAAAGCCCGGCTCGCCAACCCTGATCCCCTGATCCTCTAACTCTAGCCCCAGCTCCTCCACAGCAAACCTGACCACATCCTCGTTCTCATCGGTGGTGAGTGTGCAGGTGGAGTAGACTACGGTTCCTCCCCTCTTTGCAATGGCACTTGCGACCCTAAGGAATTGCCTCTGATACTCGGCACAGCCCAAAACCTCCTTCACCGTTGCATCTTCATACAGCTTAGGTCTTACCCCCAGCGCTGAGCAGGGAGGGTCGACAAGTACCCCATCCGCCTTCAACGTGGGGAAGTCCCTGTCCAGGTACCTAGCGTCGGCGCAGAATATCCTAATATTGTGGGCGCCGAGGCGTTCCGCTTCCACCCTCAGCGCATCAAGTCTCTTATCCGAGTGGTCGAAGGCATAGATGGTTCCTTTGTCTTCCGTCAGCTGCGCTATGTGCAGGGCCTTTCCGCCCGGAGCCGCACACATGTCCACTATGGTCTCGCCCTTCTGCGGCTCAAGAACCCTCGCAGTGATCATTGCCGGCAGGCTCTGTTCCCGTATCATCCCCTTGTTGTAGAGCCTGCTCTCCCTGAGAGGCGGCAGTCTGTAGACTGTCTCACTGGTGTCAACGGCCAGCCCCCTGCCTTTTTTAGCATCCACCTTCGGCGGGACTATGGCGGTGCCCCTGCCTACAACGTGGTCGTAAATGTCCGTTACGTAAACCGGTCCCCCGACTTTATAATTATCCGTCCTGAGGATGCCGGGGGCATAGAGCTTGCTCCCCATCATCACGCTCTCTGCGGCGCTCTTCTCCGCCACCACCTGCTTGCCCTTTCTTTCCACCGTGAATGGGCCCTGTACCTCGATGAGGACCGCCTCCTCCAAAACATCTGACCTTCTAGAAACAACGCCCATCTGTGAGAGGTGCTCCATCACCTCATCGGCGTTGGTCCTCAGGGTGTTCACCCTTATCGCGTAATCCTTTGGGGGTCTCCTCAAAGCCTCCAGCACCCTGAGAGTTCTATCGCCATAGGCCTTGATCAGAAGTTCCAAAAGTCCCCTCTTGTACCGAATCTCCTTGGCTACCCTCTCGAGTGACAGCGCAATGACCTCCACCGGGTGATTGTCGCAGTTATGATCATGCCAAGGCATATAATATATTATTACTTCAACAATGTTGAAGAGTGACCGGATGTTGTATCAAATGAATCTACCCTCAAGTGCCCTAAGGCTCTCGTCGGGAGGCCGTGAGAGGGATTTTTTTTGGGGCTGCCTCCCGTACGTGGTCACACCGCCCAGTGTCGTTTATAGGATGCTCGAGCTTGCCCGCGTTGCCCCCTCCGATGTCGTGATGGACTTGGGATCCGGGGACGGTCGGGTGTTGCTGACAGCAGTCAAGGACTTCGGCGCGAAGATGGCAATAGGCTACGAACTGCGCGAGGATCTTATCAAGAGTGCCCGCGAGCGCTTTGAGTCGCTCAACCTCCAAGATCGGGTGATGCTGGTGAAAGGAGACCTCATGGGTGCAGATCTTTCCAAGACGACGGTCATATTCATTTACCTCACCGGCACCGCCAACGATAGGCTAAGGATCAAGTTCGAGGAGGAGGTCAGGCCCGGAACCCGAATCGTAAGCCACGATTTCGGTATGGAAGGCTGGAATCCCGCTAAGGTTGAGAGTTTCGAGGGACACAAAATATACCTCTACGTTGCACCGGCGGCATTCGAGAAACCCTCCCAAAAGCCTTCAAAATGGCGCCTCAGGTTCTGGATGTAACCTGACCTGCTCCGACACAGCTATTTTAATACCCAATGGGATTACTTAATCGTGGTTCCTATGCCCATAGGCCTGCTCTTGAAGAAAGATGATCCTATAGACCTCGCCGGGCTGATATCTGACGTAAGGGAGTCCGTGAAGGGCAAGAACTGCGGCGCCATAGTCACCTTCACTGGCTTAGTGCGCGGCAGAAGCCATGAAGGTAAGAAGGTGGACCGTCTTGAGTATGAGGTCTTCGAGGAGGCCGCACGCAAGTCCATCGAGGGCATGGCAAAGACTATCACACTGATTGAGGGCGTCCTTGAGGCTGCTATATGCCACAGATACGGCACATTCTCGCCCGGAGAGGAGGTCCTCTACGTAGTTATTGCCACGAATAGGAGCAACGTTGCCTTGGAGACACTGAAGCTAGCCGTGACAAGGGCGAAGCACGAGATACCCATCTGGAAGAAGGAGCACACCACGAACGGCAGCTACTGGGTGGATATTTAGTGACCAAGCCTTATTCCCAGGATATTCTCAACGGCGTCGAAGATACGTGAAGCGCCGGTAAGGTCCTTCTTCGAGCTACCGCTCAGCAGCTCCAGCGACAAATTTTCTACAGCAGCCAGAGCCTGACCCGTCTCCAAATTATCGTCCATTGCGCCGAAGAACATGTCCACATAGTCCTTGACACAGGCGCTCATCTCGCTAGTCGGTCCTGCCCTCCTAGCCTCCTGCGCCCCCATCCTCATCCTGTTGTAACTCTCCTCAGCGTTCTTCAGTTCCTCCTCAGAGAACTCCAGCCGCTCCCTGTAATTCTTGGAGAGGAGTAGGGTCCTGAGAACCCCTCCAGGATACCTCTTCAGGACATCGCGTATGAGAACTGTCCTGCCGGTGGATTTTGACATCTTCTCCCCTCCCAGGAGGATGAAGTCGTTGTGCATCCAGTACCTCACAAAGGTCTTGCCCGTCAGGGTCCTTGCCATAAGCGCCTCGCACTCGTGGTGGGGATATATCAGGTCCTTCCCTCCCCAGTGGATGTCAAGAACCTCGCCTAGTATGTCCGTGGACATGGCGACACACTCGGTGTGCCAGCCAGGTAGCCCCCTACCCCATGGGCTGCTGTAAGATTCCTCCCCTTCCCTTGTTTCCCTCCACAGGAGAAAATCGAAGGGTCCCCTCTTGGCCCCGGCTTCTAGCCTGTCCACCACCGCACCCTTTAGGTCTTTAACCAGCTCCCCAAACCCTCCTGCCTTTTCTACATCGAAGTATATTGCATCGCCTGCCCTGTAGGCATAACCCTTCTCAAGGAGCTTCTGCGTGATCATGATGATCCTTGGGATGTACTTGGACGCCCTCGTGTACTTGGACGCCCTCTTAATGTTCAACGCGTCTATGTCTTGGAAGTACTTTGCTATGAAGCGATCCGCAAGCTCCAAAGGTCTGACCCCCTCCTCCCTTGCCCTCATTGTTATCTTATCATCCACGTCCGTAAAGTTCTGGACGTGCAGGACCTCATATCCGAGGGCCTCAAGGTACCTCCTCAGAACGTCAAAGTTTACATAGGCCCTGGCATGCCCAATGTGGGAGTAATCGTAAACAGTAGGTCCACAGACGTAGGCCTTAACCTTGTTCGGTTCCTGTGTTATGAGCTCCTCCTTCATTCCACTCCTCGTGTTATAGATCAACATAAAGGGTCACCCAAACTCAAGCCCTGCGAAGGCGAAGACCCTGTCATAATCCGTAGGAGGTCTCTCCCCTAAATATACCCTGCTTACTGGGAATATCTCCTCGACACCATCAATGCCGGCGTTGGGGAGGACCGCCGTTGATCCTATTCCGAGTGCGTTGAAAGCGGCATATAGTAGCCTCAGGCCAGCGCCCTTGTCATCAGCAACCACCGGTCCAACCATCGCCTCCTTGGGGTCATGCCTCAACAGGGCGAACCCCCTCCCCTCAAGTGGCGCCAGCGCCCCCCCCGCTTCCATCAGCCTCCTAAGGAGCCTTACCCTCCTGTAACCGAAGCACTCCTGGTCCATCTCGAACGCATCATTCCCCCATCGGAAGTCCTTGTTAGCTCCTTTCATACCTCCAACATACCTCACGTAGTGAAAGTCCCTGTCGAACTTGAACCCCTCCCTCAGGTAGAATGCATACGCCTCCTTTGTTGAGAAGAGTGTTATCGTTCTTTTACCCTCCAGGTGTTGGACCCCGGCGTTTATGAGGTCCCTGCCGATGCCCCTCCTCCTCATCTCCCTGTCCACAAGGACGTTGGAGATCCACCCGATGTCCCCGTAGTCCAGAACCGTTATCATGCCCATTATCCTACCATTGGTTGCAATCAGTGTCTTGGCGCATCCGGTACTCTCCATGAGCTTAAAATCCTCGGGCTGGTAGTTCCAGCTCTCCTGACCAGTCAAAGCAACAAGTTCGTCGTAATCCTTTGGACCGGCAAGCCTGAAATCCATCCATCATCACTCTGGCAGATCCTTATAGATCTCATCGCACTTGTGATCTCCATGAGTGATATACTTCTTGTCTCCCCTCGCATGCTTTATGCTGCAGGGACCGTAGTCATCATCCTCTGCCCCATACCACTTCTCACAGTTCTTGCATCTCATCTTTATTCCGCCCTTTTTTCAACGATACCAATCTATCCCAGTCATTTATGCGCTCTCTAAAATGTTCACTTTTTCATTCTAAAGACCCTTGCTGGAGGCCCATTTCTCGACCGCCTCTCTGACCAGCCTCTCTTTCAGCGCCTCCTCCTCCCTAAGAACGATGTTCCCGGCTACCAGAACGGGCGTGTTAACCGAATCGAGCATGAGGAGTTCAGCCATCGCGTCGCTGTCCCTCTCCGTGTCCCTCTCCTCCACCGTTTCAGAGTAGCTAAGCCCCTTCGTCGATAACACCCTGTTGAGGATGAACTTGGCAATAGGGCACCTTGTGCAAGACTCTGCTTTGTAGAGCAGTATCTTTTCCACAGCGCTCACCGACTATAGACTGTCCGAAGAAAAATTAAACCTTGCGATTCTCGCTCTACCTGTATATCGAGGCCCGCATGGGGTGCTTTAACCTGAAGAGCTTATCTAATTCTGCAGCGAGCCTCTCGTCCAGCTCTGACTGCTTTCTGGATATCGCCCTGAGGTCTGGGTGTGCTATGAATGGGCCACTCATCACCGCTCCCAGATCGCTGGCTTGCAGCTCCCAGGTGGGTACTGGGTCGATATCGAGAACCCTCTTGATGACCCTCTGTTTTTTCGCCTCCTCCGTGCTGGAAAGGGCGGAAAAAACCTCCTTTGCAATGTCGATGTTTAGAGGCCTAAAACCGGAGGATGCCACCTCCCCCATGGATCGCCTGAGCTCCCCAACGTCGTCAATCCTTGCACCTACGCCCAGGCTCTCCTGAGGATTGACCATCATGAGCTTCAGCCTGTAGCCTCCTCCGGGACCCAGGACTATAGAGTTCCCCCTGAAGTCTGATGCGATCTGCCAGCCATAGGGCTTCCTGTTGTAGCCATCAATGATCTCCTTCACAGTCTCCTCAAGGGTCTTTATCTCCAAGGTAGGTCCCCATTATCCAATAATCTTGGTTCCCTTTTAAATTAACGTAAAATGAAATTGAAAAAATGGTTAAAAAAAATTACAAACTTATACGGATCTTAGCTTATGCTAAGCCTAATACCTGCGGGGTGGCCTTCTTTTAGAAAAACACTCGCGACAGTATACGGGCCTAGTTCCATCCGGCTTGAAAGGAACTTCGCATTCCTTTCCACAGTCCGCGCACACTGCTTTGTGCATCTCACGGTATGCCATTCTCGTTTCGCCTCCTTATTTTTTTGCTGACAAGAACGAGACTCTTTACAGACTCTAAATTCCTGCCTGAACCATAATCGCAAGCCTCTCTCATATTAATATTGCCCTTCCACGGGAGCCCCAAGAGCGCTCGGAACGAGATTTATAAACTTTGAAACGCAGATCATCTTATGACTACTGAAAAAGCGACTTTCGGAATGGGCTGCTTTTGGGGCGCGGAGGAGGTCTTTAGAGTGGCAAAGGGCGTGATCTCGACTACCGTAGGCTACATGGGCGGCACACTCGCTAACCCGACTTATGAGGATGTCTGCACCGACAAGACTGGTCATGCCGAGGCTGTGCAGGTCGAATATGACCCTTCGAGTGTCTCCTACAAAGAACTCCTCGATATATTTTGGGAGAACCACGATCCTACTACACTCAACCGTCAGGGACCTGACCTTGGAACCCAGTACCGGTCGGTTGTCTTCTTCCACACTAAGGAGCAGGAAGAGGAGGCTAGGAAGTCTAAGGAGGAACTTGAGAGGTCCAAGAGGTTTAAAAGGCCGATAGTCACGGAGATAACCCCCGCCTCGACGTTCTACCGGGCTGAGGAGTACCACCAGAAGTAC
>CAZNTO010000015.1:0-1876 GCA_964576015.1 uncultured Nitrososphaerota archaeon
CTGGATCCGATCCAAGAGCGATAGCCAACAGTATTGTGGAGAAGGTGAAGAGGAGAAAGGAGCTGGTGGGCAGGGTGGAGGCGGCAGGAGGGGGCTATGTAAACTTCTTCATTGATGATGAGCGATTCGCCGAGCTAACTTTGGCTACGATAGCCAGAGAGGGCAAGAACTACGGCACCTCCCGGCGCAGAGGTGAGAGGGTAATCGTAGAGCACACGAGCGTCAATCCCATACACCCCATCCATATAGGAGGTGCAAGGAACGCCGTGATCGGAGATTCCCTCTCCAGAATACTGAAGGCGACCGGGAATAAGGTGAGCAGGCACTTCTACATTGACGATGTGGGGCTGCAGGTGGCACAGGCGAGTTACGGTTTCGGTAAGATCGGCGGTGTACTGGGTGATGGCAAGAGCGACCATTTCATAGGGTTCGTTTATGCCACCACGAGCTGCGCCATGAACATAAAGGCACTGCGCGTTGAGATAGAGGGGCTCAAATCCCAGGGTAAGGACGAGGATGCAAGGCAGAAGATAAAGGAGCTTGACGACTGGGTGGGCGCAGCCGCGGACCTGAGGACGAAGAACGAGAGGGTTTTCGACGCAATATCCGGTGAAATCATGAAGAGCGAGGACCCGGACGCGGAGGTCGCCGGGCTGCTCAAGAAGTACGAGGGCAGGAAGAGGGAGGCCGTCAGGCTCGTCAGGGGGCTATCCGAACCCGCGCTGGCGGGGTTTAAGGAGACTCTTGACAGGGTGGATATAAAGTTCGACAGCTGGGACTGGGAGAGCGTGCTGACCTCGTGGAGCGGGGGGGCAGATGATGTGGTTGAGAAGCTCTCGAGGACTGACCTCGTCAGGGTTGAGGAGGGTACGGTCATCTTGGACGCCGAACTCACCGCAAACAGGTTCAACCTGAAGGAGAGGTACGGTATAAAGACGGAGGTGCCGCAGCTGACGCTGAGGAGGTCAGACGGGACCACGCTTTACACCACAAGGGACGTCGCCTACACCCTTTGGAAGTTCGAAAAGGCTGACAGGGTAATCAACGTGATCTCCATCGAGCAGAAGCTACCTCAGCTGCAGCTGAAGCTGGCACTGTACGCCCTTGGCAAGGGAGAGATGGCTGAGAGGCTGATACACTTCTGCTACGAGCTGGTCCACCTTCCGGGTTACAAGATGTCTGGCAGGAGGGGGAGGTACGTGACCTTTGACGAGGTCCTGGACGAGGCGGTGGAGAGGGCCTACAGGGAGGTCTCTGTGAAGTCACCGCACCTCAGCGAGGAGGAGAGGAGGGGGATCTCTGAGCTAGTGGGCATAGGATCCGTAAGATATGCCCTGATAGCGGTGGCGCCTAACAAGCCGATAACATTCACTTGGGAAAGTGTGCTGAACTTTGAGCAGAACAGCGCGCCCTTCATACAGTACTCCCATGCACGGGCATGCAACATCCTTCTAAAGGCAGAGAGCGGGTGGAGGAAGGGAAGGGCGCCAGACTACGGTGCGCTAAGCTCGAAATACGAGCGCGAGCTGATAGTACAGATCGGCTCCTTCCCGGAGACGGTGGAGGAGGCTGCAAGAAACCTGAGGCCGGAGAGGATAGCGGAATACGCCAACGATATAGCCTCAAAGTTCAACCTCTTCTACGACAACGTGCCTGTGCTTAAGACGAAGCAGGAGGGCTTGAGGAGGGCGAGGCTGAGGCTCGTCGAGGCGACGAAGACGGTTCTCGCCAACGTGCTTTCTCTCATCGGGATAGAGGCACCATCAAGGATGTAAGGTGGGAATGGCGGGCCCGGAGGGATTCGAACCCTCGACCATCGACTCTCTCCGAGATCACCGGAGGCCGACGCCCTCATCCAGACTAGGCCACGGGCCCA
>CAZNTO010000015.1:1976-9296 GCA_964576015.1 uncultured Nitrososphaerota archaeon
CCCTTGACCTCTATCATCCTTCCGCAGTAAAGGCAGTGCCTGTGCTGGTATATGTAGGACCTTTTCTGGATCTGTTCGGTCTCAGACAACAGTAGCCCTCCGGCTCACTGCATGCTGCCAATACTCGCGGCTATGGCCTTCAGCCGCTCTATCCTCTTCCAGGTTGAGGGATGGGTGGAGAACATCTCCACAAAGGCATCCCCCCTGAAGGGGTTGACTATCCAAAGCGGGCTCGTAGACGGGTTGACGTTGATGGGCTTGGTGTTCCGTACAGAGCGCTCGATCTTCTCAAGGGCGCTCGCAAGTGAGAGGGGCTTCCTGCTCAGCATGGCACCCTCCCTGTCGGCCTCGTACTCCCTCCCCCTAGATATGGCGGTCTGGACCAAGAATGCGGCGAGCGGAGCCAAGAAGCTCAGTAATAGTGCCAAGACACCGGCATTCCGGTTCCTGTCGCTGGAACTGCCCATGAAGACGCTGTACCTCCCCATGAGGGCCAGGTAGCTTATGGCACCGGCTATCGTGGCAACCACCGATGCGATCAGGATGTCCTTGTGTTTAATGTGAGAGACCTCGTGGCTGAGGACTGCCTCGAGCTCGTTCTCATTCACAATACCCATGAGGCCGCTCGTAACTGCCACAACAGAGTTGTTTGGACCCCTGCCGGTGGCGAAGGCGTTCGGAACCGGGTTCTGGATCACGGCGACCTTGGGCTTCGGGAGGCCGGCGCCCGCTGCGATAGTGGAGACTATCCTGTGCAGTGCCGGCTGCTCGGCCTCACTCGCTATCTTCGCGTGGGACATGGATAGAACGATCTTGTCGCTGTATAGGTATGAGACTATGTTGAGCAACGCGGCGAGGACCAATGCACCCAGCGCGACAAGCTCAGGAGCGCCAAACAAGAGGCCGATGACATAGCCAAGAATTACGAAGATGGCCGTCAGTATGGTCATCATCAGCGCTAATCGCAACATATTACTCATCCAAGAACGGAGATAACTAAGTACTGCTTATAAAAATATCTGCCTGCCAGATGCTAGTCCTCTTCCCTGGTGGACTCGGTGTAGTAGTACTCGTTTATCTCCTTCTGGTACCTATCGAGCCAGGAGTCCTTCTTGTTGACCCTTGGCCTTCCGGTGTCTGGGTCCCTTCTGAAGGTTATGCCCACACCCTTCAGGAACTGGTTCATCCCTTTCCTTAGTCCGACCGGTGGGTCAGCCACACCCGACCTTCCAGGTTCCCCTGAGAAGACCATGACACTGTCCGCGAGGAGATCGTTGGCCACTATGTCGTGCTCGACTACAAAGGCGGCAGAGCCGCGCTTCTCGGCCACCCTGCGTATAGACCTGGAGACGGCCAGCCTGTGCTCAACGTCGAGGTGTGCGGTAGGCTCGTCCAGCAGGTATAGCTTCACATCCCTTGAAAGGCAGACGGCAACCGCAATCCTCTGCAGCTCCCCGCCGCTGAGGGAGCTGGCCTGCCTGTCGAGAAGGGGCGCTATGTCGAGGGGGCCGTAGATCTCCTCGTTGAGCCAAGGCTCGTTGAGTAGACCAGTACTTATGGAGTCCAAGATCTCCCGTAGGGTCCTGTCAGTATTTGGAACCACGTACTGGGGCTTGTAGCTGACCTTAATTCCAATATCGATTAAATGGCCTACCGTCGGTTTGATTATGCCGGCTATGACCCTGACGAAGGTCGTCTTCCCTGTGCCATTAGCCCCGACTATCCCCACGACCTCCCCCCTGTGGATATCTCCAGACTTGGCATCGAGGGTGAAGTCGCCAAGCTTCTTCCTGAAGTCTGGCCACCTCAAAAGCACGTCCTCTGACCTCCACTCGCTGGGAGTGGGGGAGAGGTGGAACCTGATCGGGGAGGGTCTAAAGCGAACGTTCTCGTCGGGGATGTAACCATTTATGTATATATTTATACCAACACGGACCCCGTGCGGCTTGGAGACGATTCCGTAGACCCCGGCTTTGCCGTAGAAGAGGCATACCTGATGGGATATGTAGTCAAGGACTGCCAGATCGTGCTCTGCCACAAGGACGTACTTGGAGGACTTTGCCAGCTGCTGCACCAGGGCTGCCATCCTCATCCTCTGGTAGACGTCGAGGTAGCTGGAGGGTTCGTCGAAGATGTAGACGTCGGCGTCCCTCAGGGCAGCCGCAGCGATAGCCATCCTCTGCAGCTCCCCGCCGCTAAGGGAGTGGATATCCTTCTGCCAGACAGCATCAAGCGAGAGCATGGAGGAGACCTCATCGAGGGCTCCCCTCTCATCGAGCTTTGCGAGAATCTCGCCGACCGTCCCGGTAATCCTCTTCGGCGCCTCGTCTATGTACTGGGGCTTGGTGACCACTCGGATCTTCTTCTCTGAGAGCCTCCTGAAGTATTCGTGGAGCTCTGAGCCCCTGAAGAAGCGTAGGAGGGACCTCCAGTCTGGGGGAACGTCATAAAGCCCAAGATTCGGCTTGATCTCTCCGCTGAGTATCTTGAGGGAGGTGGACTTTCCAGCGCCGTTCGGTCCGAGGAGACCGATCACCATTCCCTCCCTAGGGACTGGGAGGCGGTAAAGCTTGAAGGTATTTGGTCCGTATCGGTGCACGCACAGCTCCTCGAGCTCGTCCGGTAGATTTACGACCTTGAGGGCACTGTAGGGGCACTTCTTGACGCATATGCCGCATCCCGTGCAGAGGTTCTCTGCAACCAACGGGCGATCCATTGATGCATCGTACTTTATGGCTTCGGCGCCCGTCCTAACGATGGGACAGAAGCGTATACACTCCTTGCTGCACTTTCCGGGTTTGCAGAAGTCCGTATCCAATACTACTACTCGCACCAACGCAATCACGCGGCTGCAGACGGATTACTCGAATTCGCTCTCTTCGGAGGAGCCTTCCTCCTCTCCCCCTTCTTCCTGAAAATTCTCTAGGAAAACCTCATAGAAGTCGGCCATTAGCTCGCGTTCTTCCTCGTTCTTCTTCTTTCCCTTCACCAAGGGCTCCTCAACGACCAGTGTCTTCCTACGCTTTTTTTCATCAACCGGTTGCACGATCTTATAGCCCTTTGCCTCGCTCGCGGGCTTGTCAAAGCCACATGATCTGCATATGAGATGAATCTTATCGGGCTTCTTCGATGGTATTAAGAGTTTACCGCACTTAGGACAGAACTCCAAACGATGCCCCCCAACAAACAAATGTTAGTGAACTCACCATTCCTCCTCTTCCTCGAATTCCTCATCCTTCTCCTCGGGCCAATCCTCTTCCTCCTCGGGCCAATCCTCATCCTCTTCATCTGTCCAGTCTTCCTCAAAGTCCTCCTCTTTTTGATGATAGAACATTAAAAGACCCCCAGAGATGCAATCGCATTTGGGGGGCGTTGGGATATTTAAGTCTACCGATTATAACGTATTATGGACGCCGGTGAACTGAATGAGGATCAGGATAAGCCAAAACGACAGAGGACAGATACAACAGGTCGCAGGGATCGTGAAGGCGGGAGGGGTCATCATCTACCCAACCGATACCCTATACGGCATAGGTTGCGATCCATTCAACGCGGCATCGGTGAGGAGGGTGCTTCATATAAAGAGGAGGGGGGAGAAGCAGTTGCCAATCCTTGTTTCCGGGAAGGATAAGGCGAGGGCTTTGGTGGAGGTTGACGCAACGTCCCTATCGCTCATGAAGGCCTTCTGGCCTGGGGCTCTGATGGTCGTCCTCAGGAGGAGGGCAGAGATGCCGAGCGAACTCAGCTTTGGAAGGGGTAAGCTGGGCGTCAGGATGCCCAACCACAGACTAGCCCTGAGGATAATCAAGGCGTGCGGGGGGGTGCTGATAGGGACCAGCGCGAATATCTCTGGCAACCCTCCGGCAAGAAGTGTGGATGAGCTGGACAGCAGGTTGGAGAGGAAGGTGGACCTGGTGATCGATGGAGGGAGCTCAACTTTGGGGATCGCCTCGACCGTAGTTGAGATAGGCCCACCAGAGGAGGACCGGCCGGCAAGGGTGATCGCACCTAATGTCAGAATCCTAAGGGAGGGAGCCATCTCCGCTGATGTTATTAGGGCTAAGTTGTTAGAGGGGCATGGAAGGTGATACTGTTGCGTGATTTTAACCTGATAGTTACCACACAGAGGGGCAACGAGAGAAACTGCGTTAGGGAGGTTACGATGCTTGTAGACGAGGTCGGCGGTCCAGAAACGAGGCTAAGAAAGACAAGGTTTCCCGGGTTGATCGTTGGCGCTGTGAAAGGGGATCCTGTCGACCTTCTGAGGAGGATAAGGCCGCTGATCGAGACGGACCCTTGGGACCTGAGGTTCGCGCAGAAGCTCGTGCCCATACAGAAGAACGTCGTGGCGGACATCCCTAGTATTAAGGAGGCCGTCGGGGAGCTAGCACACTTGATACCGGACGGAGCCAGCTTCAAAATAGCGGTAAACAAGAGGGGGTCGGACCTTAGGACTATCGAGGTAATCAGAGAGGCGGCATCGAAGGTCGAGAGGAGGGTGGACCTTGAGAGTCCAGATAAGGTAATTCAGATTGAGATAATCGATGATGTAGCAGGCATCTCCCTGATCCAAGTGGACGATATAGTATCTGTCACTAAACTGCAGGAGAAGGCGATGGAGGGCTAGCGGTAGAGCTCTGATAGAGCCACCCTCTCCAGTACCAGCGACTTCAGCGCCTCACTTTTTGAGGTGGAGAGCTGTTCAGCCACGGCCAGCTCATCCTGAGTTATTCCGTACATATCGACAAGGAAGGGAAACTTATCCTCCGTAAGTTCCACCAAGTCCCCATCCTCCGACCCGTAATGCATGATCGCCTTGCGTGCTGCATTCAGTTTTGTCCTAGAATTGGATAGGGCTATAACGACCCACCCACGGGAACCCTCAGATACACCAACATTGGTTATAGCTACCTTGATCTGCCGCTTTCCAGACGCGTAGAGCAGAACTTCTATGGCGGGGGATTTGGCGAGGTTTCTCCTTGCAGCCCATGCCTTAACGGAGAGATAGGCAGCAGTGAGAAGGTGCTCATATCCGGCCACGGACTCGGCCCGGAATATCTGGACGCTTATCTCAGGGTCGGATGATATTGATTTGAGGACCTCTTGGACGGAGCATGGCAGGCTTGGCCTTATCCCCATCACCAAGAGGTAATGAAGTCCGGCAGGGCCTCTCAGGTTGTATATGCGCATTAAGGCTACCCCTGCGGGTTCTTGGAGTGCAAATACCTGTCGATGAGAATTGAGGAGATACCTGTGGAGACAAGCCTTGCCCTCAGCTCAGTGAGATCCTTGGTCTCCTCTCGCCAGATCTTTATGAGGTGTTCGAGCGTCTCCCTTATTTCCCAAGGATACATCACCCAGCTGTCCGTCACACTCACATAGTACTCGGGTTGGACCTTCGACCAAGGTTTCAGGTGGATCGTGGCCATCTTGGTCGCCCTTGCCCCCTGATCCTCGATGTGGCGCCTAGCGAGGAGCAGGCTCTCGCCCGAGTCGGCGACATCATCCGCTATAAGTACGAGCTTACCCTTCGGCGATTCAGAGATCGGTTGTGTTATCTTTGGGGTCTTCTCCTTGTCGTTCACACCCTTGTAGAACTCTATCTTCACCGAGGCCAAGTCCTTCACATCAAGCAGGTCGGAAAGGATTCGAGCCACCACCCAGCCGCCTCGCGCGATGCCCACTATCATCTCCGGATAAAAACCGCTCTCAGAGACCTTGTTGGCTAAGGTGAGCGCTGAGGATTGAATGTCGTCCCAAGAAACTGCTAATATATTCATAATCGCGAACTCCTATCCGCCGTGGACCGAGGGAAGAAACGTCACCTCGTCTCCATCCTTCAGCACAGCCCCCGATCCTCCCAAGAGGGAGGCGTCCACATTGTTAATGAAGACGAGGATGTCTGGTCTGATCTCTCCTCCGTCGTTGAAGAATCGGGCCTTAAGCGAGCAATCCTCCACCTTCCGCAGGTGCTTGAGAAGATCCCCGAGGGATTCCCCGCGTAGCCTGACGGTCCTCTCGGGCTCTTGAGCGAGACCCTTGAGCACAGCAAGGTACCTGACCCTCACGGCTGTTGCTATTGTTGGAACCCCCCACCAAAGCTTCTGAATTCAAAGATATAAACTTCCTCTTCATACCTTCTGCCGTTAATAACGGAGCCGGCTGACAGCCTCTTGAAGAGGCCGCTCGCGAGCATCTCCTTTAGCCTGATGTTCGCGCTGGGAACGCCCTCTTTGAGCCACTTCAAGGGGATTTCAAGACCCATGGGGCGAGAGGGAATTATGTGGCGCGTGGACTTCTTTGGGAAAAGCCTCCCCGAAATCGCGGCTTGGATCGCCTCCTCCTTCATTATGGGCGGGGAGGCAAAAATGGCACTGATCTCCCCAGAATTTAGCTTTTCCAGGGCATCACTTTCCGTAGCGTAGGTCAGCTTGTGCCCTCTCCCGCGCATTCCGTACTCCAAGACCGAGAGAAAGCGATAGGCATCAAATATGTTGAATTTTGAGTTTGAGGTGTAGGAGTGGTCTTTAAAGACAATGGAAAACTCTGCTGATCTGGTACTGACGGCAGCCAGACCCTCCTTTACTGATGTTGTCCTTCCCCGTAGGAAGTTTGAGATGTCAAAGTCCGGCTTCCTGTCCGAGCATCTGTACCAACAGCCGACCTTAACATTTTCCGATTGGTAGTCGTATAGGGCCACTGGGACTGAAGGGCATCCTAGGCGTGTCAGCGCCCAGTATCTATGGGTTCCATCCAGTATCATGAGGTTGTCGGCTTCCACGAGGAGTGGGTCATGAACCACACCCTCCACGCGGATCGAGTTTGTTATCTCGAGAAGGATTTGGGGATCGTACTCTTCGTGGGGGTGGATCTTTTCTATTGGCAGAACCTCTATCCGCGGGGAGGTTTTCAATGATGACATTATGCGCCCCTCATAGATCACGGATCTTGGTCAGTGGAGGTGCTTGTTCGTCATCGTCGCCTCAGTGCAGGTCAACCACTTCATTCCAATACCCTCTATGAGGGGGGCAATATAAAAAATTATTATTTTACTCTTCTTGCCGGCATTCAGTTCCACGGTGGGAACTCAAATAATAAATAATTAAAATGCGCGGGGAGGGGAGGGGAAAAACTTGTTTGAGGAGGCTCAGGCTTCCTTGGAAGCATCCTTCAATTTGGTTTCATCAGAGTCGGCTTCCTCATCAACAGCAGGCTCGGCCTCGGAGGCATCTTCAGACTCTACTGGAGGAGCAGACCCTTCCGGAGGGGCCTCTTGGACTACATCAGCGGCTGTGGCTTCAACAGCAACGACCTTTTCAG
>CAZNTO010000015.1:9396-15109 GCA_964576015.1 uncultured Nitrososphaerota archaeon
GGGGCCTCTTGGACTACATCAGCGGCTGTGGCTTCAACAGCAACGACCTTTTCAGCCCCCTCCTGCGAGGTTATCTCGGCCTCTTCGGCCGCTAGCGCCTCTGCCCTGTTCTTTTGATTTACGAGAAGCCTCGTAACATAACCAGCTACCCTGTTATCCAGATGCTTGCTTGTAATATCGGTATATTGGTAAACGAGCTTCTTATTTGTCTCAAAGTCGGTGGTGAATGCATCACCATACTTACTTACCAGCTCGCCGGAAACGCTCTTTACCTTGCCGATACGCACCTTGCCCAATACATTCACCACAATCAACCACCCGATACAAACACGATAATTTAAGACTTTTGATATTTCAAGCAGGATTTCGATGGGGATATGCGAGGCAAAGATTTTATACCAACATGAACAATTCTTCAGCGGCGAATACTATGACGGATATTGCCATCTCACCTATTGACAGAATAATGAGGAAGGCTGGAGCCGAGAGGGTAAGCGAGGAGGGGGCAGAGGCGCTCAGAGAGGTCATCGAGTCCCTGGCTTTGGATATATCTAGGGAGTCAATAGCATTGGCTAAACACGCCGGTAGGAAGACCGTCAATGCAGAGGATGTTAAGCTGGCAAGCCGGAAGCTCATTGCGCTGACCAGGTTGGGCGTCTGATTCATAAACCTCCAGCATCTAAACGCACGTACAGGTTCCCTCGATACAGAAACAAATATATAGAAGTGTAAAGGCTTTCATTTTGAATTTATTTTGGTGAAATCTATGGCTAATGCACAACTAGGAGGAGTTCCGGTTCTGATATTGAGGGAAGGAACTCAACGTACGCATGGAAAAGACGCACAGAGAGTTAATATGATGGCCGCCAGAGCGGTTGCGGAGGCGGTGAGAACAACACTAGGACCGAGAGGCATGGACAAGATGCTTGTAGACACCCTGGGCGATGTGACGGTGACAAACGATGGAGCTACAATCCTGGGCGAGATCGAGGTACAGCACCCGGCTGCAAAGATAATAGTCGAGGTTTCAAAGACGCAGGACGATGAGGTTGGTGATGGAACCACCACGGCGGTCATATTAGCCGGTGAGCTGCTGAAACGAGCTGAGGAGCTGATCGAGAAGAATATACACCCGACCCTTATAGTTCAGGGTTACAAGAAGGCAACGGAGAAGACAATCGAAACCCTTTCTAAGATAGCCATCCCTGTGAAAATTGATGATGACAAGAACCTCCAGAAGATAGCCTATACGGCAATGAACAGCAAGGCATCGGTGGGAATCCAGGACTTTTTTGCAGACATAGCCGTCAAGGCAGTGAAGCAGGTTACAGAGAAGAGGGGAGACAAGTACATCGCAGACATAGACTACATACAGGTGGTTAAGAAGCAGGGAGGAAGCTTAATGGACAGCACACTAATTTTCGGTGTAATTGTGGACAAGGAGATCGTCCACCCTGGTATGCCTAAAAGGGTTGAGAACGCAAAGATCGCCCTCCTTGATGCGGCGCTGGAGATCGAGAAGACCGAGTTTGACGCTGAGATAAGGATAAACGACCCCTCACAGATGAAGGCCTTCGTTGATGAGGAGGGCAAGATGCTTAAGGATATGGTGAGCAAGATCAAGTCGGCCGGAGCAAATATTGTGTTCTGCCAGAAGGGGATAGACGACATAGCCCAGCACTACCTTGCGAAGCAGGGAATATCCGCGCTCAGGCGGGTCAAGAAGTCAGATATAGAGAAGCTTGCGAAGGCTACAAGTGGAAGGATCATAACAAACCTTGAGGACCTAACAGCCTCAGATTTGGGGCTTGCAAAGATCGCCGAGGAGAGGAAGTACGGTGAGGACAAGCTGACATTCGTTGAGGGCTGCAAGAATCCCAAGGCTGTAAGCATACTCATCAGAGGAGGACTCATGAGGGTGGTTGATGAGGCTGAGAGAACTTTGCACGACGCGTTATGCGTAGTGGCCGACGTGATTGAGGATGGGAGGATCGTGGCGGGCGGTGGAGCCCCAGAGCTGGAGGCAGCCAAGCACCTGAGGGACTATGCCTCGAGCGTGGGCGGAAGAGAACAACTTGCGATTGAGGCCTTCGCAGACAGCCTAGAGTCGATACCGAGGACGCTTGCCGAGAACGGCGGGCTTGACCCAATAGACGTCCTTGTGGAACTGAGGTCACTTCATGAAAAGGGAGAAATCTGGGCGGGCGTAAACGTCTTAAAGGGCCTAACAACCAACATGAAGAACTCGGGGGTCGTCGAGCCGCTGGCGGTTAAGGTTCAGGCTATAAAATCGGCTACGGAGGCCGCCTCGATGATTCTCAGAATAGACGATGTCATTGCCTCTGCCAAGACCGCAGGGGGACCAAAGATGCCATCGAGACCAGGCGAAGGCGGAGCCGGAATGGGAGCCGGAGAGTACGACTAAATATACCTCTGTTTCCTTTTTTTTAACCTTCCTTTTTTACTTTTTATTTTTCTGCTCGCTCGATTCCGATCTGTAGGATCGTAGATCATTTCTTCTGGTTTAGCCTGTGCTGTTGATAGGCAGGAGGGTAAGCACATTTTTTAACTAGTTTTATTTATTACCCTGATTTGGCGGTAAGACTAGATAGAGGGTTTTGTATCACAGACAGAAACGTGGTGGTAATAACAGGAACGCCAGGCGTTGGAAAGAGCACGGTGGCGAGAAGGATCGCGGATAGAACGGGCTTCAGGCTGATCCAACTCAATCTTCTCGCGGAAGAGGTTGGGGGCATAGGTGTCGCGGATCCCGAAAGG
Organism: uncultured Nitrososphaerota archaeon; assembly: GCA_964576015.1. Classification (GTDB taxonomy): domain Archaea; phylum Thermoproteota; class Methanomethylicia; order Methanomethylicales; family Methanomethylicaceae; genus VGLU01. The sequence goes on from CAZNTO010000015.1 coordinate 12,175, forward strand.
GAGACTCAGATAATAAAGCCGGGGGTCATCAGGAGAGCGCTGAGGAAGATCCTGAAAAAGAGCGAGGGGACGGTCATTATAGAGGGACATTACGGCGAGCTGGTACCATCAGAATTCGTGAGGGTCGCAGTGGTGCTGAGGACCGACCCACTGAAATTAGGAGAGCGGCTGAGGAGCAGAGGCTATCCAGAGGCTAAGGTCAAAGAGAACGTTGAGGCGGAGCTTCTGGACTGCTGCCTTATAGATGCCTTGGAGGCGTTCGGCGAGGCGAGGGTTGTGGAGGTGGACACGACGGAGTTGGAAACGGAAGGGGCTGTTAGAGAGGTCGAGGGCATAGTACGTGGCAAGGGCGGCAAGCCACCAGGCAGCATAAACTGGATCGCTAAACTTGAGGGTGAAGGGAAGATTAAGGATCTGCTCCAGTAGTTCTTGGTATATTGAACGGCTGGTCAGGTACAACTTTCACGAATATTCTAGATTGTAGGGGAGGTTTACGATGGCCTTCCCCGGAGAGGGAGGTGATATCATTACGAAATAGGACTGTTCCATTCAGTAGGTACAGGAGCGGCAGCTCGCATGTTGTACAACAGTGATCTTGCCAGCGGAACACCGGCAGAGGCAGATCTTTGGCGTGATTTAAACAAAAGATAAAATAATCCTTTGTATTAATGGGTGGTGGTGAGAATAAGTGAGCGTTACTACTGGCGGACGCAGGTACATCGGCGAGTTGAACGGATTCATCGACAAGAACGTAAAGGTCGTGACGACAAGAGGCACAACGTACGATGGTAAGTTGGTAGGTTTTGATCCTTCTACCCTTAGTATTGTCCTTGAGGATACCTCACTAGGCAATGAGAAGTTTTCGAGAGTGATAATTAGGGGGGAGTCGGTATCGGAGGTCCTGCTCAAGGAGAGACCCTTTGACATGAAGGGGCTCTCGGATAGGCTTTCCAAGCTGTTCCCCAACATGGTGAAGTATTACGAGGACGCAGGGTTCGTAACGGTCATGGACAGGATAAGGGTAACAATCGATGGGGTAGAGGGGACTGGACCGATGGTTGAAAGGGTAAAGAAGGTATATGATCAGTACGTGGTAGAACAAAGGGGTCCATAAACCACCAATAATTTTTCTTTTTTGGGATGAGAGCGGATGAGTTTTGAGGTTAGTGAAAGGGATCTAGCCGGCAGAATTGGAACTTTATACACGAGAAGGGGGGAGGTCGAGACCCCTTGCCTGATGCCGGTGGTGAACCCCGTCAAGAACACCATTCCTCCGGCAGAGCTCAAGGAGAGGTTTGGCTTTGACATGATCATTACAAACTCCTACCTCATCCTCAAGCATTATGGCAAAGAGAGGCCAGACGTGCACGAGCTCACTGGTTTCGACGGAACTATAATGACGGACTCTGGGGCATACCAGCTCCTCATATACGGGGGCGTGGATACGAACCCGGAGGAGATAATAAGGTTCCAGGAGGCCATAAGGAGCGACATCGGGGTAATACTGGATGTCCCGACAGGCGGGCATGCGGCCCGGGAGGAGGCAGAGTTCACGGTCCGGGAGACCATCGAGAGGGCCAGGCGCAGCATAAAGTACAGGAGCGATCCGACGATGCTCTGGGCCGGACCCATTCAGGGCGGGAGGTACCTGGACCTTGTAAAGAGGAGCGCGAGGAGCATGGGGCTGCTCGATTTCCAAACGCATCCACTCGGCAGCCCCACCCAGATAATGGAGGAGTACGATTACCCCGCGCTCGTGGACATGATAGTGGCTGCAAAGATGAACCTGCCGCCGGAGAGGCCGCTCCACCTTTTCGGCGCCGGGCACCCAATGATGCTGGCGCTGGCAGCGGCCCTCGGGTGTGACCTCTTCGACTCGGCGGCCTACGCGATATTTGCCAAGGACGGGAGGTATATGACCTCGACGAGGACCATAAGGCTGGAGGATCTGACGGAGCTCCCGTGCAGATGCCCTGTATGTATGGGACATGACCTGGATGGTCTGCTGGAACTCCCGAGGGTGGAGAGGGAGGGGCTGCTGGCGAGGCATAACCTCTACGTTACGGTGGAGGAGATCAGGGCGATAAAGCAGGCGATAAGGGAGGGGTCGCTCTGGGAGCTGCTGGAAACCAGGTGCAGATCCCATCCCAGGCTATACGAGGGCTTCAAGAGGCTATCGCTCTACTCGGACTACCTTGAGGCCAATGACCCTGTCCTGGGGAAAAGGGTCCGTGGGGTCTTCATCTATGATGACGTCTCGACCTTTAGGCCTGAGGTCGTTCGGCACAGGCGGAGAATCTCGGAGAGGTACAGAAGGCCGGGACCGAGGGATGTTCTGGTGCTCCTGCCCACCCCTGACGAGAAGCCCTTCAACAGGTCAAGGATCTTTAGGGAGGCCAAGGAGATGCTGGGGGGGAGGAGGGACGTACACATCTGCTTCTACGGCGGCCCCTTCGGCGTCATCCCATCAGAACTGGCCGAGACCTTCCCACTGTCCCAGTACGAGAGCTCTGGCGGTACAGGAACTGGCTGGAGGAGGGATCTGCTCTCCTTCATGAAGAGGAACAGGTACAGAAAGGCGATAATCCTCCAGGAGGGCGGCGCGTTAAAGGTAAGAGGCGTCAAAGCTGTGAGGTCGCTTGAGGGTGTTCTAGCCGAGGTTGAATAGGATGAGGATGGTCATCGATCCGCACATACATACCAACAGTTCTCCCGACAGCTCCATAACCCCAAACCAGCTCCTGGACGGGATGCTGGCCTCCGGAATCAATGCCATAGCCGTGACCGACCACGATACGATGGAGGGCTACAGGAGGCTCAAGCACAACCATGCCTTCAGGGAGTTCCTGATAATCCCTGGCATAGAGGTGACCACGGACTTTGGCGACATAATCGTTTTGGGTCTCGAGGAGCCGCCCATCTCAAAGAATGCTGA
>CAZNTO010000015.1:15209-17060 GCA_964576015.1 uncultured Nitrososphaerota archaeon
GTTAGGCAGAGGACCAGTCGTTGCTGAGCTCCCGTTGCGACAGTGGATCAGATGTACAGGGTCCGATGATCCACCTTCACCCTGTCCTGCCTCTGTTTCATGAGTTCCTGTATCTCGGACTCTATCTTGTGAGCATCGGTCTCCAGTTGGGAGACGTCCATGGATAGTTTGGTGAGCTTGTTCAGGATGTCTACGGCCACCGCGGCTGCCATGGGATCCGGTCGTGTCGGGTTCGCATAGGGGAGGAGCGCTATGGCAGGAAACTCGTCGATCTCGAAGCAGGCGAGCATTATCGCGAGCGGGCCGACCACGAAGAGGCCCTTCTCGAGTAACGGAATGCCAAGCTCAGGCTGACCCTTGAAGGTCTTCGTTACCGCGCATCTGATCTTGTCGTTCTCTGACTGCTTTAGCCTGCTGTCTAAGCCCCCTACAAGGTATGATCCGCTAAAGCCCTCCTTAATCGCCCACTCCGCCAGCGCCCTCGAGAACTCCTGCCTTTCCTTCGGATGGGGCGGGACGTTTGTGAGCACAAATACGAACCTGTCCTTTTTGTAGATCTCGAAGGGGAGGGAGAGGCGCCCGTCATCCATTGAAACGAAGGGCGGAATCCTTTCGGTATCGATATAGCCTATCAGACCTGCGTTGAGTGAGGTGACCGCGTGCTTAACCGAGATGTAGCCGGTAGCACCAAGGCCGTGGAAACCGGTTATCATTATAGAGCCCTTAAGGGGCACCTTCTTTACGTGAAAAGTTATCGTCATCTTCACCGACTCCAGATTTGCTATTGGACCCTTTCCTAATAATGTTTGGGATTGATGCAATATATTGACTAACCTTATTGCGGAAGAGTTTTTAGGCAGGAAACACTTCTTTTTCAAGTTCATTAAGGAGGTTCAGTTAAGTGGTCAATGTTACTGTGTTTGGTGCAGGAAGGGAGGTCGGAAGGTCTGGCTTTGAGGTAAAGGGAACGGATACAAAGCTGATCCTGGACTACGGTGTGCTGATAAAGGAGGAGAGGCCGTTACTGCCCCTCTCGACCTCACCGAGGGATCTGAATGGCGTAATAATAACTCACGCGCATCTCGACCACTCGGGAATGGCGCCGATGTTTTACGTATCTGGGACACCGCCGGTCTACATGACCAACATGACAAAGCAGCTGACGGACATCCTCATCCGCGACCTGCTGCACCTCTCAGCGTACTACATACCATTCGAGGCCTTGGAGCTGAGGACGATGATAGATGGGTGCACGGAGATAAGGGAGAACCTCGCGAGGATCGGGAGGGCTGATGTGGAATTTCACAGCGCCGGGCACATTCCTGGGAGCGTCAACGCGCTTGTCGGTCTTGATGGAAAGAGGATCTGGTACTCCGGCGACTTAAATACGATCGATACAGCCCTGCTGAACAGGGCAAGGATCAACCTTCCGGAGCTGGATATGGCAATCATTGAGAGCACCTACGCCATGGTGGAGCATGACCCAAGAGATGAGAGCGAGAGGAGGCTCGTGGAGATACTAAATGAGGTGGTTGAGGGCGGTGGACTAGCCCTGATCCCAGCATTCTCTGTGGGGAGGTCGCAGGAGATGCTCTGCATTCTCCAGAGGCACGGATTCAAGCACGACGTGGCACTGGACGGCATGGGCAGGGCGGCGACCAAGATAATAGCCAGCAGACCTGAGGAGCTGCGCGACCCCAACCTGCTGAAGAACGCCATGTCCAGAGTTAAGTGGGTGGCAGGGGACAGGGACAGGAAGAAGCTAGTGAATAAGCCTGGCGTGGTGATATCCTCATCCGGCATGCTGACGGGCGGCGCCTCGATCTACTACATGGACAGGGTAAGAAACAG
>CAZNTO010000016.1:0-3974 GCA_964576015.1 uncultured Nitrososphaerota archaeon
ATCACCTAGTAGCCCTCGAGCATCGTCCGGTACAGCCTCAGGAGCTCCTCCCGCGACGGCTTCCGCGGGTTCTTCGCAATGAACCGGGAATAGTTCGTTAAGAAGTCGTCCACCATCGGCTCAAGGTCTTTCTCGCCAAAGCCGAGGTCCTCAAGGCTCAAAGGCAACCCCACAGTTTCCATTATGTCTATTATGCGAAGGGCTATGGCATAGCCGACCGAGGTCGTGGAAAGGTCCTCAGTGTCGATGCCGAGTCCGGCTGCGATCATCTCAACTTTATCTGGTATGGACGGCGAGTTGAACTCGATTAAATAGGGTTCCGCGATCCCGACCGAGGCGCCATGGGACAGCTTGCATCTTGTGGCGTATGTGTAGGCCATGCCGTGCGCCAGGCAGAGCCCGGTATTGGCGAACGCCATACCCGCCATTACAGAAGCGAGTGCAAGTCCGTTCCTTGCCTCTATATCCTCTCCGTTGCAGTATGCCCTCTCTAGGTAATCGTCCACCAGGCTGGTGGCCTCGAAGGCCAGCGATCCGGTTATGGGGTTCGAGTCAACGGACATTATGGACTCTACCGCGTGGCAGAGGGCGTCGATGCCAGCCGAGGCGGTGGCCTGTGGCGAGGCCGTAACTGAGAGCGCCGGGTCTATTACGGTTAGGGCGGGGTAGAGGAAGTAATGGTTCAGGGCGAGCTTCAAACCCTTCTCCACAACGACAGAGATGGGGGTCACCTCTGAGCCTGTGCCCGCGATCGTCGGTAAGGTTACTATGGGCGGACCCTTCCTTGCAATAAGCTCGCCCTTGAAATATGCTGTAGGGTCCTTCTCGTTTGCGGTCAGGAGCGACGCTATCTTAGCCATATCTAAGCTGCTACCTCCGCCTAGACCAACCACTAGATCTGGCGGGTTCTTTCTCACGATCTTTGCGAGGGTGGCCAGGACGGGCGCGTCAGGCTCTGGGGAGACCCCATTGAACTCTGAGAGCGCTCCAGCAGAGGATAGCACCTCGCGCAACCTCGCACAGGCGTCGGTCTTGCGGACGGTCTTGCCGATTATGAGGAGCGCCTTTTTGAACTCGAATTGCTTCAACTCGTCCTTTAGCTTTTCAAAGGAGCCCAGCCCGAAGACGATCTTCGTTGGAACCTGATAAGAGTAAATCTTCAATAGCGGGTGATGGAACCTCGTCTCCATAACGCAACCTCAATACGAATACATATTTAAAACTCTATAAACCTATCAGAATTCAGTGGCCGACGATGATAACGCGAGAGGATATTTGGCGGGTTCTGGGGGATTATGATACAAGGAGCCTGATGATAGGTACCCTGGGGAGCCACTCTGCACTTGACATCTCGGACGGTGCCAAGGATGAGGGGTTTAGGACGGTGGTGGTCTGCCAGAAGGGCAGGGAGCTTCCGTACACGATATACAGGAGGGCGGTGGACGAGACCATACTCCTGGACAAGTTCGCCCAGATAACGGGCGATGATGTTCAGAATCAGCTGAGGGACAGGAACACCATCTTCATCCCCCACAGAGCATTCTCCACCTACGTGCCATATGACGAGATAGAGAACAAATTCACAATCCCCATGTTCGGGAACAGGTATATTCTTCGATCAGAAGAGAGGACGGCCGAAAAGAACCAGTACTACCTACTGGAGAGGGCTGGGATAAGGCAGCCCAAGAAGTTCAGCTCACCCTCAGAGATCGACAGGTTGGTGATAGTGAAGGTCCAGGAGGCGAGGAGGAAGATAGAGAGGGCCTTCTTCACGGCCACCAGCAAGACTGACTTCAACAAGAAGGCGAAGGAGAGGATCGCGAAGGGGTTGATAAACAAGGAGGACCTTAAGAGAGCCGTCATAGAGGAATTCGTCGTGGGGACATACTTCAACTTTAACTATTTCTATTCGCCCCTCAGCGGGGATGTAGAGTTCATGGGGATAGATAGGAGGCTCCAAACAAACCTGCATGACTTCGTCTCGCTCCCTGCCAAGCAGCAACTCGAGGTAGACATTGTGCTGCAGAACATTGAGATTGGCCACATGGGGGCGACAGTTAGGGAGTCCATGCTGGAGCAAGTCTTCGAAATAGGAATCAAGTTCGCTCATGCAACGAAAAGGGAGTACCCACCCGGGATAATAGGACCGTTCGCACTACAGGGTGCGATTACGAAGGATCAGGAGATAGTGATATTCGATGTCTCGCCCCGCGTTCCGGGAAGCCCGGTTATAGGAACCACGAGCCCCTACACCAAGTACGCTTACGGTATGCCCATGAGCGTTGGCAGGAGGATCGCCCGTGAGGTGCGGGAGGCGGCGGAGGCGGGCAGGCTGAGGGAGATAGTGACGTGAGACCCACGGTTGCGACTATAAGTTCCCACTCGGCACTCCAGATACTGAAGGGGGCCAAGGACGAGGGGCTGAGGACGGCGCTGCTCTGCCTGAAGGGCAGGGAGGGTCTTTACAGCAGGTTCGGGTTGGCTGACATAATTATAAAGATGGACACAGTTGAGGACCTTTTGGACGGCAAAGTGCAGAAAAGGTTGCTTGACGAGGGCGCGATTCTCGTACCGCACGGAACTTTGATATCAGGAGGGAAGCTGGAGGAGTTCGAGAAGGGCTTCAAGCCGCCGGTCTTTGGCAACAGGCGCATATTCAGGTGGGAGTACGATAGGGATCTGAAGGATAAGCTGCTCAAGGCAGCGGGGCTTAGAATCCCGAAAAGGTTCTCATCCTACGACGATGTTGACAGGCCTGTAATTGTGAAGCTCCCTGGGGCGGAGGGCGGCAGGGGTTACTTCATCGCCAAAGACGGGAGGGACCTGGAGCAGAAGCTGAAGATGGTGTCAAAAAAGGGACTGCTCAAGAAGGGGGAGATAGAGAAGGCTTTCATCCAAGAGTACATTGTTGGCGTCACGCTCTACCCGCACTATTTCTACTCGCCCATCTCAGAGAGGGTGGAGCTCCTCGGCTGCGACAGGAGGTACGAGACTAGCATAGACGGCCTGGGCAGGATAGGCGCCAGGGATCAGCTGGACCTCGACCTCATACCGACGTTCAGGGTCATAGGAAACATCCCCATAGTTCTGAGGGAGTCACTCCTTATAGACATCTTCGAGGCGGGGGACGGTTTCGTCTCCGCTACAAAGAAGCTCGTTCCCCCGGGAATGATCGGACCATTTTGCCTCGAGATGATCTGCAACGAGGAGGGTAGGCTATACACCTTCGAGTTCTCCGGCAGGATCGTGGCAGGAACGAACCTCTTCGTGGGCGGGTCCCCCTACAGCGACCTTCTCTACGATGAGCCCATGAGCATGGGGAGGAGGATCGCCAGGGAGATAAGGACCGCCTCGGAGAAGGGGCTGCAGGCGAGGGTTGCGACCTAGGTGCGGGCAATGTACCACCTCAGGTGCTCCAAGAAGGATGTGGCGCAGAGGGTTCTAGTCGGCGGGGATCCCGGCAGGGCGACGAAGATCGCCGGGTATTTGGAAGGCGCCAAACTGGTAAACAGCCACAGGGGGCTTCTGACCTATACCGGAACCTACAACGGGGAGAGGGTAACCGTATCCACCACTGGCATGGGGGCACCCTCGGCAGCCATAGTTCTGGAGGAGCTGGCGATACTTGGTGCAAAGGCGGTGATTAGGGTCGGAACCACGGGTGGTATAGGCAGGGAGGTGCTCCTTGGGGACCTCATAGTGCCGACAGAGGCAATACCCCTCGACGGCGCCACCAAGGCGTACATGAGGGAGGGGGCTGTACCCAAGGCTGACGCGGATATCGTGGACGCTCTCAGAAGGAGGCTGGAGAGGGAGGGCGTGAGGCACCACGTGGGGCGGGTGTGCACCAGCGATACGTTCTACCTAGAGGAGGAGAAGGACGCGAAGAAGTGGTCCTCCAGAGGCGTGCTGAGCTTCGAGATGGAGTGCTCGGTGATATTTGCCATCGGGAGCTTGAGGGGTTACAGGGCGGG
>CAZNTO010000016.1:4074-16550 GCA_964576015.1 uncultured Nitrososphaerota archaeon
AGATGGAGTGCTCGGTGATATTTGCCATCGGGAGCTTGAGGGGTTACAGGGCGGGCGCTTTACTGGCGGTGACTGGAAGGATCTGTGGTAAGGGAGATAGGGTCCTCGACGACAGGACGACCTCAAAGAGCATAGAAAACAGCATAGTATCCGCGCTCGACGTGATTTCTGCTATAGGCATCGAGCAAAGATGAGGGCTTATCGTCACTCTAAAAAGATAGAGAATAGCTAAAAATTTTTAGCTGCTCACAATATTTTTTAGTACCTTCGGTCCGACATGGAAAATTGATACGTGTTGATAAAGAATCAGTTTAGTGGATTTCAACAGATTACACAGCCAAAAAGTCTGCTTGTCCTGCTTACATCAAATTCTATTACCAACAGCAACATGGCAGTTTGATTTGGGCAGGTAAATGGTAAGTTAAAAGTAACTAGGGACATTATAGAAACGCCGCAGTAGAGACCGAGGCGAGCCTGTAGCGGCACCAAAACAGAACCGGCGGACGGAACAACTCTTCACAGGGAAGGGAAGTCCAAAGAGACTGTAGAGGTGCAACGGACAGGATGCAAGATGGGACGATCCAGGGCGTCAGGATAAAATCGGGTGCCGCGACCGCGGAAAATCGATGCGTGGGAAGACAGGAAGGAGAAACCCCACCATGGGGGGATTCGAAACTCCAGCCCTCTCCTCAAAATCGGTCACAACTGCGGTCTCTATTTTAGACCACCCAATTTTCTGAAGCCTTCTCCATCAGGGATAATAACGTCTTCAAGTCATACTGAAAGCTGCGGTGAAGCAGTTGGTCTCGAGACCCAAAAAGGGCATAAAACATTACCTTGAACTTGAGGCAAAGCTCAACTCAATTATAGAGAAGATCAACTACGGGGTCTCGCTGGTGATAGTCGAGGGCAGCCATGACAAGGCAGCACTGAGGAAGGTCGGCCTGAAGTCGCCCATCATGGGATTCAGCAACTCAGGACTATCTGTATTCGCCTTTGTGGAGGAGATTGTGAGGGATTACAGAGGGCTGACCGTTGTCGTTCTCCTGGACTTCGACAAGGAGGGAGCAGGGATGGCGGAGAGGATAAGCAGGGAGCTGGAGGAAAAGGGGGTAAAGGTAGATCGGTTCTATCGCAGGACACTGGGTGAGTTGCTGGTCAGGGAGGGCATCCGGAGAATTGAGGAGACACGTCTATTAAAATTGAAGGCTTACTAATAGATATCGGAGGATTGGGTGCGAGAAGATAGTATTTATAATATCCAATACTAACCAATCTGATAGGGAGCTCTTTTGGTTCAAGTAGGATTCGAGCCGAAATTAGTCTTCATCTGCCCCCTCTGCAGTAAAGAGGTGGAGATAGTTTACGAACGGGGGAATGAATCTTGGATCTCCAACCACGCAGGCTGCCTGAATTTCTCGATCATACGCAGCGTACCTATGGCAACGGAGGTTGGGCGGGAGGGACCACTGGTCTTCTTAGCGCTGGAATCGGACTTTTCAATAAAGGAGGCAATTGAGGGGCTGAGGGCGCTCTCAAAGGAGGAGGACCAGTCCAAGAGGCAGAAGTTGGAATCTGGAATAAGGAGGCTCGAGTCCAGGTTGGGTTTTGCGCAGAAGAATCTGCCCCATACCATGGATGCATTAAAGTCTGGGGCGTTCGGCCTTAAGGTGATATCTGGAAGGGAGATCTTCGCGGTTGCATGGAAGTCTGGGGAGAGGTACTTCGGTATCGCCGAGACGGAGGATCGCCCTCTGAAGGAGGCGGATGCTGTATTGGCGACCAACAGCCTAGAGGAGGCGCTAAGGTTCGTATCTTACTGGCTACATTACTGGGAGCAGAGCAGGATAATTCCATGAGTAAAAAATAAAAACCCAAGGGTAAAATAAGAGGATAAAATGAATAGAAGGCCAGAGTCTTTGCAAGGAAAATACACCATCAGAGAGTTTAAGCCCGAGGATTTGGACGCCATTGTTAACATAAACAAGGTATGCCTTCCTGAGAACTATTCGCCGGCATTCTTTCTGGAGCACCACTATGAGAACCCGAGGATCTTCTTGGTGGCAGAGGCGGACGGAAGGGTAGTGGGTTACAACATGTGTCGGATAGAGTTCGGTATGTCCAACTTGAGAACGGCCTTTGCGAGGAAGGGGCATGTGATCTCGATAGCGGTCATACAGGACCATAGGGGGAAGGGAATAGGGCGCAGGCTTATGGAGATAGGGATGCAGAGGTTAAAGGATGGTGGAGCCACCGAGATGTTCCTTGAGGTCAGGGTCAGTAACAATCCGGCGATAGAGCTTTACAGGATCCTCGGGTTCAAGGCGGCCAATGTTGCAGAGGGATACTACAGGGACGGGGAGAACGCGTACTTGATGGTGGTAGACTTATCGAACCTAAATATGCCTGGTCCTGCATCTAGCTAGCCCTTGCCATACACAGTTTTTAGGGCTTCGGCAACTTCATTCTCAGATAGACCCAATAGAGCACTAGGAGCAGCAGCGGGAAGTAGAAGACGAACGCCTCGAAGATTAGCTGGAATACGGAATTCCCTGTGAGCCTCACATAAAGCAGAGCAGCATCCACTATTGCCAGCAGTATTGCTGCAATGCCTACGCTCCTGGAGTCCTCGCCTGCCATAAGCTCAAACTCCCCAAAGGTGATATAAAAGTATGCCCAACACCATTGGAGGAACTTATTAATGCGAAAAACCGACTCAGAGAAAACAATATATAGAAGTGCTTCTTGTCTTTTCAAGATAATTAGTTTTGTCCTAGGAGGTTTATATAATGGCGCAACAGAGTTTACCAGTCTTAGTATTGAAAGAGGGCGCCTCCAGAACAACTGGTAGGGACGCTCAGAGAGCAAATATAATGGCAGCCGTGACCCTTGCGGAGACCATAAGATCCTCATTGGGTCCAAAAGGGATGGACAAGATGCTCGTCACCAGCTTCGGAGATGTCACTATAAGCAATGACGGTGCGACTATCGTCAAGGAGATGGATGTCCAGCACCCAGCAGCAAAGATGCTTGTCGAGGTGGCAAAGACCCAGGACGCCGAGGTAGGCGACGGAACCACGTCTGCCATGATCCTTGCAGGCGCACTGTTAAAGAAGGCCGAGGACCTGCTCGATCAGGATGTTCACCCAACGGTCATTATTGAGGGCTACAAGAAGGCGATGGAGAAGGCGCTCGAGACCGTGGACAAGGTCGCCATCAAGGTAGATCCGCTGGATAAGAAGAGGCTGATGGAGGTGGCGATAACCACGCTGAGCGGAAAGAGCGTAGTGGCAGGCCACTACGAGAGGCTCGCGGAGCTTGTCGTGGATGCGGTCAAACAGGTGGCCGAGAAGGTCGGAGACAAGTACAAGGTCGACCTTGACAACATAAAGCTTGAGAAGAAGAAGGGAGAGTCCCTTGACGAGACCCAGCTGATAAGCGGGGTTGTGCTTGACAAAGAGGTGGTCCACCCAGGGATGCCTAAGAGGGTTGAGAACGCAAAGATAGCCATACTCGACTGCGCGCTTGAGATAGAAAAGACCGAGATTACGGCTAAGATCAATATAACCACCCCTGAACAGATGAAGAGCTTCTTGGACGAGGAGTCGGCGATGCTGAAGGGGCTCGTGGATAAGGTCGCTGATTCTGGGGCTACTTTTGTGGTAGTGCAGAAGGGGATAGACGACATTGCACAGCACTACTTTGCCAAGAGGGGGATCGCCGCAATCAGGAGGGCGAAGAGGTCGGACGTCGAGAACCTTGCAAAGGCCTGCAGTGCCAGAATAATAACGACGCTGGAGGACCTCACAGCCAAGGACCTAGGTTACGCCAAACTCGTTGAGGAGAGGAGGGTTGGCAAGGACACAATGGTGTTCGTTGAGGGCTGCAAGAACCCGAAGGCGGTCACAATACTCGTGCGGGGCGGAACGGACAGGATGGTCGACGAGGCAGAGCGCTCGCTGCACGACGCAAAGTGTGTCGTGAGGAACGTAGTACAGGATCCATGGATAGTCCCAGGCGGTGGTGCCTCTGAGGAGGAGGTCGCCGCGAGGGTGAGGGAGTTTGGAAAGTCCTTCAGTGGCAGGGAACAGCTGGCAGTCTTCAAGTTTGCCGAAGCGATGGAGGAAATACCGCTCACCCTAGCAGAGAACTCTGGTCTTGACCCGGTGGACATACTGGTCGAGCTGAGGTCAACCCACGCAAAGGGCGAGAAGAATTATGGTGTAAACGTAGACACTGGAAGAGTTGGAGACATGACAAAGGTAAACGTCGTCGAGCCGGCAAGCGTAAAGAAGCAGGCGATAAAGTCGGCTACCGAGGCGGCCATAACGTTGCTAAAGATAGACGATGTCATTGCAGCCAGTGCACCCAAGAGGGGACCAATGCCACCAGAGGGTGGTCCAGAAGGCATGCCACCGGGCATGGGCGGCATGGGCGGCATGGGCGGCATGTGAAGTGAGCCAAGAAGTACAGAAGGAAAGCAAGCATATACTCGGCCCATCAGTGATGACGAGGTTCGAGAAGGCTCGGGTTGTTGGAGCCCGAGCGCTCCAGGTTTCTATGGGAGCGCCACCGCTGCTTGAGAGCACTGCGATCACACCCATCGAGATAGCAGACCAAGAACTCAGGGAGGGAGTGCTGCCCATGACTATAAGGCGGAGGCTGCCCGACGGAAGGCACCAAGATATCCCGCTAAAGTGGCTCATCAAGAACCAGTAGTGCAGTGCCTTCTTCTTTTATTTTATTTATTATAAAACCTGCGTGGGCTATTCTCTAGGATTCCTGACCTTTTTTGAGATCAGCGCTGCTGCCACAGCGGCCCCTACGCCGTTGTCGATGTTGACAACGACCAGTCCCGGGCTACAGGATTGAAGCATTGAAATGAGGGCACCCTCACCCTTTCCTCCAAGGCCGTATCCTGCCGAGGAGGGTACGCCTATCACCGGTACCGCCACAAGACTGCTCACTATCGATGGAAGGGCACCCTCCATTCCAGCGATGACAACCATCGCGTCGACGTCCTCTTTGAGACTCTTCTTGATTGCCGGAAATAACCTGTGCATGCCGGCTATTCCGATATCGTAAAAGGCGTGAACACGACACCCCATCTCCTCCAGAACCATCTTGACCTCCTCTGCAATGGCTATGTCCGCTGTCCCTGCCGTTAGCAATGCTACGGACCCTAACTTCTCCGCATTACCTTTGATTCTGGAGGCACTTTTTATGACCATTATCCTGCCCTTTTTGCTATGTAGAATTTCTGCCTTAGCTCGGAAGATCTTTTTGATCTCAGAGGCGTTGGCGTCGCTGATCCTTGTGATAATTACCCGCCCGGTCTCAGAGTAGAAGACCTGAGTTATTTTGAGGAGGTCCTCAAAGGATTTCCCTTCGGCAAATACTATCTCAGGGACGTCCTTCCTCGCCTCACGGGAGACATCGAGGCAGGCCCCCTCTACCTCCTTCACCGCGGAGAGCCTGATCTTGGCTGCTGCCTCCTCAACACCTATCTTTCCATCCCTCAGCGACCTTAGCACTTCATGAAGATCCACTAGAAGACACCGCACCTAGAACTAATATATCAACAATAATAATAATGAAATTGGGACAGGTATTTGAATATGGTGTCGATAAACAGCTCGATAGCGGGGGCTTCTGGGGATAAGATAGTATTGGCGTTTGTTGACGCTGGGGGGACGAGCCTCAAAGAGGCAATCGAAGGGGTGACCGAACAGATAAGGTAGAAATACAGGAAGAGAAAAGGAGTAATTGAGGATGACAAAGTTGGAGCTTACAAAGAATATTGAGGTCGAGGACGTGAAGGATCTGGCCAGGCTGGTGGCTTCCACCGTCTCTATGGGGCAGCCGATTTATGTTATTCATTTCCAGCACAAAGGGAGGCATTTCTACGGTGTGCTTGGGGTCTACAACCACTATTACGACAAGCAAGGTCTGCCGCTCTTCTACTACCACTCAACCGAAAAGCCGTGGAATGGCAGGTACGTACTTGTCAAGATGGACGAGAAGGAGGACATCATATTTGGGGATGGCATAAAACCGGGCTGGATAGCCGTCCCCATAATAAACCTCAAGGGAAAGCCGGAGTTCATCGAGGTCTAGTCCGCAAGACTTACCTTCACCCACTCGCCCTTCCTGACCCTTCCAAGTGCCTCCAGATCTGACGTTATTTTGCCGATGACGTTCACAGGGCTATAGGGCTGGGACTTGCCGAAGAATATGCAGAAGGCCTTGCCGGGTGGCCAGTAGGCTAAGTCTCCAGGCTGAACGGTCGCCCTAGGCTTCTCCGGACCCAAGGAAATGGGCGTCTCAAAGTACACCTCCTCCTTCCACAGAAAGCTCTTGGAGGCGAAGGGCATCGCCCCGACCAGGGACTCGACAGTTCTCGGCGCGAGGATTCTTACGAGTTCGCCCCTCGAGTCCAGGTTTTGAAAAGAAATACGGATGGGTATCCTATTCAGCAGAGCCATCTCTTGGCACCGCTATGCGGCGGGCACGTAGATGTTGACGCGACGCCCGCTCCTCATCAGCCTAAGGGTGCCCTGCTTTGCCATGGACTCCAGGATGTCTTTTGAGGTACTGTACTTCAGGTTGTACTTCGAGTAGAGCTGGTAGGGGGTCACGAACTTCATCTTCGGGACTTCCTTCTTGATCAGGTCGAGGATCTTTGGATCAACAACAGAGGTGGTGGTGGACTTCGTGATCTCCTTCTTGGGAGCCTCCTTCTTCTTCTGCTCTGCCTCCTTCAGCGCCTTTGAAAGCTTGGGCGCTGTCTTCTTTGCTCCGCCCATAAAATACACCTGTAACGTGATGCTAAAGGTGGTTATAATAAAAAGGTTTTGGTTTACATGGGTTTGCTGAAAGCCCTCTCCAGCCGGGATCTGTGTATGGAGTTCATTGTGCAGAAGGGTATGATCTTGCCGTCTGGAAGGGCGTAATGGATGGTGCAGCGCCTCACCCTCTCCAGGTCAAAGTTATAGGGATCCATGAAGTGCATAATACCTATAAGGACGATCTTGCGCATGAACTCGCCCAAAGAGCTATAGTCTCCGTGGAGCATGACCGAGGATACAAGGCTGCCCAGCATACTCAGCCTCATGTGCCGCGCGGCGCCCAGCAGGTGCATCTTCGCCCTTGTGTTCGAGCCTTTCGAGGCGTCTTCATAGACCTTCTCCATGGCTGACATGAACTTCTCCACGTTGGCGTACTTAGTAATTGGAACGAGCTTATCCCCCTCCGGCAATATCATTGTGGCCATGCCGCACTCCTGGTGGTTGGTAAACTCTTGATAGCGCCTACCCTTTAGCGCGCCGACTGCCTTTGATACGGGGAGGATCACAGGTATCGGGTAGAAGTCGCTTGCCTTGATCTCACCGCCGGTCTGGGATTCTGCGAGCCTGACGACATCGGGTACGGTTATCCTCATCTCCCTCAGCTTATTCTTGTCTATCCTTCCAGCCATGGACACAGGCTGGAAGTTCACGCCCCTTATAACGTCGAAATTCTTCGCTGCGAACCTTATTATTGAGCCGATCTGGTCGTCGTTGACGCCCCTTACAACGGTCGGGACAAGGACAACGCTGTCCAGCCCCGCCGCCCTGCAGTTCTCCAGTGCCTTCAGCTTCGTATCGAGAAGGTCGAGCCCCCTCGCCGCTATATAAGGACCAGGCGTCATACCGTCGAACTGGAGGTAGAGGGTGCTTAGACCCGCATCGAGGAGCATCTTCAAGAAGGCGGGATCCTTGGATATCCTTATGCCGTTGGTGTTGACCTCGATGTGTTCGAAGCCGGCTCTCTTCGCCATTGCCACCAGCTCGGGGAGGTCGTCCCTTATGGTTGGCTCGCCGCCCGAATACTGGAGAGAGTTCGGCGGGACCGGAAGGTTCCTACGGAGGTTCTGGAGCATCGACCAGATCTCGTCTTGGGTCGGCTCATATAGGTAACCCGCCGTTGCTGCGTTCGCGAAGCATATGGGGCAGCGGAGGTTGCACCTGTTGGTGACATCGATTATCGATAGGACCGTGTGCGATTTATGCTCCGGGCATATGCCGCAGTCATACGGGCATCCCTTCGAAACAGAGGTCCGCGGATTCGAGATCCCCTCTCCTATGCACTCGTACTTCTCGGCCCTCTTGAAGAGCTCGTAGTCGCTCCAGTAAACGTCCTCAAATCTGCCGTGCTTCGGGCAGGTCTTTCCTATGTAAACCACGCCTCCATCCTCGTATATCTCGGCATCTATGACGTTCATGCACTCCGGGCAGAGGCTCTTGGTAGTCCTAATCGTCTGCATAATTCCACGACCGCCATAATCAGCACTGTTTATATTTGAATGTTTTCATATGGTTCATACGGTGAATTGGTTGACTGAAGATTCAACCATGGCGAGGCTCATGGAGATTGGCTTGACAAGTACGGAGGCAAGGGTTTATGTCACGCTGCTCAGGGGGGAGACCGACGCGAAGAGGTTGAGCGAGCGCTCGAGGGTCCCCTACTCGAAGATCCATACAGTCCTTTCGAAGCTGGTCAGCAAGTCCCTAGTGGTGGATCGCGGTGGCAGACCATCCGTCTATGCGACCAAGAGGCCCTCTGAGGGTTTATTAGATTACAAACGCGCGGTAGTGGCGGATCTGGAGGTAAAGCTGAAGGGAGCTGAGGAGGTGCTGGCCGACCTGGAGGCGGAGAGGGACTCGGAGAAGTCTGACATTTGGATAATAAAGAATCAGGAGGACATATTGAGGAGAACCTACGAGACTCTGAACAGCGCCGAGAGGGAGGTGAAGCTCGCGCTGCCGGTCGCACCGGATGGGGTGGTGGCTGCGCTCACACCTGTACTGATGAGGCTAAAGTCAGAGAAGATCTCGATGAGGCTCCTTCTCACGCATGATTTCCCCGAGAGTGAGCTGAAGAGGTTCTCTGAGCTGGCGAATGTAAAGCTCAGGGACAAGATGTTTGGCGGGGGGATAATTGTCGACAATGATGAGGCGCTACTTTTCATAGGGAGTAGTGGCGGTGTGGTGAACCTGGCCATATGGTCCAACCACGCAGGGCTTGTGCAGGTTGCAAGGACGTACTTCGATTATCTATGGGAGGGGTCTGCGTGAGGTTCTATACCTTGACTCTTTAAGGGAATGAGGCCGGTCTTTTCTATTGCAAAGTAGTGCCAGACTGTATCATGCGAGGTGCCCTTCATCTTCCTGACCCTTAGCTGCCTCGCGAGGAGAGCCTGCTGCGCGAGCAGGGGGTCGAAGCGGAAGTCGATCATGCCGTCCACCAGGTAGTCCAGCATGCCGGCGAAATCGTCTATGGACTTGACCCCCACGTGGTAGGAGGCATAGGCAGTTATTTCCATAGTCTTGCAGAGCTCCGCCCTCCAGTTCTTGATGGTTTCGAGGGTAGAGGTGGGTTCGCCGAGTGTAAAGAACTCTGTCAGGGAGTCGATGAAGACGGAGCCCCTGCCCTCCAGGCCCTCAGCCATGGAGAGGATTATGCCGGTCAGCGCGTGGTGGTCTTTCGGGTTCTGAACGACCTTTATTGCGTCGTTGGGTTTTGGCGGCATCCTGACTCTGAATGAGAAGCAGTCTATTATGCGGAGCAGCCCCGTCTCCATAGCCAGTTGGCAATCAAAACCAAGCCGCTTAAAATTCTCGATGATTGAGCAGGGGCTGTCATCGAAGGTTATGAAGAGGCAGGGCTCCCTGGCCGAGAACTTGGTTCCGGCGGCCTGGATCAGGGTCACCGACTTACCCGTCCCGCCCTCGCCAAAGAGGAGCACGAAGCTGTTCCTGGGGTAACCCTCGGGCAGGAGGGAGTCGACCATCGGAATGCCAAATTTAACGAAGGACATATGCATCCTCAATCTATGTTCTTGTAACTTAGCTTAAACTCTATGGGAGGGCTTTCGTCTCGTTTCTTTTGTATAACTAGGCGAGCATTGATCTGAGGTGCTAGACGGAGGATTGTGATGGTTCTATGTGGCTCACGAACTCATTTTCAAGTAAAACAGATTCCCCTTTAAGGGATTGAAAGGATGATAGTGAAGAAAGAAAGGTATAATAATAACAGAATGTCAATCTTGGATTATTGTTTTCGGGGGAGATATTATGGCTAAAAATGGCAGGAGAATTCTAGTAGCTCTCGGTGGAAACGCCATCAAACAGGCGGAGGAGAGGGGAACAGCGGAGGAGCAGTTCAAGAATGTCAATACAACCGCAGAACACATCGTGAAGATGGTTCAGCGCCTCGGCAAGGATGACAGGCTGATAATTACCCATGGAAACGGTCCGCAGTCCGGCAACCTGGCGCTGCAGCAGGACGTCGCGAAGGAACAGATCCCGCCCCAGCCTCTGGACGTCGTAGGGGCAATGACCCAGGGGCAGATCGGCTACATGTTCCAGAACTGCCTACAGAACATAATGATGGCAAAGGGGGTCAAGGTCCCGGTAATATCGGTTGTGAACCAGGTGCTGGTGGACAGGAACGACCCTGAGTTCGTGGGCGAGAACGCCTCCAAGCCGGTCGGTAACTTCCTGACGGAGGAGGAGGCGATGAGGCTAAAGGCTGAGAAGGGCTGGATCGTGAAGAAGGTGAAGCCAAGCGCTCCAAAGCCATGGAGGAGGACTGTTCCATCACCAGACCCCATAGCCAACGTGGAGGCGGGGGCCATAAAGATCCTTGTCAACGCCGGGGCTGTGGTCATAGCATCAGGCGGGGGGGGCATACCTGTGGTGAAGGAGAACGGCAAGCTTGTGGGGGTCGAGGCGGTGATAGACAAGGACCTCGCCGGCGAGAGACTTGCCGAGGTCGTGGAGGCGGACACCTTCCTTATACTCACGGACGTAGATAAGGCGAAGCTCAACTATAGCAAACCAAACGAGAAGGCGCTGGACAGGATGACAGTAGCGGAGGCAAAGAGGTACCTCGCAGAGGGACACTTCCTGGCGGGCAGCATGGGGCCAAAGGTGAAGGCGTGCATACGTTTTCTGGAGTGGGGGGGCGAAGAGGCAATAATCACCTCGCTGGACAAGGCCGTCGACGCGCTAGAAGGCAGAACGGGAACGCACATCGTTAAGGGTTAGAATGCAGACCGCTTCTTTCTTTTCCTTTTCCCTTTCTGACCTTTTATTTTCGGGTATTTGGGCTCTGCTCTGATGTCACACTTCATCTTTAGTAATCCGTAATACCAGCATTCTTCATAGCCCACGATCATTTCGCATCATCTTTTAATAAATATGACGATCTTTCTCCGCCTTTGGCTGCAATTAAAAATGGTCTTAAGTATCCGTTCAGCAGACAGACAGTTAATGGAAAGTCTTATAAAATGATTGTACAGATCAATATGCAAAATATGAGGTGGATTCATTGAAAAAGAAATTGATCGTAGGAATTTTGGTATTTGCATTCATGACAACAATGGCATTCGGAGGCTCTACGAGCGCATATATACCAGCAAACAACCCCAGTACAGCAGTGGCGATAGTTGATAGCTATAACTCACCCAATGGTGGAGCATTAGCACACACAGCTTCGGAGTTTAACATATTCACCTTTACCCTACTACCTTGGGCTAATGTGACCGCAGGAAACCTCACCCAGTTCCAGATAGTAGTACTAATGGCTGATACCGGCGGTGAAATCAATTTAGACGAAACTCAGAGGAGCGAACTTGTTCAATGGGTTTCCAATGGCGGCAAGCTCATCATGTATGACAGTGAACTGTCATCAATCAACTATACATGGCTTCCTTACCCATTTTCAACAATTAACCCCGGTGCACTGGGACAGGGTGGCACTGCAGTATTTAAGGAGGACAATACCCTCGGCAGCACCAACCCAGCAAATACTGCTTATTACGTAAATACGACAGACATGGCTGTGTATACAGACGCGGTGGGTGATTCCAACGTAGTAGTTACACTGGATCCTCATTGGTGTGGTGATTTGCTAGTGATTAACGCGCTAGGGTCCCAAAATTGGACGAAGATGTATGCGTCGTACAACAATGGCTTATTCCTTTACAACGGATTGGACATAGATTATATGAGTGAAAGCACAACTCCAGGCACGACTGGTACCGCTGCTATCGCTAAGCTATTCCTATTAGAACTGCTACAGCCGTGGGGAGCTGATTACAACCTGCCGTGTGGGAGTCCATTATTAGAGAAGGAGAATCCAGTCGGTGGCGTCGTAATAAATCCTGCGCTAATGCAACCAATCGCGATGACGCTCGCTATAGCTTTAATTGCTGCATGCTTCGTTGTCTTGGCTACGTTCTACAGGAAGAATAGTTCGCACGCTATTCAATAAACCCCTTTTTTTTACTTTTTTACTTTTTAATAAACCTGTGGTTTTCAATATCTATATATTATCTAAAAAAAAAGAAACGATCAAGCAAAGTTAAAAAAGCAGTGACTATTTTATACATATAAAATATCATTTGGTGATGTTTATGACCATCAAGGTCG
>CAZNTO010000017.1:0-14475 GCA_964576015.1 uncultured Nitrososphaerota archaeon
GAGCTACTGGACGAAGTTCTCCTACCCTTTCTGGTTCACAGACCTGCTGACGTCATTTGACTCCCTCTCTCTCATGCATTTCCCCTTAGACGACGACGTACGCGCCGGTCTCGGTTGGTTCACGAAGAACCAGAAGGACGACGGCTCGTGGGGGCTGACAGTACTCCGAGGCGGAGGCGATAAAGATCTCAAATACTGGTTCGCCCTTGCGATATGCAGAGTCTTCAAAAGATTCTTCCAATAAGAGAAGTTACACAAGATAAGCTTTGAAAGAAAAATTGGGTGACTAAACGGTTTTAGCTTACGAAAGATCGCCTGAGAGAAGATAACCACTACTAAATAACTTAATCTAAGCAAAAAGCTTAATTATCGTTGTTAGATATATCGCACGTTAGATAAAACGCACAAAATATGCGAAATGGATAATATGGAGGTTGGTGAAGATGAAGAACATTGAAGGTAGTACAAGGTTGGAAGGAGGCTGCCAGTATGGCTGATCTTGTCTGGCCTATCATCAGTATTGGAATAGGCGGCATAATCGTTCTCATTGGAATTTTGTACACACTGATGAGATTTAGAGACAAAAAATCAGGGATTCCGGCGCAGGACGAAAGGACTAGAAAGATCAACGGGATCGCAGCAACATATGCCCTGAATATAGGCCTATACTTCATGATTGCTGTCATGTTGGCACTCATTATAGGTCAGGAATTTTTTAGTATGCCTGATCAAAGTGCTGGACCAGTAATTATTGCATCAGTGTTGGTGTTCAGTTTAACATACCTTGGACTGCGCTGGCATTTCAATAGAAAGGGCGTTTTTTGATGGCTTTCAAGACACGGATCAAAGAACTTAGAGCTAGATACGATCTCACGCAGGAAGATCTCGCTAAGATGGTAGGCGTCAGAAGAGAAACAATACTGTTCCTCGAAAAAGGGACTTACAACCCTTCCCTAAAATTGGCGCATGATGTCGCAAAGGCTCTAAAAACAACAATGGATGAACTCTTCATTTTTGAAGAGGGAGGTGGTGTTCCATGAGTAAGCAAAGAGGGTTCTTGTCAGAGCTTGAATATTTCGGGATCACATTGGTAGTCCTAGGTATACTGTTCGGGGGAGATCCTTTGATTGGCTATTCATTCATAGGTAGCGGGGTCTTGATCTCAATTGCATCTGCTATTTACCATCACACTAAAACCAGAAATTTATCTTAATGCCAAGCTAAAACCGATCCAATCCCTGTGTTGCGATTTTTTCCAGACATCTATAACATAAAAAGATTTATCATGAGTTACCATGATTTAGGTTAAATCTCAAGCCACCATTAAAATTTCGAGCATTTTTTTATTGTTGACAATAAGATAAAAGAATTTATATAGAGTCTTGTTTTACTTCAGAAAGCGCATATGAAAATGGAGAGGAAATAGTTGCCTTTGGCTCAAAATGTTCCTGCTGACAAACTGATCAGCGCTATCGCAGAGTACCTCAAGGAGGAGGTCAGGGAGGTTTCACCTCCAACATGGTCGCTTTACTCGAAGACAGGCATACATGTGGATAGAGTCCCTACACAGACGGACTTCTGGCACATCAGGTGCGCATCCCTATTGAGGCGTCTATACATAGACGGTCCCGTTGGCACCGAGCGACTCCGGTCAGTCTACGGTGGCAGGACAAAGAAGGGCATGATCAACGAGCATTTCTTTAAGGCCGGCGCCTCGGCAATAAGGAAGCCCCTCCAGCAGCTGGAGGGCGCTGGTCTGGTCACCAAGGTCGGTAAAGACGGACGGATCCTTACGAATAAAGGTATATCTTTGGTGGACAGGATTGCATACAAATTGCTTAAGGATCTGCAGAAGGATATGCCTGAACTGAATAAGTACCTTCCAGTTAAGGTTCAATAAGGGAGGAAGTTCCTGTGTCTAGGTCTCCTGACGAGTTAGAGCAGATAAAGCAGCGAAGGATGGCTGACATGAGAAGGAGGATGGCCGAGGATGATAGGGGGGAACAGGTAAAGCAGGAGATTGAGGTCCAGAAACAGAACCTTTTACGCACGATCCTCTCGCCGGAGGCCCGAAGCAGGCTCAATAACCTGAAGATGGTCAGACCTGACTTCGCCGATCAGCTCGAACTTCAGCTGATACAGCTGGCCCAGCAAGGAAAGCTTCCAGTACCGCTCACCGACGATGAGCTGAAAAAGATACTGATAGAACTTCAGAATAGAAAGAGAGATATCAGGATAACCCGAATCTGAGGAGGAAGATCTCATGGCAAGAAACAAACATCTCTGTAGAAAGAAACGGCTGATTCACGCCAATAAAGTGAGCAGCCCGGTGCCCCTATGGGTCGTGGGTAAGACTAAAGGAAAGTTTAGGCGCCACCCGAAGATGAGGAACTGGAGAAACCGGAAGCTGAAGCTTTAAGGTGAACTGTGATGAGCGCCAACAAAGTAGCACCCATGGAAGAGATTGAAGTGGAAGAGGAAGAAGTAGGCGTGGAGGCCGAGCCCTCCAAGGCGGAGGAACCGGCGGCAGAGAAGGCCAAGGAAAAGAAGGGTGCCGAGGAGCCTGCGGAGAAGAAGACTCACAAGAAGGGCGAGAAGAGGGAAAAGAAGAAGAAAGCGCCCAAGAAGGCCAAAGCTGAGGAGAAGGAAGAGGAAGAGAAAGAGAAAGAGGAAGAGGACAAGGTAGTCGAAGAAAAAATAATTACCATCAATCTGAGGCACGCCTACCTCGCCTACAGTAGGAAGCAAACGCCGAGATCGGTGAAGTTGGTAAAGAAGATCGCCCAGAAGATCTTCAAAACCGAGGAAGGTGTGAAGATCGACGAAAGTCTCAACGCCATTCTCTGGTCGAGGGGCAAGACCAAGTCTCAGAGGAAGGTTGCCATAAAGTTACAGAAACTAAAGAGTGGAATAGTTTGGGTGCTTCCTGCGGAGGCATAGGTTTCTTTTGCCCATCACCCGCATCTCTCTTTATGGGAATCCGAACATAGGCGCCTTCACATTTGCCACTGATAAGTTCGCACTAATCCCTCCAGACATGCCACCAGGCACTGCTGAAAATTTCTCTTCTACGCTGGGCGTGCCAGCTTTCAGAGCGACTATAGGGGGCAGCGTGCTGCTGGGCATCTTCTTAACTGGCAACTCGAGAGGGGTCATAGTCCCAAACATCGCGAATGAGGAGGAGATCTCTTTCATTGAGCACGAGGTGAAGGTGCCAGTCGTCCAGTACAACGGCAAAAAGAACGCCCTCGGCAACATGATCCTTGTCAACGACAGGGTAGCGATGGTAGGTTCTGGTATGGATCCGATCCTGAAGGACCTCATCGCAGGGCATCTCGAGGTCAAGGTTCACGAGGGCAGTATTGCGACACTGAGCATGCCAGGGGTCTGTGCAGTCATAAACAACAGAGGTCTTGTGGCTCACCCCCTCACATCGGAGGAAGAGATGGCGAGGCTAGGGGAACTTTTTAATATACCTATTGACGTCTCTACCATTAACTGCGGGTTCCCCTACCTCAGGGTCGGGATGACCGCAAACTCTAATGGTGCTGTAGTAGGGGAGGAAACCACAGGACCTGAGATGGCCCGTATCGAGTCGTCTCTCGGTTTTATGGAGTGATGGCAAATGAGCAAAAACTTCGTGGTTAAGGGAAAGGCAAAAATTGGGATGAAATGGGAGAAATTCGAGAAGAACATAGTTGCCGCTAAAAAGGAGCTAGCAGTGGAGAGGGCTCTCAGCATTCTGGGCGGAAACCACAAGTTGAAGAGGCACCAGATAAAGATTGACTCTGTGGAAGAGTTACCGGTGAGTAAGCAATGAGTAAAGGTATGCCCTCCCAAAAATCGCCAAAGTTGCCGGCGTCTCAAAAGGAGGCGCTCGACCCCCTCATAGCCGAGTTCTCAAATCTAAGGGGGTACAGCGACGTGATGAGGCAGCAGATAGAGTTCACCTCTGGGATCATAGCTGAACTCAGCCTTAGCAAGGCCGCCCTCCAGGAGATAAAAAGCAGGGAAGGAAAAGGCGAGACTCTTATACACATAGGTGGGGGAAACTACATAAAGACACAGTTGCAGGATGTGAAGACCGTCGTCGTTGGGGTGGGCGCTGGGGTCTCAATAGAAAAGAGCCTGGACGAGGCCATATCTGAAATAGATGGACGCATGAAACTCGCTCAGGAGCAGATGACCTCCATGCAAAGTCAGTACCTCCAAGTAGCCACTAGGATGGAGCAGCTCCAGACTAAGATTGACCAGCTCTACTCACAGTTAGAGGCTGCCGGGCAGGCGTAACATTTGTTCGAGAAGCTCAAAAGCGTCTTCAGCAACCTTGTCAAGGAAATCTCAACAAAATCGCTATCAGAGAAGGACCTGGAGTCCTCCCTCTGGAACTTTCAGTTGGCTCTCATGGAATGCGATGTGGCTCTTCCAGTGGCTGAGCAGCTCACTAACAGATTGAAGGAGAGCCTTGTCGGAACCAAGGTGAAGAGGTTTGAGGACATATCCCCCACCGTGGAGTCCTCATTCAGGGAGCTTCTGAAGGAGAACCTGTCCTCTGCCGAGCTGGCCACTATGGTGAAGTCCAAGAAGCCCTTCGCCATAATGTTCGTGGGCGTCAACGGCACTGGTAAAACTACAACCATAGCGAAGGTTGCCAGGTACTTAATGGACAGAGGTACCAGCGTTATCTTCGCCTGCAGCGACACCTTTAGGGCGGGCTCTGAGGAGCAGATCGAGACCCACGCCGATAGGCTGAAGGTGAAGGTGATAAAGCACAAGTACGGTGCTGATCCAGCGGCGGTGGCATATGACGCAGTCTCCTACGCAAAATCCAACAATATAGACGCCGTGCTGATTGACACTGCAGGCAGGATGCAGACCGACAAGGGTCTCATGGATGAGCTCCAGAAGATCTATAGGGTCGTTAAGCCTGATCTAACCGTATTCGTTGGGGACTCACTCACGGGAAATGACGCACTTCAGCAGGCCCAGGACTTCAACAGGTATGTGCCTATAGACTCCGTGATACTTACCAAGGTGGATGCAGATGCAAAGGGTGGCGCTGCGATCTCTATATCTAATGTTCTAAAGAAGCCTATACTCTTCCTGGGGGTGGGCCAAACATACAAGGACCTCATTCCCTTCGATCCAAATTGGGTAATTGAAAATATTTTAACGAAAACGCTTACAAAATAATTAAGTTTAAATTTTTTAACATTTTTTTTAGCGTAAGAGTTTTAAGTATCTTCTCTTGTCTAAGGAATTCTTAAAAAGGGGGATTAAAAACGAACAACATGAAAGGACGAGATTTGCTAACGCTGAAAGACTTCACAAAAGAGGAGTTATACAACATCCTGAAGAAGTCCAGCGAGATAAAGTCTGACCTAAAATGCGGCAACTACATACGCCCGTACCTGAGCGGCAAGACCGTGATCCTTCTATTCCAGAAGCCCTCCACGAGAACGCGCATTTCCTTCGACGTAGGTGTACACCAACTCGGAGGGCACCCCATTACGCTGGGCTGGAACGACCTCCAACTGGGTAGAGGTGAAACCGTCGCCGACACTGCAAGAACCTTCGATGTATACGCAGACGGGATCGTCGCCCGCGTCTTCAAGCACACGGATCTCGAGACCATGGCCGCCTGCGCCCGCGCTCCGGTTATAAACGCCCTCAGCGACGTAGCCCACCCGTGCCAGGCTTTAGGGGACTGCCTGACCATCTTAGAGAAGAGGGGCAAGCTTGAGGGAGTAAATGTGGTGTTTGTGGGCGACGGGAATGATAACGTCTGCAGATCCCTAGCTGAGGCAGTATTAAAGCTCGGAGGGAATATGACTATAGCATCACCAAAGAATTACCAACTGCCGCCCTCTTATGTAGAATCCTTAAAGAAGGGAGCATCTAAAGGCGCCATCCTTACGCTAGTCAATGATCCTAAGGCCGCGGTGAAGAACGCGGATGTAGTCTATACCGACGTTTGGATCTCCATGGGTCAGGAGGCGGAGAACCAAGAGCGTATGGCTGCATTCAAGGCATACCAGGTGAACTCTGAGCTCATGAGCCACGCTCCCAAGGATGCGCTCGTGATGCATTGCCTTCCAGCCCACAGAGGGCTGGAGATAACCGATGATGTGATCGATGGGAACAACTCTGTCGTTTGGGACCAAGCGGAGAACCGACTTCATGCCCAAAAGGGTATTATGGCTCTCCTCCTCTAACCTTTTTGGTGCAAAAATTGAGGCTGGTCGTCTACTCGGAAGAGGATCTAGCAGGCAGAAATATCGCCTCGCATCTTGTGAAGCATATCTCCTTCTCCGACTCCAACTTGGGTCTGTTGCCCGCCCTGAACCATGGGGACCTCTACCTTCTCCGTGTGGGAGGACCTCTTGTGAATCTTACACTTCCCGCAGGCGGGGAGGAGGCAGAGTGGGTGCTTTGCCTCTCTCGGCACCGCAGCGAATCTGGCAGGCGATGCCTGACTGCCCATACACCCGGGAATCTGAGGGGGTCCGCAGACCTCGGAGGCAGACCAAATGAGGTGGCTATATCAAACCCTCCCCTCCAGTCCTCACTGATAAAGGAGCTGTACCGATCTAGTGCCGAGCTGGGGCTAGACTGCCAGATATCGGTCGAGGCGACACACCATGGTCCCACCGAACTCCCCTGTCCTGTGACTTTTGTGGAGATAGGCAGCGATGAGGATGCGTGGAAGGACGAATCGATGGGAGAGGCTGTTGCAAAGGCCGTCTCAAGAGCCCTTCTGTCGCCAATGGAAGCTGGCAAATGTGCATTGGGCGTGGGCGGTGGTCATTACTCCGAAAAATTCACCAGCCTCATCATCGACAAAAACTGCCTCATCGGCCATATTGTGCCAAAATACGCCATGAGTGAGGGGCTGGATAATGCCATGTTTGGGGCATGCATCAAGAGAACTTTGGGGGGTTGTGTCTCCATATTCGTTGATTGGAAGGGTACCCCTTCCAACTTTAAGGAATCCCTGCAGGCACTATCCCAATCATTGAACATCGAACTCGTCAGAGTATGATCGACATACGGAGGTCTCATTGTCTAGCCTACTGTAGCTCAGCGGTCATCGGCAGCAGACAGGCGTAAATTCGGGTTGGACGCTCCCTAACTCGAGTATGGAGAGGGAATATCAACCCGCGCCTCGATGCAATCTTGAAATCTAGGGACTTTTCGCCGATAAAGTTAAATTATACCTTAGCTTTCTCCCTTTTGCTCAAGTAGAGTAGATGAGCAGTTATGACGGTATCTGAGTCTTTGCGTTCAATGGGAAAGGTACTGAAACTGTCTAAGAAACCGGACTATGATGAGCTTAAGCTATCTCTAAAGATCTGCTTCATAGGCTTGATCGCTGTCGGAGTATTCGGCTTCATCATACAGCTGATTTCATCGCTCATCCTAGGCGTTCGGGGGTAGCTCTTTTGTCTTCTGGGCAGACGGCTGAGTCTAGAATCTTTGCCATAAGGACCACCGCTGGCCAGGAGAGGAACGTAGCCCTTCTTATAGAGCGTAGATGCATCGCAAAGAAGATCCCGGTCAAGGCGATAATCGCGCCGCAGGACGTGAGTGGTTACGTCTTCTTGGAGACGAGTGGGCCAAACATAGTCAACATTGCCATAGAGGACATTAAGCATGTCAAGGGCTGGGTAGCCGGCAAAGTCAACTTTGACGACATACAGAAGTTCATAAAGCCAAAGCCTGTTGTGGATATCGTAGGTGTCAATGATAAGGTCGAGATAGTTGCCGGTCCGTTCAAGGGCATGGCAGCCAAGGTGACCCGCGTTGATAAATCCAAGAGCGAGGTTACCCTGGAGTTGCTCGAGGCACCATACACGCTGCCAATAACGGTTCACGCAGAACAAGTGAAGCTGGTATCTCGCGGTGAGGCACCGAAACCCGAAATAAAGGAAGTTGCCCAGGTATCGGAGAGGGAAAAGAAGACTGACATCTTTGAGGCTTTCGAAAAGCTTGAGGAGGAGTAAAAGTGGGAACTACAAAGACCTTCAACTTCTTGATCGACGGTGGAAAGGCTACAGGGGGACCGCCAATCGGCCCGACGCTCGGACCAACCGGTCTTAATATACTCCAAGTAGTCAACTCCATCAACGATAAGACCAAGGACTTTGAGGGTATGAAAGTTCCGGTAAAGGTAATCACCGACCCAGATACCAAGGAGTTCGAGGTCGAGGTCGGTGTACCTACCACCACTGCCCTTATCGTTAAGGAGCTCCATTTGGAGAAGTGCTCCGCCAACGCCAAGGCAGAGAAGGTGGGAGACCTCAACATTGATGCGGCTATAAGGATAGCCAAGACGAGGTATCCTCTTTCTGTGGCTAGGTCACTGAAATCGTGCTTAAAGGAGATCCTTGGTACCTGCGTAAGTATCGGCGTTACCGTCGCCGGTAAAGACCCCCGCGAGGTCCAAAAAGAGATCGACGCGGGAACATATGATGAGACAATAGAAAAGGCGGAGGTACCATGAGATGCAAATTGACCTTCAGAGGCTCACGTCCCTAGTGGACGAGGCCAAGAATAACTCGAAGAAGCGTAAATTCACCCAGGCCATGGAGCTAGTGATAAACTTTAAGAATCTGGATGTCAAGGCGCCTGAGAACAGGATAAACGAGGTCGTCGAGCTGCCCAATTTGACAGGGCGGGACATGAAGGTCTGCTTAATCGCCGACGGCGACATGGTGACCAAGGCGAGGCAGGCCGGTGCCGACCTCGTAATCACAAAACAGGAGCTGGACCAGTATGCTGGCAACAAGAAGGCAATCAAGAAGCTCGCCAGCGAGTACGACTACTTCGCCGCCAGGACAGACCTCATGGCCACTGTGGGTAAGAGCCTAGGTTCAGTCCTTGGACCGAGGGGTAAGATGCCAGATCCATTGCCACCTGCAGCCAACGTAGATCACGTAATCAAGAAGTATCGAGGCGCTGTAAGGGTTAGGATCAGAGACCAGCTCGCCATAAGGTGCAGGATAGGCTCAGAGGCGATGGACTCAAAGGCAATTGCGGAGAACATCCTTGCAGTGCTCACTACCATAGAGAGGAGAATAAAATTTGACCAGTTCCTCTCCTCCATCGTTGTAAAGACAACTATGGGTAAACCGGCAAAACTCAGGTGATGCGAATGCAAAGGAAGACTTCTATCAAAAAAGAGAGTGCTGTGAAAAATCTTGAGGTCCTCTTCAAGAAGTACCCCATATTCGCAATAGCCGACCTTAAAGGGCTCAAGGCGAACCAGCTACAGGTATTAAAGAAGAAGTTCAAGAGCGATCTTGAGATTCATGTAACGAAGAACAGGCTGGCCAAGCGGGCGATAGATCATCTTGCCAAGAAGTACGTGAAGGCAGACGAAATCACAAAATACCTCTCTGGTCCCAATGCATTCATCTTTTCCAACAAGAACCCCTTCTCCCTCTACCTAATGTTCGAGAAGAACAAGGTTGAGTCCGCGGCCTCCCCAGGCGACATCGCGCCCAACGACATAGTGGTGAGCGCTGGTAACACAGGCCTTCAGCCAGGTCCGATACTCAGCAAATTCGGTTTCGCGAAGGTCCCAACAAAGATACAGGATGGTTCTATCTGGATCGCCAAGGACACCATCGCTGCCAAGAAGGGTGACACTATATCGGCGGATGTGGCCGACCTTCTTGGTAAGCTAGGGCTCAAACCCATCATGGTCGGTTTCAAGCTAAGGATGGCTTACGACAGCGGAGTGATTCCGGGCGATGTTCTATGCATTAACCTCGATGAATACAAGGCGAACATGAAGGTGGCCGTCCAATATGCGGTGAACTTATCAGTCAACGCTGTCTACCCAACGAAGGAGACTACCCCGTTACTCATTGCCAAGGCATACACCCAGGCAAAGAGCCTCGCGGTAAAGTCAGGGATGCCAATCCCAGAGGTCATCGGCGAGGTACTTTCGTTGGCAGAACAGCATGGCAAGGTGCTGGCTGAAACCATCTCAAAGAAGCATCCGGAGTTAAAGCTCTAAAGAGGGGCGAAGGATTTAAGTATCGAAATTTGCGTATAACACACGTTTTAGCTGGGGGTGATTAAGATCGAGTATATTTACGCTGGCCTGCTCCTTCACAACGCAAAGAAGCCGATAAATGAGGAGGCAATAAAGAAAGTCCTTACGGCCTCTGGCGTAGAAGTGGATGCGGCACGAATAAAGGCACTCGTGGCAGCTCTTGGCGAGGTCAATATCGATGAGGTCATCAAGGCAGCGGCAGTTCCAGTAGCGGCCGCCCCAGCAGCAATAGCCGCTCCGGCAGCTGCAGCAGAGGCAAAGAAGGAAGCCAAGGAAGAGAAGAAGGCTGAAGCTTCTGAAGAAGAGACTGCCGAGGGATTGGGCTCTCTGTTCGGTTAAACCTTTAATTGAAGTATCAGCACCCCAAAGGGGAATGCTGAACTTCTATTTTAACTATTTTTTAATTTTATATTTATTTATTATATTGCCAGCATTTGGTTTTTGAGTCTATTTAATGGTGGAATACGACGAACTCGAAAGTGATGGTTAATCCTTTAACTTAGTAGTTGGAAGCCTTCTTGGTTTTGTCTTCTTAATATGGGAACTCCTTACCACCGGACAAATTAAACTTAAACTAATCGCCTAGTGAAGCTCCTTCATACCGATGATATTTATTTATGGTCGATCCTACCGTTACATATAGTATGGGAGGAGATGCCTTGATATCGGGACCAGAGGCGTACAGGCTCCAGTTCTTCCTGGAGAAGGGTTTCCAGAGGAGAAAGTGCAAAAGCTGTGGCAGGCATTTCTGGACTCTTGATCCTAATAGGGAGCTGTGCGGCGACTCCCCATGCGTTCCCTACTCCTTCATAACTGATCCTCCCACCAAAAGGAGATTCACATTAAAGGAGATGCGGGAAACCTTTCTTTCATTTTTCGAGAGGAGGGGTCATACAAGGATGAGGAGGTACCCCGTCATAGCCAGGTGGCGTGACGACATCTTTCTGACTATCGCCTCTATCGCATGCTTCCAGCCCCACGTTACGAGCGGGGACGTTCCTCCACCGTTCAATCCCCTTACAATTTCTCAGCCGTGCATAAGGATGAACGACCTCGACAACGTGGGTAAGACGGGTGGGAGGCATCTCAGCATATTTGAGATGATGGCTCACCACGCCTTCTCCAACAAGGAGAAGGAGGTCTACTGGAAGGAGGACACTGTAAGGTATCACCACGAGCTGCTGACAGAGGACCTTGGAATAAACGAGAAGGAGATCGCGTACATCGAGCACTGGTGGGAGGGGGGCGGTGACGCAGGACCCGACATCGAGGGGATAGTCCGTGGACTTGAGCTATCCACCCTCGTCTTCATGCAGTACAAAAAGGTCGGTAAAGAGTACCGAGAACTCCCATTAAGGATAGTGGACACGGGCTACGGGCTAGAGAGGTTCACATGGGTCTCGCAGGGGACACCCACCGCCTTCGAGGCCGTCTACGGGAGGCTATTTGACGACTTTATCAAGCTCTCGAAGATAACCAAACCCGATGCCAAGGTTATGGCCGAGACAACAAGGCTTGCCGGCATGATGAACGTTGTGGACGAAGGTTCCCTTACGTCCGCCAGGAAGCATGTGGCTGACCTCCTCGGGATGGATGCTGGGCTCCTGGAGCGCCAGCTGGAGCCGCTTGAGACGGTGATGTCGATCCTCGACCATACAAAAACCCTCACTTTCATGCTTGGCGACGGCGTGGTCCCCTCAAACGTCCAGGCCGGCTACCTCGCGCGCCTTATCATAAGGCGCGTTAAGAGGATGATGGACTCTGTAGAGATGGAGACGCCACTCTCAGAGCTGCTATCCATGCAGGTGTCGTACTGGAAGGATCAGTTTCCAGACCTCGCAGAAGGAATCGACTATATCACCAAAGTAGCGGATCTTGAGATCAGCCGCTACATAAAAACCATAGAGCAGGGGACCAATCTGGTCCTCCGAATTATAAAGGAGGAGGGGATTGCCAAGGCTGGCTCGTTTCCTCTGAACAGGCTCATTGAACTCTACGACTCCAACGGCCTTCCACCAGAGGTCGTCAAGGAGGTTTCCGAGGCCCATGGTGTAAAAGTCGAGATTCCTGATACCTTCGACACCATCGTGGGCGAAAGGCACTCCAGCTCCGCATCCGTTGATAAAAAGACCGAGCAGAGGGATATCCTGGAGGGGTTGCCCGTCCTGCCTGCCACCGACCTCGTCTACTACAGTGACCCAAAGGTGCAGACGCTCAAGGCTAAGGTTCTCTACTCAGACGAGCGGCGCATCGTTCTGGATCAGACAATTTTCTACCCTGAGGGAGGCGGTCAGCTGAGCGACACGGGCAAGATAACAGGTAAGGGAAAGGAGGTCAATGTCGTAGAGGCTCAGAAATCCAGAAACATAGTGGTTCACTTTGTCAAGGGCGGCTCCCCATTCCGAAAGCATGAAGAGGTCGAGTGCGCGGTGGACTGGAAGAGGAGGATGAGCCTGGCCAGGCACCACTCCTCAACTCATATACTGTTGGGTGCCACGAGGAGGGTCTTGGGGGAGCACGTCTGGCAGGAGGGTGCGCAGAAGAGCGTGGACAGGAGCCGCTTGGACATATCTCACTTCGAGAAGGTAACCCCTGATCAACTTAAGGAGATAGAACTAGTGGCAAACCGCGTGGTCGAGGATTGCAGACCAATAAGGACCTATTTCGAGGAGAGGAACAAGGCGGAGCAGCAGTTCGGCGTGAGGCTTTACCAGGGCGGGGTGGTCTACGGACCCATCATCAGGGTTGTGGAGGTTGATAAGTGGGATGTGGAGGCATGCGGTGGGATCCACTGCGCGAATACCGGAGAGATAGGACTCATCAAGATATTGAGATCAGAGAGGATTCAGGACGGTGTGGAGAGGATAGAGTTTGCCTCGGGCGAACCCGCCATCAGGTTCGTCCAGTCCGAGGAATCCGTTCTGCAGGAGGTTTCAAAGACAATAAACTCCCCGGTGGAGAGGGTGGAGAAGGCTGCCTCAAAGCTTATGGAGGACTTATCAGACTCCAAGAGGGATATCGAGCGGCTGCGCAGGTCATTGGCCGCTGAGATCTCCCCTGTGGTCATTTCCTCAGCAGAGCCTGCAGGCAGGTTCAGGCAGGTCTCAAGGGTCTTCGACAGCCTGTCAGGAGGGGACCTCCTAGCGGTGGGCTCCAGAACAGTCGAAGAGGCTCCTTGGGCGGTGGTGGTCTTTGCGTCGAGGGCAGACGGCAGCGTGCTGGTAATGACCGGCATTGAGGCGATGGAAGCCGGCGCGAACGCTGGCAAGATCGCGGAATTTGTAACAACCTCGCTCAAGGGGAGGGGTGGAGGAAAGCCCGACGTGGGGCAGGGGAGGGTACCCCCAGCCGAGCTGAACCGTTTCGACGAGGTCATTTCGAGGGTTAAGGACATACTGAAGGATATTAATAGAAAGAAGGCGTAGTAAATAATTCGGTTTGTGGTGATTGCTTGCCCATCGACTTTCGGCAGCTGGAGGAGAAGTGGCAGAGGCGTTGGGAGGAGGCCCACATATTTGAGGCCAACCCTGACCCAGCGCATCCAAAGTTCTATGCCACAGTGGCATATCCATATCCGAACGCCCCCCAGCACATAGGTCACGCGAGGACATACACGCTTACCGACGTTCATGCCAGGTATATGCGCATGAAGGGGTTCAATACACTCTTCCCCATGGCGTTCCATTATACGGGTACTCCCATCCTTGCCCAGAGCAAGTTGATCGTGGCCGGCGACGAGGAGCTCTTGGGCTACTTCAGAAACCTTTACGGCGTGCCAGAGGACGTCATCAAGACGTTCAACGTCCCGGTGAATATAGCCAAGTACTTCCACAAGGACCTAAAGCTCGGAATGAAGGAGATGGGGTTCTCGATAGACTGGAGGCGAGAGTTCACAACAATCGATCCCGCCTACAGCAAGTTCATCGAGTGGCAATTCCAGCAGCTCTACTCCAAGAACCACATCACCAAAGGCCTGCACCCAGTGGGCTGGTGCCCATCGTGCAGAAACCCCGTCGGGCAGCATGACACCAAGGGCGATCTGGAGCCCGAGATAGGCGAGTTCACAGCGATAAAATTTGACCTAGATGGCGTAAGCCTCCCTACTGCCACACTAAGGCCGGAAACGATCTTCGGTGTAACTAACATATGGATCAACCCGGAGGTGACCTACGTGGAGGTCGAGGCTCAGGGCGAAAGGATGATAGTCAGCAAGCAGGCAGCTGGCAAGCTCTGCGAGCAGAAAACCTGCGTAATAGTCGGCCGGGAGCTGTTGGGCTCCTCTCTTGTGGGAAGGTGGGTCACAAACCCTGTAAATGGCAGAAGGGTGCCCATTTTGCCGGCGGACTTTGTCCACCCAGACAACGCCACGGGCGTTGTAATGTCCGTCCCAGCGCATGCACCATACGATCTGC
>CAZNTO010000017.1:14575-16416 GCA_964576015.1 uncultured Nitrososphaerota archaeon
GACAACGCCACGGGCGTTGTAATGTCCGTCCCAGCGCATGCACCATACGATCTGCTTGCCCTCCGGGACATAAAAAAACGGCCGCAGGTCTTGGAGAAGTATGGCGCTGATAGCAGTATCCTTTCGGGAGTAGAACCCATCCCTGTGGTGAAGCTGGAGGATGCGTCTGACATTCCTGCTCAGGATGTCGTGGACCGTATGAAAATCAAGGATCAGATGGACCCGAAGGCTGAGGATGCAACCAAGGAGGTCTACCAGAGGGAGTTCCACACAGCTCAGATGCGAAAGGAGACCGGAAGGTACGCAGGTATGCCAGTCAGCAAGGCCAAGGAGGAGGTCAAGAAGGATCTTGTCTCTGCCAAGAAGGCCTTTGCATTCTTCGAGATCCTCAACGGTCCCATATACTGCAGGTGCGGGGCAAAGGTAACTGTGAACCTGCTGAGCGATCAGTGGTTCATAAACTATGGAGACGAGAAGTGGAAGGATCTCGTCAGAGAACATCTGAGGGATATGTCCATCGTGCCGGAGGACCTGAGAAAGGAGTTCGAAAACGTCGTGGATTGGCTCAAGGAGAAGGCCTGCGCAAGGCGCTCCGGTCTAGGGACACTACTTCCGTGGGACAAAAATTGGATCATAGAGAGCCTCTCAGATTCCACGATATACATGGCGTTCTACACGATCTCTAGAATACTGAACGAGCAGAAAATTGATCCGAATTTACTCAACCATGCTTTCTTCGATTACGTCCTCCTCGGAAAGGGCGATCCGTCCTCGTTGCAAATAGATATGGACAAGGTCCAGGCTATGCGGCGGGAGTTCACATATTTCTACCCGCTTGACAGCCGCCACTCGGGAAGGGACCTCGTGCCGAACCACCTCACTTTCTTCATCTTCAATCACGTCGCCATCTTCCCAAAGGAGCTCTGGCCGAGGCAGATAGCCGTAAACGGCAGCGTCCTTATGGAGGGGAAGAAGATGTCCAAGTCCTTTGGCAACATAATCCCGCTCAGGAAGGCCATAAGCATCTACGGTGCCGATACGCTTAGGGTTTCCATCCTCTCCGCCTCGGAGCTGCTCCAGGATGTAGACTTTAGCGAGACTCTTGCCAGGAGCACAAAGTCCAAACTCCAAGAGTTCTACATCCTGGCACTCCAATACGCGGATGCCGGACCCCTCGAACTCAAATCCTTGGATGCGCTGGACCGGTGGCTCGTAAGCAGGGTCCAGAGGGTCGTGGAACAAACCACGTCCTCTATGGACTGCCTGAGGGTCAGGGAGGCTATACATGCCACGTTCTTCACGCTCCAGCAGGATGTCCAGTGGTACCTTAGAAGGCGCGCCGGAAAAGGAATTGATCCAAAGGTGAGGAGCGCCATAAGGTATGCGCTCAAAAACATCGTTAAGATGATGGCGCCATTTGCGCCCCACATTTGCGAGGAGATCTGGGAGAGCTTCGGGAACAAAGGATTCGTCTCTACCGCAGAATGGCCCAAGGTTGTCCCATCACTCGTTGACGAGACCGCTGAGATATCCGAGGAACTGCTGAAAAGCATTGTCTCCGATACGGTCGAGATAATAAGGGTCACAGGTCTTACCCCCTCAAAGATCTGCTACTACACAGCTCCGGACTGGAAGTGGGAGGTCTACCTCAAACTCATCGCCCTTCTGGAGGGCGGGACGGACCCGAAGCTGCTCATCAGGGACGCTATGAAGGATCCTTCAGTCAGGAGCAGGGGCGGAGAGACTGCAAAGTTCATATCAACGATGTCGCAATCGGTGGTTTTAATACCGAAGGAGCAGAGAAAGAGGCTCCTCCACTCCAAGGCGATCGAGGAGATATC
>CAZNTO010000018.1:0-1987 GCA_964576015.1 uncultured Nitrososphaerota archaeon
ACCGTTACAATAAAGGCGAGAATGTTCGCGCCCCTCAACAATGGGGAATATTGTGAGGACATAGGTCAATACGGCGCTGTGCGACCTTAAAACCTTATTGTGGATACGGTTCTGGTGCAGTGCAGGGAAGCAAGGCTTAAAATCCAAATTATTATTGAGTATAATTGATTAAAGGGGTGCTGCCAGCGTCCTTCCAACTATACTGTACAAGATGCAACAAGAACTTTCCCCTTGAGACGCGCCACTGGCGGTGCCCTTACTGTGGAAGCCCATTCAACATGAAGTCCGAGTGCCCTCCGGCAACCGACTTTAAATCCATGCTCGACGGTAGGGAGCAAGGGCTGTGGAGGTATAGGGGGTGCCTTCCATTCTCCGAGCACCCGGTCTCTCTAGGGGAGGGCGGCACGCCGATCATCAGGAGGAGGGAAAAGAACTCTGAACTGCTCTTCAAGCTCGAGTACTGCAACCCAACGGGGTCCTTCAAGGATAGGGGTGCCTCCGTCAGCATGACCAGGGCGAGGGCTATTGGTGTAAACAGAGTTATCGAGGACTCCACGGGTAACGCGGGGATAGCTGCTTCCGCGTACGCCGCTAGGGCCGGGATTAGAGCCAAAATATACTTGCCGTCCGATACCCTCCCGGCAAAGAAGACGCTCATCCGTGCCTGCGGGGCGGAGGTCGTTGAGTGTTCTAATAGAAAGGAGGCTGCGCTGAGGGCAACAAGCGAGCTGGTGGAAGGGGAGTTCTACATAGGTCATGCCTGGGACGCCTTCTACATAGAGGGGATGAAAACCGTAGCCTTCGAGATCTACGAGAGCGGCTACAAGGGGGACTCTATCATTCTGCCTGTAGCGAGCGGGACACTCCTTCTCGGTCTCTACAAAGGCTTTGGCGAGCTTGTCGAGATGGGCTTCGTGGAAAACATCCCAAGGATATACGCAGTCCAGGGCGAAGGGTGCGCCCCCATCTATGAGGCCCTCCACGGCAAGCTCTTCGGCGACCGCAGTAGTCAGTTGGCGGACGGTCTCAAGATAGAGGATCCACCGAGGAAGGGGGAGATACTACAGGCGATTAAAAACACAAGCGGGGACGCCTTCACGGTCTCCGACCCGGAGATTGCATCCGCCGCCAGAGATCTCTACGGCCTCGGGATACTCGCCGAGCCAACTTCCGCGACCGCCTATGCCGCCTTCAAGAAGAACAGAGGGACTCTAGCAGGAAGAGTGATCATGCCCATAACCGGCACTGCCATAAAGACAATCGACAAGCTTGGAGCCATCATCGGATAAACACGCCCGCGAAAGTGGCTTCGATCGATTTGGTTAAGACAAAAAGGATAATACTCATTCTGGCATAAACTCTTCACGTGATCATCGCCCTAACCCTCCTCTCCTACGAGCACGGTATCCTAAGGCAGGTAATCGATGTCCTGAAGGAGGCGGCAGAGGGGCAGAACGTCGAGAAGTATATGGCGCGTATGGCGGAGATCGTTCGATTCCTCCATGTGTACATGGACCAGTTCCATCACGGCAAAGAGGAGCAATTCCTCTTCCCTACCGTTATCACGGTATCTGCCTTGCTGAGTGATGAGATACCAAAACTTATCAGGGAACATCAGCACGCCAAAGACCTCCTAAAGACGATGGCATCGGAGATCAAACAAAAAGATACGAGCAGGTTCTATGAAGCCTCTCGGGCTCTTGTGGAGCACATGACATCACATATCAACAAGGAGGAGGGTGTGGTATTCCCCAGAATAGAGGGAATGCTTACACCGGAGGAGAACAGGAGAATACGTAGAGAGTACTCAGACTTCAACAAGCACTTCGGACCTGAATTCTACAGAAAATCCGAGGAATTCGCCAAGAGGGTGCAGGACGAGATACTTGGACCTAGAGCCTTCAAAAACATGGATTGAGGCATTTCAGGACAAGCGCCGATGCGACTAAACCGACATCAAGACCTTATCAGCCAGATCCCTCTCTGT
>CAZNTO010000018.1:2087-9008 GCA_964576015.1 uncultured Nitrososphaerota archaeon
CCTACGAGGTTGTGAGAAGACAGAAAAGCGTAGTTCTTACCGTGCGTAACTGCCGACCCCAGACCGCCAGGATAAGGAGCGGGAGGGGCGAATTCCCATGTAAACCCGTTGGTCTCGCTCATCTCTCGGCATTCGCCAGAGAGATAAACCCAAAATTCAAGGCTAGGTGCATCCATTGCCCGCCCGACGAACACACTAAGGATGCCTGGTGCTCCTGGGAGTTTCACCTGGAGTGAAGACGCAGCAACCATCCACCTCCACTGGAGAGAGCCCCTTTGATCTGGCGTACTCCACAACTTCCTTTGAGGGGTTAGCAATCCCATCAAAGCCAAGGTCCACGGCCATCTTCTCCAGCGCCAGCCTTCCCCTCCCCCTACTCCTCATGCATCCCAGTGTAAGGTTCGCCTTGACCTTCTTCCTTGCGTACTCCATGACCTTCTTTACCTCGTCGATCTTTGGGGCGTTCTCCTCGTCCATCAGGGTCAGTAGCGCGAGCGCGTCGACCTTGCCCTTAGCCACAATGTCGATGGCGTTGAACTCCCCCTTTATCTCACCGTTGCTTACACCCACGAGTACATGCGGCGCGACCACAGGTATCCACCTCTTCGCCGTCTTCATGATCCTCTCGTAGTCCTTTACCTTCCAAGTACCCCCCATATAATCGCTTATCGTCTCCTGATCCCCTATTACGTCCAGCAGGAGCGCGTCGACACCCGCCCTGCCGAGGGATTCGATCTCCCAGTCCTCAATAACCCCGGAGTGAACCTCTACCGTCAGCCCCGTCTTCCTCTTCCCCTCCCTCAGGGCGTCTATGAAGCCGTGTATGGGCAGCTTCCCTTCTCTGGTGAAGCCACCGCTTATCAGGATGCACCTCGCGCCCTCCTCCTTGGCCTTGATGAACGACCTCACCAAACTTCCGGGCGTTGTCGAGGCCTTTATTCCGGACAGGAACCTACCGCTGCAGTGACCGCACTGGAGCTGGCAGAAGCCCCCAGTTATGGATATACTGTAAACAGTCTGGGAGGGCATGTAGAAGAATATCTTCCCCTTCATCCCACGCATCCCTCAATCATACTGATCAGGTCATCTAACTTAAATCCTATCGTAGTGATCTCACCCCTCTCCACCCTCTCCTTCAGTTTCCCCCTGACCGCTGTGACTCTAGCGCCTCGTAGCACCCTCTCCATCTCCTCTACCGCGTCCTCAGGGTGCACGAAGAAGTCCCCTGTGATCCTCACCTCTTGTATCATGCCGCCCTCGGACTGGACCTTCACCTTCAGCAGCTTGCCCCCGCTAAACTTCCTGACAGCGATTTTCTCCAACCCTCTACCTCCTGAAAAGCCACTCTTGGGAGCTGTACCTCTCAGCGAGCTCAGGTATCAACTCCTTCTCCTCCTCCGAGGCGCTGCCCCTCATCAGCTCACACTTGAAGCCTCTACCGAACTCCCCTGCCACCAGTGCACCAACCCTTTCTTTGCTCAGATCCCTCCTCAGGATCTCCCTAAGTGTGGTGACCCTGCCTCTGACATCCGTAGCCCCCTTGTCTTTGAGCTTCTCCTCCTTGACCCTGAGTGCTGGCAGCAGTATATAGTCCATGTCGAGTAGCAGCGTACCGTGTTGTAGTACCGCGCCAAACCTCCTAGTCTGCGCACTGCCGGAGACCTTCCTCCCATGAACCTCGATGTCGTTGATTGGTCTGAAGGCAGCGTCAACCCCCAACTTCCTTAGAGTAGCTACAATGGGGGCGCATATTCTTGCGTAGCTCTCCTGAATGTCCTTAGGAACAGCCGGATCCCCCTCCTTCACAATGAGGCTATAGGTCAGCTCCCCTGTGGTGTGGATGACCGCGCCGCCCCCCGTCAGTCTACGGACGACCTCTACACCTTTGGACTTGCAGAAGTTAAGGTCCACCTCCTCCAGGACCTCTTGGAAGTACCCTATGGATACCGCGCTGGGGGACCAGCCGTATAGCCTGAGCGTGGGCGGGCTCCTCCCCGACCCGACGCACCTTGCGATGGCTTCGTCCATGGCCATGTTGTAGAAGGGATCCCCCACTGTAAAGTCAATGACCCTTAGCCGCTCCAAAGATATCCCCCTTTATCATTGCCAGGTCCTCCGGCTTCGGCTTCTTGGCAAAGTTGAAGATAGGTCCAGATACCCTCTCGTTGAAGTAGGGTCTATTGCAGCCGGGACACCCACGGGTCATGAACGCGGTACCGTCCTCCAGCGCCTCCTCCAGCTTCGACGTAGGCACGCAGAACTCTCTTATCCTGCCGTCCCTATCGAACCTTATGTCCTTGGCCGTCGCCCCCGACTCGACGATGAGGTGTCTCGCCAGCTGGATCCTTCTGTATGATGAAAGGGGCGGTGCACATCTCCCCTCAAACGGGGTTCCCCTGATGGGCGTGAAGGCAAAAAGGGAGGGGACAACGCCCATCCTCCACAACCTACCAATCAGCAAGACCACCTCCCTCTCGGTCTCCCCGAGCCCGACAATTATGTGCGTCCCCACCTTCCCCCTGCCGAAGACCTCCAGCGCGTCCCTCAGAGCACTCCAGTGGTCGCCCCACGATTTGCCCTTGACAGAGGGAAATAGTATCCCGTCCGCGCAGTCCAAGGGGATCGTCAAGGTATCGGCGCCCGCCTCCTTGATCCTCGCCATCTGCTTCCGCGTTATTGGGGAAGTGGAGACGGATATGGGGAGGCTATTGCCCCTTCTCAGATCATTTACCAGCTCTACTATCCCCTCCTTCACCGAGGGCTCGTCTGTGCACTGGATACAGATCCTATGGAGCCCTCTGTCCCCTGAGATGCCTTCCTGAACCTCGCCAAGCGCGAACTCTGGCCAGTCTACCCTCGATATCCTATCCTCCTCACTTCCCGATGACTGGGGGCAGAACCCGCACATGCCCCTGCACCTTATATCCTTCAAAAAGATGTAGGCAGTGGTAGGTCTGGCCTCCAGAATTCCCTTAATTAGACCCAGTTCCACAGCCGAGCCGTAGGAGAGCCTTACGCGCTTCATAGAGGCACAGCTTTCTCCCACAGGTACTCGAACGAGTCCGCGAAGACGC
Organism: uncultured Nitrososphaerota archaeon; assembly: GCA_964576015.1. Classification (GTDB taxonomy): domain Archaea; phylum Thermoproteota; class Methanomethylicia; order Methanomethylicales; family Methanomethylicaceae; genus VGLU01. The sequence continues at coordinate 5,162 of CAZNTO010000018.1, forward strand.
TCACCATGCCTGGGTTTTTGGTGTAGCCGGGTCTGTAGTAGACCCTGCTGTCGTCGCTCTTCTTCGCCCAGACCAAAAAGATGAGCTCGCTCTTGTCCACGAGCGTGAACCTCATGCTCCTCCACTCGCACCTCGCCAACCTCACTTCCATCCTGCACTTCTTCATGTCGTCGACCCTCTCCTCGGTCTCCTTGTCGAGGGCCAGAAGGAGGACCCTCACCTTTACCTTCCTATCGAGGGTGGAGAGCAACTCCTCCCTGACCTTGGGGTAGTAACTAAACCTCTCAGCCATGACGCAGACCTCCGACTTGCAGCGCGAGATCATCCTGATGGTCTCCATCTCCATGGATGGGAGCCCTTCGACAGCCTGCCAGAGCTCCTCGAGCCTCACGCCGTACCTACTCTCGCTATAGATGGGTTCCAGCATGCTTTGAAGCTCATTTACATTCCTTCGCAGCTCTGCCATCTGCAACTCCAAGTCAATCTCCTTTACCTTCAAGTACTTCTGCATGAAAGTCTTCGGGGGGATGGGGACCACGACACCCTTCGTGACCTCGATCGCCCCGTAGGAGGCGAGCCTCGGCAAGGTCTGCTCAAGCTTTGCCTTGGTGAGCCCCGTCTTCTTCAAGATCTTCTCTTTATCGCATTCGCCTTCCTTAATAAGGAACTCGTAAACCGTTGCATCAGAGTCGGTGAAACCGATCGCCTTAAGTGTGCTTAGAGGCATTTTATCTGCCCTCGATAGAAGTTATACTCCTTTATGGCAATATTAAACCTTTTGAGGACGAAGAACTCCAGTTGACGGTACCGCCAAGCGCTGGCAATGGTTAAATAAAGCTCAGAACGACAGCATATCGTAGTGAGTATTCTCTCCCGGGGAGATATTGTTGGAAAGACTGTTGCTCTTGGGTTGCGAAGAGAGGGGTCGCCTGCTAAGGGTCCTGCCATCGCATGGCTACGAGGTGATTTTCTCAAATCTGACGGACGGCAAGGGGGATGTCAATGATCTCCACAAGGCCGCCAAGTGGTGCAACCTCGTATTCGTCTGCAACGACGCAAACAGGAGCCGGCTGATCGCCGACGACATATGGCATCTCCTAAGAAACAAGCTCGTCATCTCCCTGACCGATGGTATAAATCTCTCCACTTTGAGGGACCTGTATCCGTTGTCAAAGGTATCTCGCTGCAGGATCTGCATCGACACCGAGGTGGAAAGGGCGCTCTTTCTCTTATCCGCGGACGCAAGCTACTCAGACAGGGATCTGACCACCATCAACGGCATCCTCGGCAAGCTGGGAGAGCTTTTGTTGGTAAGGGAGGACATGCTAGAGGCGCTCATCCGCCAGATGGAGGTTTCCACCCTCGTCCTGTCCGAACTTGTCGCGGCTCTCCGAGACTCGATGGGGGAGAATCTTGACCTGTACGAGTACGTTCTCGGCTGGGTCCTCAATGGCATCGGGGCAGCCACCGTGAAGGGATCAAAGCTCTGGGATCTCCTGCCGGAGAAGGGTGGTAAACTGGCTCCTGCGACCAGGGAGAAGATCAGGAAGGCAGTCCTTGAAGCCCTCTCATCCTACAATATCAAGGAGGCGGAACCGCGGGGCGGCGGCAGATGAGCTTCAGGAGTACTAAGGAGTGGAAGCAGAGAAGGGAAGAGTTCCTCAAGGGGAAGGCCTGCGAGTGGTGCGGTTCGACGGAAAAACTGGTGATGCACAACCGAAACCCACCCCCGCCATACACCCTTCTTCTTAAAAAGATCTCCTCAGAATTCCTGAACCAGAGGGTGAAGGAGGGTGAGTTCTCAACACAAAAGGATGAGAGAAGGTCGTGCCCCAACTGCAGTTCCGCCTCGATCCGCCACAGAGCAGCCAAGAAGCCCACCTACAAGTGCCAGCGCTGTCGGTCAGAGTTTGACGCGCCCAAGATCGAGGCAGTGGACACTGGCTGGCTATCCAAGGAGGATTGGGATCGGTTCTGGGGCAAGTACGCATGGGATATAAAGCAGATGGTCTCGGAGGCATGGAAGAAGGCGACTGAGGAGAGCAGGGCCCTCGAGAATTACATCACACTGTGCAACAGGTGCCACATGGCCGCCAGAAATGGTCTTACCCTCTGCCTGGTTTGCAGGCATGGCTACATGCGTTCCGGTAGGGAAATGTGCTGGGATTGCTTTAAGAAGACGGAGGAGGGGAAGGAGATCGCCAAGCGGTACGAGCCGCAGGCTTACATACACCCTTGGTGCGGCAGAAGATTTGAGATAATAAGGCAGTGGTGGGGCGTACTTGCGGAGCCCCGTACCTGTTGCGTGGAGATCTGCGATATAGGTCTGCATAATTGCGAGGACGCAAAAAAGCGATGGAGTGGCTCCCAAGAAAAAGGAGTCTGACTGAAAAAGTTTAATCTCTCCTTACCCCAGATCTTATTCGGTGTTATTTTTGAGGGCAGGTGTTCACGTCTCTATAGCAGGCTCGATTGACAAATCGGTGGAGAGGGCAGCTGCGATCGGTTGCAACACATTCCAGCTATTTACAAGGAGCCCTAGAGGCTGGTCCTACTGCGATATTCCTGCAGAAGTAGTTTCCTCATTTGTCAATAAGCTTAAAAAGAGCGGTATCTCGCCCGTGGTTGACCACATGCCCTACCTTCCGAACCTCACCTCACCCAACGACGGGGCATACAACCGGTCAGTGGGCACCCTCAAGGTTGAACTATCGAGGTGCACCCTCCTCGGTATCCCGTACCTGGTGACCCATCTCGGTAGCCATCTTGGGAGCGGTGAGGAGAAGGGTTGCTCTAGACTGGTCTCCGCCCTCAACACCACCATTAGCGAGGTCAAGGCCAACTGTATGATCTTGTTGGAGAATACCGCTGGTCAGAAGAACAGCATGGGCACGACCTTCGAGGGCATAAGCGCCATCATGGACAAAATTGATTATCCGAAGATGATCGGGTTCTGCTTCGACACCTGTCATGCCTTCGCGGGCGGGTATGACCTCAGGACCAAAATAGGCGAGATCATGGATCAAATGGATGAAGTCGTAGGCCTGGACAGGCTAAAAGTCGTACACCTGAACGACTCAAAGGGTGATCTGGGAAGTCACCTCGACCGCCATGAGCACATTGGACTGGGTATGATAGGCGAAAAAGGATTCCGCTCCATACTGACCGAGAAGAGGGTCCGCTCCCTCCCGCTGATCATGGAGACCCCTGTAGACACAAGGCGGGATGCCAGGGGAAACGTCGTAAAACTCTACGAGCTTGCCGGCGAAGAGCTGCCTTTGTAAACCATCTGATAAGGATAATCCCGTCGGGAAATCCCTAGCCTTTTAGCGTATCTTCACTCCGCACCAGTGGCATTTCTTACATGCATGGAGATGGGCTCGCAGCACGCCCGGCATCTCCAACTTCTTTCATCTTCCTCGAGCCGCTCCCCAACTTTACTGGTCTCGATCTTATTCAAATTTTCAATCAGGTTCACGCCGAGCTTCAGATAGGGCTCTGGTAGTTCGCGAAACCTCTCGCAGTTAGGGTGCATGTCGCACTCGCAACAGAATAAGTCCCTTAGCATTCAGGTACTTGGGTATCTTGCAGTTCTTTCCCCACACCTCACCCTTGACTCCCCACCCATGACTCGAAGCAGTCTGGCAGTCCTCGCACCCTGCATCTTCGGACTCACCGCTCTGCAATCTTCCGCCGCAGCCACCCCGAGTCTTTGTGCGTCCTGTAGATTATGCACTCACCGCAATAAGGTTCATAACTGCCCACAAGGTTCTTGTTCATCAAGGTCATCGTCATCCAATCGCCAGTGCTAAACGTCCCTACGTACAACGTGGTAGTAAAATTCTCT
>CAZNTO010000018.1:9108-16089 GCA_964576015.1 uncultured Nitrososphaerota archaeon
CATCCAATCGCCAGTGCTAAACGTCCCTACGTACAACGTGGTAGTAAAATTCTCTCGGTTTGAGTTCCTTAAACTCGTCGGTCTGCTGTACCACGTGCCTCCTTACATCGACGCATAGGTGGCACTTGGAGATATAACCTTCAGGCAGCTCCATGTAACCAAACCTCCTTACCCCTAATTCGCAAAGCCTTTCTATATCCGTCACCAGGGCATCAAGAATTGGCCTATCCTCTAAATCTATTCCTTTGAGCAACGAACCTAGATTCCTGGCGTCGCCCAAGGAGATACCTCCGCAGTAACCCGTCATGTAGTTGAAGTAGTTGTCCACGTGAAAATGCCATCCTCTCGTCAACTCCTCCCTGCAGGACTCCCCGAAGAATTGACTCGCGGGATACCTCCTGAACAGGTGTCCAAGCCTGTAGACCGCCCTGCCCATAGGGAGCAACTCCACATGGCGCAAGACGTCACGACCCGCTCTACCTAAGAACTCCTCGAAGGGCAGGGCATCCTTGAGGCCGAGCGTTCTGAAGAGATCGTAGAAGAACTCTTGGTAAATGATTACATCCCAACCAAAGATCTCTTCGCCTATCTTGGCGCACCTCTCCGTTCGTTCAAAAGGCACCTTCTCGAGTATGAAAGGATTTACGCTGATCAATATTCCCTTAAGTCCCGAATCCCTCAATTTTGTAAGCCTCTCCCTTGTGGTTTCGTCATCTACACACCAAAAACAGCTTGTCTCCACAAAGGTTGACGGAATCCCGAGCCCGTGCGCCGTTCTGACCAACTCATTCAGGAGATCAAAGTTAAGAAAAGGCTCCCCTCCCGTGAAGTGGAGCCCAGAGTTTATGCCGATCCCGTCCGGTCCATATGGGCTCCTCTGAATCATGCCTGCCAGTTCCTTTAGAACTATCTTGGCGTCCTCCTCTGGGATCCAGTCCTCGTTCCACTGCGGGGAGCAGGCGTACATGCAGTGTTGACATCCTCCGGTGCACCTGTAGGAGAGAAGTATCCCTCCAGAGATCGGCTCCTCTATATGTAGCCTCTTCATTCGGATGCCATCTCCCTTCGCGCGCATTCACGGGAGATAACGGATAAGAAGGAAAATATTCAGTTTGAATCCACGCTCTGCCCTGATCAGAGCTCAACCAGCGTCTCGGTCTTAAGAACTCCCTCCATCGTACCTATCCTCTTTACCAGCGTCCCCACGTCCTCCCTCCTCTCAATATTGCAGAAGGCTACGAGGTCGAACCTGCCAAAGGTCGGGAATGACTCCATCACCTCCGGCAATTTTCCCAGCTTTTTAACTATGTCAAAGACCGAAACCTTCTCGGCGTTTATCAAAACTAATACCTGAACCAACCATAACACCTCATAAAAGCGTCTCTATGAGCGTCTCTGTGGCTATTACCCCTGACATCCTTGCTATCTCATACACCGCAATTCCAAGCTTCTCTAGGCTCTGAAACTCGTACTCCACAACTAAGTCGTAGGCTCCTAGAGTTTCGAAGGTCCTCTTTACACCCTTAATTGCCTTCATGCTCTTCAGCACATCAGGTGCAGTCCCGGGTTTGCAGTGGATCATTATACATGAAAGGACCATCTTCCTTCCTCCTGTTGAGATAATGAGCTTTATTCTATTTACCTTTTGTCCTAAATGAGCCTGGGAAGGAACTTGTAGAGCGGGTGGTTCTTATCCATAACTTTCTCCCCGCCCAGCCTCTTTCCATATGCCTTTATACCCTCGACGACCGCAGCTGCCTCGAAAACGTAGGTTGATGCCCTCAGTGGTCCGTAAATTATGAAGTCCGCCCCGGCCAGCTGAATTATAGTGTTTAGTGCCACGTTCATCGACCTTGCACTACTCCTGGTTATCTTCTTTTTACCAAGAGGCTGGTAAGCAGCATTGGACGGGGCACACCCTGCCGGGATGCCAAGCTCAGCCTTTATCCTCTTTATAGACTCTGCTGCCAGCCATGTGCTGGTGAAGTCTATTATTCCCACATCCACCACTGCTCTGTCGATGCCAGCCTTATCGCACTTCCCCAGCAGCCCCCCCTTCAGCAAACCCACCTTCTCCTCTGGGTAGACGGCGGATGAATCGAGCGTCTGTAGTATGGCGAACTTAATCCCGCTTTTCCTAATGCTCTTCAGCTCCTCCTCGCTAGTAGCGGATGCTATAGAGTTCACGCCACACCTCTCTTGGATCTTCATCTCCCTCGCCTTTCTGAACCCCGCAACCCTTGTCTCCTCGTTGAGCCCCCCTATTAGCAGTGGGTCATCGGTAATCTCAGCCAGTATCCCAAGGTAGTTCTCCATCGCCTGCGGCGTCTCCGCTATTACATCGATGGCGTGTTTCAGCCCGATCCTCTCCCTCAGGATCTTCACTGCTTTCATCTCCCTCGTGAGAGCAGGCATGTTGACCTTTCCCTTCTTGTGGTCCAGGACCTTCCTGTCCGCCTTGTAGAAGAGGCTCCCGACAAGAACCGGCCATCCAGGTGCCCCGAAGACCGCACTACCGAGCGAAAAGGGTGGTCTAACGATCATTCCAGCTCACTCTCCATCCCATTCAGCGCCAGAACCATGTTCTTCAGCTTGGATTTGACCGCCTCCCTCTCCAAGGACCTCAAACCACAGTCGGGGTGGATCCAAGCTATGTTATCCACGCCGTAAACATCCAAAGCCCTCTGCACCACACCCCTTATGGTATCCACTTCCTCGACCTTATTCTCGGAGGAGCTGACGCACCCCACCCCGAGCTTCTTGGAGTAGTCCTCCAGCAGCCTCCTCTGAACCGTATCAAAGTTGCTCACGCTGTCCTTGAATGCAAAGCTCAGCACGTCGAACCCCTCGATCTTCACGATATCCGTGAAGGACCTCTTCAGGTTGCCGCATACGTGTAGCGCCTTGATCCCCTTTATACCCGTAATGGTCCTCTCCAGCGCCTCCTTCGCCAGCGACATAGGCGCCCCTATAGAGAAGCTGGGCTCGTCTATCTGTAACTTGAATAAGCCCTCCTTCTGCGTGAGCTCCGCCTCCATGGCAAGCGCCTCCGAGACATCCCTGTAGAGCGCCTCGTCCCTGAACCCCTTATATGGCGCTGAGGGACCGAGCTCCGAGAAGAAGACCATCGTCACCGGTCCCGTTATTACTGACTTCACCTCTGCCCTATCCCCCGCCATTTTCTTGACGAAGAGGAGGTCCTTCGGCACCGGCGTCTCCTCGGGGGGACTTACCTTACCCACTATGTAAGACCTGCCCTCCTCTACCTTGAATCCCGGTATGTGGTCGGCATAGTAGGCGACCATGTCCTTCCTCGTCTGCCCGTCACTGATTATGTTTATTCCAGCCTCAAGCTGGTCGTTTACCGCTTTTTTAATCGCCTCCACGCCCTCCCCAACCACAGGGTGGCTGCCTATTACCGTTGTCCTTATCACTTCCTTGCCCCCATAATCTCTCTGGCTATTTTGACGCCATCCGTGGCGTCCCTGCCGTAGGCGTCCGACCCTATCCTCCTCGCCACCGTCTCGTTCATTGCTACGCCTCCGACCATAACCTTGAGCGAGCTCTTCCGCCTCCTGACCCTGCGGATCACCTCTGCAGCCTTGTCTATGTCCGAGGTAAGCAGTACGGAGAGCGCCAGGATATCCACTGCGTTCTCCTGCAGGAACTTCTCGGCCTTTTCCGGGTTCAAGCTTATCCCCATATCCGTTATGTCGAAGCCATCCGCTATCAGTGTAGATGCCACAATGGTCTTCCCAATGTCGTGAGGTCCGAGTGAGCCTATGGCTATCCTCCCCTTTGTTGAGCCCCTAGCAGCTCCCTCTTTGCCGATGAGCGGGAGCACTAGGTTTAGGGAGGCCTTTGCGACGTTTGCCGCTCTCATGACCTCTGGGAGGAAGAGCTCGCCGCACTGAAAAAGATCCCCAACAACCTTCAGCGTCTCTGATATGGCGTCTATAATCGCCTTGGGGGTAGCACCCTCCCTTAAGCAAGCTACGGTCGCCTCATTAGCGACTTTCAACTCTTGCTTGACTATTGCCTTTCTTAGTCTCTTCAGGTTCTCCTGACTCAAACGCTCCACCCCTCCTCTTTAGTATAAAGATCTTTTTGCCAGTTTGATCCTTGACATTATGCTCCTCCACATATGGACACGAAAAGTTAAATACATTTTCTATACACTCTTCCATGATTATTCGGTGTCACTCATGCCCGACAGATACCTCATTGTTACGACGATAGGACCGGATAGACCCGGACTTATCGCGGAAATCTCCTCAGTGATAGCCGACCTGGGATACAACATAGAGGATATGGATCAGGTAGTCATGCGCGGGGTCTTCATACTATCGCTCTTGGTCAAGATCTCTCCATCCCTAAAAGGCCTTGGATGGCTTAGGAAGAAGTTAAGGTATCTTTGCCATGAGTTGGGCCTGGAGGTGACGTTTTATTATACCAGCGGAAGGTAAGCTCGTTCTCACGGTCGTTGGAAGGGACAGACCAGGCATAGTGGCTTCGGTCTCGGGTGTCCTCGCAAGGTTCCACGCCAACATAATGAAGACCCGTGCCTCTACGTTATTCTCGAACCTCTTTGTCATGGTAATGATCGTGGACACTAAGCCATCAACGATTAGGAGTGAAGACCTGATCAACATACTGAAGAGGAGCTGCGACGGGGTGGGGCTGGCCCTAGCTGCAGAGAGTGGAGAGAGCTACAAGTGTGGGAAGAAGATCATTGTATTCGACCTCGACGGTACCATCATAGAGCAGGAGATAATCGAGGAGCTCGCCAAGGCGGCGGGTGCCGGCGAGGAGGTCAAGAGGATAACGACCCTCGCAATGGAGGGGAGGATGGTCTTTTTAGAGGCTATAAGAGCGAGGGTCAAGCTGTTAAAGGGCTTACCAGTATCTAAGATGGAGGAGATAAAACGATCTATTAGGATCCTCCCTAGCGCCAAGGGACTGGTTGGTCAGCTCAAGGAGATCGGATTCGTCGTTGGAATCGTTACAGGTAGCTTTGACTTCTTTGCAAACTATGTGGGCGATTCCATCGGTGCTGACTATGTTTTTAGCAACCGGCTCATTATTGGGGACGGGGTCCTAACTGGCGAAATGGAGGGTGATATGATAAGCCCAGAGGCGAAGCTCAGGGCAATAAAGAAGATGTCTAAGGAGAAGGGCGTCGGACTCGACGCCTGTGTGGCCGTGGGCGACGGCGCCAACGACCTCTTCATGATAGAGAACGTGGGTCTCGGCATCGGATATAAGGCGAAGCTCGTGGTGAAGGAGAAGGCGCCGGCGGTGATCAACACGGACGACTTGAGAGTCCTGCTAGCTCTGATAGGCTGCATAGACCTAAAGAAAGACGTTGTTAAGAGGATCTGAAACAATATAGGCGCCTCGAGGAGAGCAACCTACAAAGGTCCCAAAGTATAGGAGGCAACGCCTCACAGATAGGTTCAAGCCGATTGAGGGTTGTGACGGCGACTGCCTCTCGTGCGCCCGCGGCATCCAAATACCAACCTGCGGCAGGATCACCCTCGCAGAGGCGCGGGCTCTTACGTTCTCCGATTACCTCCGTTTAAAGCCAGACCTAAAGCTGTTCGATCTTAAGCAACGGAAAAAAACAAATATACCCTCTGGTGAATTAAATTCTATGTGAGCCTATGCCAGATGATTGGGACGATGAGCTAAAAAGGATGAAGGAAAGGAAACTGGCTGAGATGACGGCTCGAAAAAGCGGCGGTGTTGAAAAGATGAATCACAATTATGTTGAACTTAAGGACGCGAACTTTGACTCGACTATCTCGTCTGCTAAAATACCCGTTATTGTTGACTTCTGGGCTGCTTGGTGCGGTCCCTGTGCGATGATGGCTCCCATCATCGAACAACTAGCCAAAAAATATGAGGGGAAGGCACTTCTTGCAAAGTTGAATGTAGAAGAGAACCCCGAGGCATCGCAGAAGTTTGGGATCTACGGCATCCCGACATTCATCTTCTTCAAAGGTGGGAAGGAGGTTGGGCGCATCGTAGGCGCCGTTGGTGCGAATGGCTTGGAGGTAGAGCTGAAGAAGCACCTTTAACAACCGACTTTTCAAACGAATTCACTTTTTTTATACCTAGCGTGAAATCATCAATATCCAATTGGGAAAGCTTACCCTAAAGAACATTCAAGACATGCTCCCAGAGAACGGTCCTGAGGGGATAGTGTCAACAGCAACCTAAGGAATGTCCGGAATCCGCTCACGCTACTAAGGATCGCGCATCACTACAACTATACGAGCGTGAGCAGCTGGATATAGAAATGGTAACCTGCGCGAATGTACTAGCCCTGCTATCGCTCAAATAGGCTTCGAAACTCTATCCCTCCATGAGTCCACTAATACTTATTTACTCCCTATTCTCTTTATAGGACAAAGGTGTTCCAAATGGTAAAATTCGTCGTGAGTCCAAAGGACAAAGAAGTGGAGGTCTTCGTTCCAGCCAAGCACGTCAAGTGCCAAACTAGAAAACTCCTCGTAAAGGAGAATGCGGGTTGCATGAACCTTTCTATGTTCCGTTCCGAGTTTGAGGTGGGTGGCTATGCGGAACCGCACACTCACACCTTTGAGCAGGCTTACTATATACTCAAGGGAAAGGGTGTTGTGACCATCGGCAATGATGAGTACAAGATAAAGCCCGGGGACGCCGTAATCTTCCCACCAAACGCCGAACATTCGGTAAAGAACGTGGGTAAGACCCCTCTCTGGCTGATCGCTTTAAACGCCCCACCGAAATAAACCGATTGAGGTACTCCAATGGAGAGCGCCAAGGAGATCATTGCGTTATCAGAACGCTACCTCTCCAGAATGTATAAAAGGTACTACCCATTCGTTCCTGACCATGCGATCGGGGATACTGTCTACTCTGCAGAGGGCGAGGCATTCATTGACCTCTACGCAGGAGTCTCGATAGTAAATGTAGGTTGGTCGAACGAGCGGGTGA
>CAZNTO010000019.1:0-5438 GCA_964576015.1 uncultured Nitrososphaerota archaeon
CGCCGCCTCGGGTCTCAAATACGCCACGTTCTCTGAATAGGGACCTATGGAAGTCCTGAACAGAAGGTTAAAGGTGGTTATCCTCCCTAGCTTGCCGTTGCATTCCGAGCATTTGATGCCCTTCTCCTCGATTATTTCGTCAAGTTGCTCGGTCGTCATCCCCTCTATGCCCTGTACCTCCCCTACTTGCTCGAGTATGACATGATCAGCCCTGAACTTCTTGTGACAGGAGAGGCACTCGACAATTACATCGGTGAAGTGGTCAACGTGACCGGATGCCTCAAAGACCCTTGAGGGCATAACCACTGGGGTCTCCACCTCGTATACGAGACCGTGATGCCTGTGTATGAATACCTCCCTCCAACGCCTCTCGACATTCCTTTTAAGGAGAGTTCCCATAGGACCAAAGTCGAGAAAACCTGCAACACCCCCGTAAATCTCGCACGAGGGCCAGAAGAAGCCCCTTCTCTTGGCGAGATCGACAATCTTATCATATTTATCCATAATACTTCACCAGTAAGATAGATTCAAGTAGAAGAATATGAGATAGATATATCTTATTATGGTGAGGCGGATGAAGAAGTCTTTCTACATAGACGGTCTCGCAAAAGGGTTTGGGGGGTTTAAGAGGGACTTTTCAGAGGCAGATTTTGTTCTATTCGGCGTCCCTTTCGACAGCACCTCCAGCTACAGGCCCGGTTCGAGGTTCGGGCCTAGCGCGCTAAGGGAGACCTCCGCAAATCTTGAGACCTGGTCGTGGCGCACCGGAGTTGACTTTGAGGAGGTAAAGCTGCACGATATGGGGGACTTGGCGGTCGTCCACGGCGACTCCGCCGAGACCGTGAGGAGGGTCGCTGAGACCGTGGAGGACATATTCTCCTCAAGGAAGGTACCGGTAATGGTGGGCGGCGAGCACATGATGACCTTAGGCGCGGTAAAGGCTTTCAAGGACGTAACGATCGTATCCTTTGATGCCCACTTCGACATGAGGGACGAGTACCTTTCCAACAAGCTCTCGCACGCCTGTGTCATGAGGAGGACCTCTGAGGAGTTAGGGGCTGGGAAGGTCTTTCTGATGGGGGTGAGGGCGACCTATAGGGGTGAGATGGACTTTGCCAGAAAGAGCGAGACAAACTACCTCACGTCCCTCGAGATGATGCGCTCGGGCGCTAAGACGGCATCCTCTTGGCTGCGCGATAGGCTGAGGGATGCCAAGAAGCTCTACATCTCCATCGACATAGACGTGCTGGATCCGGCGTATGCCCCAGGGGTCGGAAACCCGGAGCCGGAGGGGATATCGCCAACCATTCTCTTGGATGTGCTGAATGAGGTCGTGGACGACAAGGTGGTCGGTTTTGATCTGATGGAGGTCACTCCGCAATACGACAATGGTAGTACAGCGGCTGTAGCGTCAAAAATTATCTTCGAGATCTGCTCAATGATTATGGCGTCAAGGCGCTAATGGGATTTTATCTCGTGGACGATCTGCGACCGCGCCTTGTAGAGTATCCTATGACCGCAGGAGGGGCACCGGATACCCGGCAAGCCCATCAGCTCGTCATTGTTAATGACCTTGCCGCACTTCTCGCATAAGTAGTGAGCCGTAAACTTCACCGATGGACTACATCGATCACTGCTTTAAATATGTTTTGCGATACCATAGGGCTGGAAAAAGGTGATAGAGATAATAACCAGCTTTATTGAGGGGTAGATCATGGCACCAAACTCTGAGACATCTAAATTTTACAAGTTGAGTTTGGATAGGAAACGGCAGGTTTTGAAGGACAGGGCAGGCCTGACGGATGAGGATATAAGAATTCTCAGTACTGGGCTGGAACTTGCCGCTGCTGAGAGGATGATCGAGAATGTTGTTGGGATGATCCAGGTCCCTATTGGGATTGCGACGAACTTCAGGATTAACGGGAGGGATTACCTCGTGCCTATGGCGATAGAGGAACCTTCTGTTGTGGCAGCCGCGAGCCACGCGGCTAAGCTTACGTTGCCCACTGGCGGGTTTAAGGCGACCAGCACAAGACCTGTGATGAGGGGACAGATACAGGTCGTTGATGTGAAGGATCTGGAGGAGGGCAGAAGAAGGATCCTTAATGTGAAGAAGGGATTGATCGAGCGGGCGAACCGCTTTGCTGATTTACTTCCATCACTTGGAGGCGGAGTTCTGGATATATCGGCCAAGATTGTCGGTCCACCTGAAGATGGCATGCTGATCGTCGAGTTCTTCGTGGACTGCAAGGATGCCATGGGGGCAAACACCGTTATTACGATAGCGGAGGGCATTTCCCCTGAGATCGAGGGCATAACGGGAGGAAGATCTTTGCTGAAGATAATTTCGAACCTCGCGACCGAGAGGATGGCCAAGGCCACGGTAACCTACAGGAAGGATGTGATAGGCGGTGAGAGGGTTGTTGATGGTATTGTGAAGGCCTATAAATTCGCCTGCTATGACCCCTACCGAGCAGCAACCCACAACAAGGGCATCATGAACGGGATTACGGCCATAACTCTAGCAACGGCTAACGATACGAGAGCCATAGAGGCAGGAGCCCACGCATACGCCTCGATATCTGGAAAGTACCTACCGCTCTCCAAGTGGAGGAAGGACAAGAATGGTGACCTTGCGGGGGAGCTTGAGCTACCGCTGGCACTCAGCACATTCGGCGGAGCTACTAGGACCCATCCTGTCGCCCAACTGTGCCTGAAGATACTGGGGGTGAAGACCGCTACGGAGCTAGCCGAGGTAGCATGTGCTGTCGGTCTGGCGCAGAACTTTGCGGCGCTCAGGGCGATGGTCACTGAGGGCATAAAGAGGGGGCATATGGAGCTCCACGCGAGGAATATTGCGATAATGGCGGGGGCGACAGGAGATCTTGTTGATAAGGTCGCCGAATTCCTCGTGAAGGAAGGAAATGTCAATGTCTCGAGGGCAAAGGAGATCCTGCAATCATTGAAATGACCTATTTATCCACGAGCGAGATCGCACTAACTGGGCAGGAGTCCACCACGAGCTGGAGGTCGCAGTTCCCTTCCTCTTTTATCACGTGGGACTTTCCTTCTAGGAAGACCTTAAACATTTCAGGACAGAGGGATTCACATGTCCCACAACCTATACAGAGGTCTTGGTCAACGCGAGGGATCTTCAATTTTCACACAGCATCATCTAGAGAGATGGAATCATTTAAATTTTCAAGCGCCTGCATATAGTTGCAGTAGGTGAAGTCGTTGAACCCAAAGGTTTTGACGGACACGGCGAGGATCCTCAAAAACATACCGAGGACGGGGTGGCTTCAGAGAGGAATTCCACATTCGATAGCCGAGACCGTAGCGGAGCACTCGTTTGAGGTAGCATCAATACTTGCAGTTATATCCATGGAGGCGGGGGAGGGCCTGGATAAGGAGAAGCTGCTCGTCATGGGCATAGTCCACGACTGGGGAGAAGCGGTTGCGGGGGATATCCCCCGATCCCTCACGAGGAGGCTTGGCAAGGATACCAAGAGCAGGGCAGAGAAGAAGATAATGCATGAGCTTGCAGTGGCGAGCGGCTTCAAGAACCTATCAGAGGTCTTTGAAGAGTATGAGGAGAGGAAGAGCAAGGAGGCCATTATAGCAAAGATCGCGGACCTCATCTCCACTTGGAGGCAGGCTTGCACATATGCAGATAGGGGCTATAATGTGGAAGACATAGTAGTTAGCTGCAGGGAGGAGCTTGAGGATCTGATTAGTAAGGCCAAGGATGAGAGGGTTATTAAGGTTGTCAGAAAACTCCTTTGACATTATTAAAAGCGTCAGTTACTACTATAGATATAAATTGAGCTTTTATCATGTTCTGATAGTATGACCAGATCGGATGCCAAGAAGTTTTACCTGCCAGTACCAGCAGGGACCCCCTATTCCCTCATAGCACAGGCTGTTAACAAGTTCAATCTGGAGCTAGTGGAGAAGGATCTCGTATTTCCAGGTTCCGCAAAGGACGAGTATGTGCCAAAGGGGTGGTTTCTGGAGGGCGACAAGGAGGATCTCGAGAAGGCCGTAGATTACATTTATCAGGGACTAAAGGAACGCATTAAAAAATTCGAGTGAACTCGATAACAGAAGAGTCAATCTCTATAATGCTGAGCTTCAGCGGGGCGGTTTGCTTTGCTTCAATGTCTCGCTGAGGCGTTTATCCTCCTCAAGAACCTCTCCTTGGAGGTTACTCATTATACTGGAGAAGGTGCTAAGGAAGAGCTGCTCAACGCACCGTCCCATGGATATCCCGGTGGTCTCGCACAGGGACTCTATCTCGCCGGCATGCTCCTCCAAGAAGGAGGGGATGACCTCGCTCATCGCATCTGAGAGCAACCGAACGAGTTTAGTTTTAGGATAACCCCCGAACCTTTCAATTGCGAATCCGAGCGCGTAGAGATCTGGTCCGCTGTTGTGGGAATGCACCCTCCTGACTAGGTTCATTGAGATCAGCGCATCAAGTCTCGGCGAAAGATCCTCCTCTTTTATTTTGAGGGTCTCGGCGATTGTATCCAGCGCCATGGGTGCATCCTGCAGGCAGAAGATAACCTCCCTCAGGGTATCCTCCTTGAATGCATTTGCAAAGCTCAGCAGGTATTCGTCCTCAATTACCAAACTAACCATTTTAAACCCTCAGTTAACTTTGTTTTTTTATTATTGGGGGTAACAGTCATTTACCTCCCTTCCACTTTCTCTTAAGAGGAGGCTGGGGTTGTAAATAAATATATTGTAAAAAAAGGGTATAGAGAGTAAAGACAAAGTTTAACTCGAAAATGCAGTAAGATAGGATGTTTAAAATTGAGTGACATTAACAACCTAACAGGAAGAACAAGGCAATTTTAACAAATCCACCCATAGAATTTTTCCGTTTGACCAGAAATTTGTCCAAATTTCCAACAAAATATCCAAATCTCCAAAAAAATGTCCAAATCTCCAACCGGGCGCTACCACTGTACCCTACGCGGAGTTCCTGGCTTCCAGCTATAATACGTAACAAATGTTGGTAGTATGCTGTTTTTTTGCTTGTACGTGGAAGTTAAACAGAAAAAAAGAGGAATCTTGGAGAAAATTGGGAGGGATTGGAAATTATATTTGGAGTTTGGTAAAAAAAAGAAATTTATGACTCTGGTATTTTACCTTGGTTAATTATTTGGAAACAAAATACTTGAAAAAATACAGAACGTGAGCTTCCAGTAACCAAATCTTAGAAAAGATGTAAAATTTTAAGAAGTGGATTCACTCTTCTTATTACCGAGAGACCTTAAAAATGACCTTATCTTCGATACCATTACCTTAGCGTCTTCCTCATTACGAGGATATGGGACCTTCACGAACGGGATGTTTCTTTGTTTTATCAGGTAAAACAGGAACTCGTTGGTCCTCCCGCAGCTGGCGCACCCGAACAACGCCTCAGGCTC
>CAZNTO010000019.1:5538-15916 GCA_964576015.1 uncultured Nitrososphaerota archaeon
ACAGGAACTCGTTGGTCCTCCCGCAGCTGGCGCACCCGAACAACGCCTCAGGCTCCTCCACAATGATCGCAGCATCGGCCTCCTCTACCAGCGGTCCGATGAGCGAGAGGCGCCCCCTGATTCCTGATGGGACCTCTATCGCTGCATATTTCAGCCCACGCCTAGGGAAATCCGGAGTTATATTCATTGGCGGAGAGTCGATCTCCGGCTTGTTCAAGTTCTTTGCAACTTCCTCGCCCAGACCGAGGGGGATATGCCCCTCCCTCTTCACGAGATCGAAGAGGATAAGGCTATTGGGCGGGAATATGAATATCTTCGCCAGTGGATACTCCTCCTAAGTTTAGCTCTCCGCTGTTTATCTTATTCAACCAGAACTTGACCTTTATAACTATCTCGTTCAACTTCTCCCTAGGGGCGCTGACCCCCCTCACCACCCCTGTCACCAAGTCAACTATGACGCCGGCGCACTGAATCTTTCCAGGAGGGGGTCTTACTAGGCGTGTAATGATCCCCACCTTGGCAAAGTCCTCGTAGTCGACCGGTGCCTCGCACACGATTATTGTAGGGATGTCGGTGTACTGAAGGTAAGACCGGGCCTTGTAGGCCACGTGGCCGCTTATACCTCCAAAGTGGAATAGTGCGAGCTTAAACCGCTTAATCTGAAAGATCTCCTTCTCGTTTATGTTGGCCATGGAACCGCCGGGGGCACCGCTATAGGGAGAGTCCGCTGGTACGCCGGAACCCGAGTCGAGGACAAGGACGCTGGTTCTAATACCTTGCTCCCGCAGACCATATGTGATCTCGCAGATGGGCTTGGTTATGTGCCTCTTCCCAGGTGACATGGCCACGGCCACCACCTCATACTTTTCCGACTCGGAAATGGTGCCTCTCTGAGCCAGCCCGCCTCCCTCACCCATGCCCTGGGCCTCTCTGCAATCGACTATCTGCACATCTCTGCCGATGGATTCCTGCAATTGCTTCACCCTTCACCCTTTTCTTTTTCACTCAACTTTGTTCAGCCCTTCTTTGCCTGAACCGTACCTCTTAGATAATCGGATACCGTCGGCCGAGGTTTTACGAAGCGTCCCACCCTGATGTTGTATCCTAAGGGCAACGTCTGGCTGCATATACGCCTCAATGTTTCAATAACCTCCTCCACATCTGCGCCCTCCTTCAGTATCACTATGAAACGACCGACCAGAAAGCCACCCCCAACAAATTTATGTTTGCGAGTCTCCACGTCCAAGACGTGATTTATATCCTTCATTATGACTATGAGATCATCAGCCTTCTTCTTGTCCATTAGCCTTTCAGGCATTATTTCTATGTCTGGTGTTCCGGAGAAGTTAGGCATATCAGGGCACCTAGCATATAAAGTTAAGTAGTCATTTAATAAATTAATGCTAACATCGAGGAGGTCGCTGATGAGGGTCTCCATAGACGGTCTTCAGGCGGATGCTGAACTGGGAACGACTGTAGAGGCCTTGGCAAAGAGGCTTGGGATCGAACTTATCAATAACTGTATAATTGCGGTGAGGAGACCCGTGGAAGCGGAGAAAGTTGCCACGAACCTCTTCGAGATCTCCACCTCAAAGGGAAGGATGATCATAAGGCTTGAGTGTGAGAAGGTTCTCGATGGCTGGCGGAGGGAATACAAGAAGTTTGAGGGCACAAGCATCAGGTGGGTCACCAGGGATGCGGCTGTCTTCGGTCCCGTCCGGACGGATTTTGAGTCCTCCAGAGACTCTGTAGAGCTGAAGCAGTATGAGATAACGCTCAGTCTCGCCGGCTTCAGCAATGAGAACAGCCACATTGTCTTCAGCCGGAAGCTACACAGTAGCGTTTATGCCCCGCCCCGCGGTTGTGGGGTTTTGGGCAGGGTTGTTTACGGGAGGCACCTGGTGGACGAGCTCCGCATGGGCGACAGGATAACAAGGATAGAGCCGATAATAGAGACGAAGGAGGCGGAGAAGGCGGTGGTGCGGGCCGCTAAAAGCTACGAGCTTAAGGAGCCTGTTCAGATCTATACAAGGCTTGGGATAGAGCTTGACACATCCTCTCCAGTGGGTGGAGAGCTCGCCTATAACGTCATTGGTGATAGGACGCTAACCGCCTCACGGAGGACGAGCAGGTTCATAGCCTGCGACAGGGTGAATGTCATCTCGCTTATCAACGAGAGGATAGACCGGAGGGCAAGAGGGTCTGTAACGGTGAGGAATTCTGGAACAAATGCGGGTTCTGTCTACATCTACCTGAGGGAGGCTCCGCTCACTACCAGTCATAATATCGTGGGGAGGGTAACGGAAGGGATTGAGCTTGCAGACATGGCTGCGGAAGGGGACAGAATCGCCGTTAAAGTCAGCCCCAGCTGGTTGGATATACTAGGCAGGACGCAGCAAGAGGTAGACAAGCTTCTCAAAGCTCATGGCATTAAGCATATCAGAAAAGGGGATCCTTCGGATCAAGCGGTGGTTGTAGAGCAAGATCCACCCACGACTCTGGAGGTCTATAGAAAGGGGGAGGTGAGTTGCCTCGGGGTCGAGCCCTCACAGGTAGTCAAGGTGCAACTCTTCTACAAAGAGGCCCCCCACTCTGTAAAGTACTTCAAGAGGGTTACGGGCCTCGATCTAAAACGAGAGGGAAAGCTCACGGTCTACTTCTCGACACCGAAGATGGAGATGATACTCTTCAAGGGGGATGATGTGCTGGCCAAGGAACTGATGCCTGAAAATATTCCTGCAGGTACGATCGAGGCCAACTTGATAGGCGTCACTAACGCTGCAAAGAGGTATGCAGGGATGATAGGTATCCGATTCACGGAGAGCGATGAGTTTGGCCCCTCCGCGGAGAGATTCGAAGGTACCAACATCATCGGAGAGGTCGTGGAAAACCATGACGTACTGAAGGGACTCAAGGAGAAGGGAACTGTATACATTTCGGAGAAGGTTCCATGATTAAAACCTATGTTGTTATGCTCTCAACGGACTCCAATCTTACTCCCTCGATGCTTGCGGAGAGGGTGGCGGCGATAGGGGGAGTGGATTACAAGGAGACCTGCTACGGCCTGCTCTTGGAGGGGGAGGAGGAGCTTCTGGAGAGGATACTTAAGGAGCTGAGGGCTCTGGATCCCAACAGGGTATTTTTCAAGGTTAGGGGCTTCAGGATCGGGGATGAGAGGATCTGCAGGGCAAAAAGGGGAGGGGGGCCTAGGCCCGGATTCCACATGCTCGGCATTGAGAGGGAGGCGCTGAAGAACGTCTCCAAGGCTCTTGAAGGTGGAGAAGTGACCGTTAAGGAGAAGGAACCAGAGGAGAAGCTGAGTGCGGATGTCCTGAGGAGGATAATCGAATCCGAAGTGGAGGAGACCAAGGGGAGGAGGGAGAGAAAAGAGACGAAAAAAGGTAAGGGCAGCACAAAGAGGACGGGTGGGGAGAAGAGTGGCGATTAGGATCGTCGTGGACTGCACAGATAGTAAAGGCGGAGAGCTCTACGAACTTATTGCGAGGAGGAGCTTGGAGGACCTTGCCCTTGGAGGGAGTGTTGAATCGGTTCACATATTCATAAAGACTGAGGTACCGTTGTTCATAATAAAGATCAAATACAGGGAGTTCGTGGGTAGGAACACCCTAGGGGAACTCTCACGCATAGTCGAACGACCAAACGGTGTCAGGGTAACCCTTGAGAGCGAGGTCGACCTCGGAGACGCCCTTAAAGCGCTCTGGAGCATCTTCGGCAGGGACAAGGTAGAGCAGGTGGGAAGAATGGACATAAATATCGTCGGAGCGAAGGACGAGGAGGTCAGAGAGGTAAAGATCAGGGATAAAGCCCTTGACATATCGGTCAAGATAAACGAGCTCGCGGCAAGGATTATCCCGGAGGGGTTCAGGGCTCGCAGCGTAAGTAAAGGTGCGGGGGTAATGACCTACATAGCCGCAGAAGACCCGATCAAGGACGAGTGGAAGGAGATAGCGTCACGCATGGAGGTAGGCGACTGATGCTGAAGTACCTCATCTTTGAGGGCGGACTCTATAGGCATGAGATTCTGGAGGAGTTTCTCCAAGATATAGGGGGCTTCGTGGTCCAGAAGACAGTTGTGAGCTTGGATCTAATATTGAATCTTGCTGTACCAGAGGAGGAGGTGGGTCGCCTTCAGCAACTTGTAGTCGAGCTCAAAGGAAAGGTTAAGGATGCACCACTAATAGGGACGGAGGTTGCCGTTGTAGCTCCAACCCTCTCAAGGCACCACCTTCCACATCCGTCCTGTGACATAGCCGAGAACCTGAGGAGGAATGGTGCAAAGACAAATATAATAGGCCTCGCCAGAGGCGTTGGACAGAAGATAGTTCATACATCCGCGAAGGAGAAGGAACTGATAGAGGAGCACGACATCGCTGTATATACGCTAGGCAACTTTGAGCGCTGCCTCAAGGAGTTCAAGCCAATCTTATTCAGGGAGCTGTCTATACCAGTCATCGTAACAGGCGGACCTCTCCTTGGTGGTCTTCCAGGAGCTCAGGGATATGTGGGCGGGATAGGTAGGTATCCGGAGCGGGTCAGAACGGGTGACATGATAGATAAGCTGAGGGCGGTCTCTGAGATATCAGGAAAGGTTATAGAACAAAGGAGGAGGGAGCTTGATATGGACCCTTTGGTGATAGACCCAATTGTTGTAAAGGAGGAGGTTGAGAGGCAGATACCGGAGTCTGTAGAGGCGCTAGCGCCCAACCCCGTGACCCTGAAGATGGATGGTGTCAGGATCAAGCTACCATACGACGACTATCACGAAAAGGTCGCTGGTATCACCTTGGACGGGAAGAGGCTGGGGGACCTTGCCATGGTGAAGAGGTCGTTGATGAGGGACTATATAATCGTGAAGGTTTTGCCGGAATCAAGATTTGAGTGAGGTTTCCAAATTGTTTTTGAAGGTAGAGTCGATAAGTAAGCGGTACCATGAGACCAACATCGCCGCACTGAAAGAGATAAACTTTGATCTAAAAAAAGGGGAAATAATAGGGATAATAGGAGAGAGTGGGTCAGGGAAGAGCACGCTCCTCCGGATTCTTAGGGGGGTAGAGCCTTTCGACAGCGGTAAGATATACTTCGGGGAAATGGAGATCGAACCAACCTCCCCAATCGAGCGGGTTTTAGAATACCAGAGGAGGGTTGCGATACAGCTACAGAGGAGCTTCGGACTCTGGCCAGACAGCGCCATTGACAATGTCGTCCGGGCGCTCAGGTACTGCGATATAGGCGAGGAGACACTAACCGAGGACGAAGGTGAGTATAAGGGGTACCGGAGTAGAGCCCTTGAGATCCTCAAGGTGGTGGGGTTGGATGCGAGGGCAGATCTATGGTCTCAGGTTCTCAGCGGCGGTGAGAAGCAGAGGCTCATTGTGGCAAGGCAGATAGCAAGGAAACCGGAGCTTCTCCTATTAGACGAGCCGGGAACCATGACCGACCCAGCCACGAGGGAGGAGCTGGTGCAGGCGCTAAAGAGGGTAAGGAACGAGTTAAAGATAGGGATAATCTTCGCGTCCCACAACCCGCAGATCCACCGTTCCTTGGCAGACAGGGTATTGCTACTCGAGGAGGGGAGGATTACGGACGAGGGGGAACCGGGCATAATATTAAAGAAGTTCCTCTCGAGGCTTGAGGCACCCCTAAAGAAGGTAAATGTTGTTGGTCCCAGTGTTCTGAGGATGGAAAAGGTAACAAAGTTGTACAACCTCTTTTCCTATGGCAGGGTATTCGAGCTGGCGGACACAAGTTTGGAGTTCCGACGAGGTGAGATAACCGGCATAGTCGGCCCATCTGGTGCTGGCAAGACCTTGATCCTGAGAATGCTGGCGGGGCTGGAACTTGCTGACAATGGCGAAGTGATGCTATTGCATAAGGGTGAGTGGGTCACCCTTGGGAAATTCGGCAGGAAGAGCCTGCATGCAAGGACACATATTGGTATGCTGCACCAAGAGTTCGACCTGCCCTATTGGGCAAAGATCCTAGATCTTTTTTCAGCTCGCCTCGGCATAAAGGACTACAAGATGATGGAGGATGCCCTGAGGAGGGCGAAGAGGGCGGGTATAAGCGAGGGGGTTGTGGACGCGCTCAGCCGTTTAGAAGAGCTACCCGAGGGGGAGATGGATACAAAGCTAAGGGAGATGGGGCTTGACCGCGAGCTGCTTAGGGAACTCTTCAGGAGCAAGGACCCTGAGAAGGCAAAGGATGTAACGCTCGCCGTTCTGCAGGAGGTCGGACTTGCACCTAGCATCTTGGAAAGGAACGTTTACGATATATCTGGAGGCGAGAAGATCCGTATTGCCCTTGCGCTCTCGCTGGTGTTCAACCCGAAGATCCTAATACTAGACGAACCCTTCGGGGACCTCGATCCTCTGACTCTACGGAGGATTGCCAACTCCCTGAAGAGGATCAAGTCCTCGTTCAGGCCTGCCATAGTACTCGTCAGCCACCAGCTCGACTTTGTTGAGGAGGTGGCTGACAGGTGCGTCTTGTTGAAGGACGGAAAAGTTATAATGGATGGCAATCCATCAGAGGTTATCAATCGTTTCCTGGGGGACGAAAAAGTTGGAGTATGAGGTCAGGTTCCTTCCTGAAGGCAAGAGGAGTAAAGTTTCCAAGGATTCGACCCTGATGGTGGCCGCACTGAAGAGTGATGTGGATCTGGCAACCATATGCAGTGGCAAGGGTACCTGCGGCAAGTGCCTCGTGGAGGTCGTTGAGGGGCAGCTTTCGCCACTAACTGAATGGGAGAGGAAGAGGGTTCCTCCCGAAAAGCTGACAAAGGGATACCGGCTCGCGTGCCAGGCCCTTGTTTGTGGTAACGTTATCGTGAAGGTTCCAGACCAAAGTCGGGTGGGCAGGCAGCGGCTCGTGATAATGGGAAAGGAGCCACCGGTCGCGCTGAAGGAGAACGTTGAGAAGGTCTACCTACAGCTGGAAGCGCCGACACTTCATGATCCTAGGGCGGACGACGAGCGTATCCTTGAGGCCCTCTACGCCAAGGGTTACAAGGACCTGAGGATCGACTATCTTGTGGGTAAGGCACTCCCCACGGTAGCTAGAGTGGGCGGATGGAAGATCACCATCACAATATTGGGCAAGAGGGAGATCATTAATGTCCAAGCCGGGGACACGACGAAGCAGTCCTTCGGAGTGGCCGTGGACATAGGAACAACGAAGCTCGCCGTCTTCATAGTCGACCTTCTGGACGGCAATCTTGTCATTGCGGACGGCATTATGAACCCGCAGATAAAGTTCGGCGAGGATGTCATATCTAGGCTGCACTATGCCGCACAAGGCGAGGATCACCTTAGGGAGATACAGCACACCATAGTCAGCGGGATAAACGAGCTAATAGATAAGGAGGTGGCTGACACCGGGATAAAGAAAGAGGACCTCTACGAGATGGTCATCGTTGGGAACACGGCCATGCACCACCTCTTCGCCGGCATTGAGTCGAAGAGCCTCGGTTTATGCCCCTACCCTGCAGGACTTGGTGAACCGCAAGATGTGAGGGCGAGGGACGTTGGGGTGGAGATTAATCCGTCCGGTAACGTGCACTTGCTGCCGAACGTCGCGGGCTTCGTAGGGGCGGACGCAATCGCCGATGTGCTTGCCTCAAGACTATACGAGAAGGAGAAGCTAACGCTCCTGATGGACGTTGGGACAAACACGGAGGTCATGTTGGGCAACAGGGACCAGATATGGTCCTGCTCCACAGCCTCCGGTCCGGCATTCGAGGGGGCTCACATAAGGTGCGGTATGAGGGCGGCCAGCGGAGCCGTGGAGAAGGTGAGGATCGATCCCGACTTCGAGGTCACCTACAAGACCATAGACGACGACAAGGCGAGAGGGATATGCGGGTCCGGGATAATTGACTCGGTGGCGGAGATGCTGAAGAGCGGGGTGATAGACACATCTGGAAGGATGATACTTAAGAACCACAAGAGGGTGAGGGGCAGGAGTCCAGGGAAGGAGGAGTTCGTTCTGGTATTCAAGGAGGAAACCTCCACTAGTAAGGAGGACATTGTGATAACGCAGGACGATGTCAGGGAGATCCAGAAGGCGAAGGCTGCTATGTACGGTGGTTATATGACTTTAATGAGGAAGAGTGGGCTTAGGAAGGAGGACCTCTCGGAGATCGTGATTGCTGGCGCCTTTGGGAACTACATAGATCCAGAGAGTGCGAGGATACTGGGCATGATACCCGAGATCCCGCTGAACAGGATATCTTTCCTGGGCAATACCGCAGGTTCGGGTGCGAGGATGTGCCTTAAGTCGCTCGATATTAGGACCGAGGCATGGAGGATAGCAGAGAAGATGGAGTATATAGAGTTGGCTGTTGAGGATATTTTTGAGGAGGAGTACATCAATGCTATGTATATGCCCAACAGTCGGCTTGAGGAGTTTCCTGAGACCGTGGCGATTATAAGAGCCCCGAAGGTTGTGAGGCGTTACGTCAAAAGACAAGGTTGAGAAGGTTCTAAGCCACCTGCCAGGTGTGATAAAGGTAGCACCACTGAGCCAAGAGGATGGGGCAGAGGTCCTGAGGCTGGAGGAGGAGGCGGAGACGAAGGTAATGATGGGTCTCTGCAAGGGGGTAAACCTAGGCCTGAGGGAGGCACTGAAAAGGAGAAACGTCTTTGCATGTGCCACGGACCTAAATCTATCGTGGCCCGAATCTTCACTTATGAAAATAGTGTGTAATAGCGAGATCATAGGACAGGACATATACGACGAAGCGGTTCTGGAGGACCTGAAGAAGAAAGGAAACATGGTTGCAGGCAATCTGGTAATCTACAGGGACAGGATGAAAGCCTTCAAGGATAGGAGGGAGGAGATGAGGGTGCATATGCTCCCCCTCGAGATAAAGGAACTAACTATCTACGGAGCCGTCGTCGGAGTCCCATCCCCACCAGGAGATATTTTCCTGAAGACGAGGCTAGGGATAAACACGGAAGACAACCGGCTAGGGACCGTGGTTGTTGGCGTGGATTAGGGTTTATGGTAGGTCTGATTTTTCGAGTAAAAAGAATATAAAATTTCTAATATAACTAGAGTTATAAAAGTGAGCTTTTTCCTACTGCGTGACTCTAGGCCTCGATAAAATACAAAGTGTTATTTTGTATCACATTTATTGAGTGCATAATTTAAAAAAACGTATGCTTTTTAAATAACATATGCTTATTCGTATTAAACAAGGGGGGTGAATGATGACTGTATTAGCAGTTCTAACATGGCCTATGATGGTCTTTGTCTTTGGATTCTTACCTATTGGTTTAGCATTGATTGGCAAGGCGGACGTTCCAGCAGCGCTTAGGACAGGTATCATCCCTGGTATAATTGGAGCCATTATGGCGTTCTGGTTCTGGATGGCACCGGATTATGTTGTATCACTTATTCTAGGTGCGGCGGCAATGGTATTCCTTGCTGTTGGGTTCGCGGGCTTCGTCTTTAAAGCAGAGGCGTTGCCAACAATAGCACATTTAGTTAACTACACAGGCGTAATCCTCGTTATACTCGGGTTATATGTCATGTACTTATTCCAAGCACTTATTCCAGGTTTAGTTGCAGGTTTGCAAGTACTTCTTTTTGGTATCGCAGCTTTAGCGGCAGGCTATTCGGTGCTAGGTAAACTCAAAGGCGGCTGGTATATACTAGGAGTAGTGGCGATAAACTTCATACTGAGCTTCTACCTACTCGTAGGATAAAGTAGCCATCCGTGAAGTAAAACCTTTTTTTGTTTTTTTTTAAAATGCATCCGCAGTGTGAAAGTTCGAGTAGATAAACTCGAAAGGATATCTATTTATAATCACCATTGTGGGCAAACATATACGCAGGTGAGAGGGATGTGGAAGGAGATAGTGGAGTTTTTCGACCAGTCACCAGCCAGGCTCAAGGTCGCCAAGCTGATGGTTGAGCTCGGTTTCAGCATTAACCAAGATGGCAGAGTCGTGTGCGGGGAGGTGGAGATACCCGATTTGAGCGTCGCGAGGACGGCAGGGGTGGACAGGCGGGTGGTAAGGGATACCGTGCTAGACATACTCGACGATGCCAGGATGAGGAGAATTTTTTTAGGGTTAAAACCTGCTGGAAGTTTCCTGAAGGATATCGCGCCCGCTTTAGGATATGGGGTGGTCGAGGTTAGAGCGCGTTCCGACGCTGTGGGAATCATAGCGAAGGCTACAGCCTACATAGCCGATGCAGGGGTCAGTATAAGGCAGATTCTGGCAGAGGATCCCGATTTGAACCCGGATCCCAAACTCCTGATAATAACGGAGAGGCAGGTGCCAGGCGAGGTTGTCTCAAAGCTGTTGACGATACCCAGCGTCACCAAGGTAAGTTTAAGCTAGAGCTTTTT
>CAZNTO010000020.1:0-2841 GCA_964576015.1 uncultured Nitrososphaerota archaeon
TCTCGTCGGGCGGCTTGTTACTCTCCCTGACGGCGAAGAACGCGACGAGTGCCGCAACGAAGTCGATGAGTGTGCTGGACGCGCTCGAGAGGAGACCGATACTTCCAGAAGCCACTCCGCCGCCGATCTCTACTACGGTGAGGATAGCCCCCGCTAGGATCCCCTTCTTGGTGGCAGACTCGTGCGCGTTGGAATTCTGGGTGGACATGATGGAATGTTGATCAGACTTGAAAAGACGCTTTTAAGGATTTACGGACAGCATCGGCGGTCGCGATATGCTTCACAGTCGTTACTCGACAAGCTCCTTAAGGGCGGTTACTACCTCGCAGAAGTGGCTAAACTCCCGGAAGGATATCCACTTGCGAACTGCTCGTCGTAGACCTTCCAGTCTCCTTCAGCGAACTTGGAGAGGACGACATCGGACAACTCAAGATTTACAATAATGCTGAAGTTGCTCAACATGATGAGACCTCTCTATCTGCTAAGGATTACTACCCCTAGTTTCTAGGCTTCACGATCTCTGCAGAGTCTATGCTCAGCCCGCGCCACTTCACCTGATAGCCGAAGTAGTTCAAAAGCGGGTAGGGGTCCTTTATCCCTTCAGCTTCGAGCTTTGGGATCAGCACTGACAGAAGCCCCTCGTCTGCTATCAATCTCTCAAGCGCACAAAGCTTCTCCTTCTTTATCAGGCAGTCACCTATGAGGATGAAGCCCTCCACGGGCCTCTCCACGATCCTCCTCTTTATCGCCTCCTTGGAGATACCTGAGGTTAGAGCCAGCTCATCGAGCCCGACGCACTCCCCCTCGAACTTTATCTCCATATTGGCAGCCTGCTCTATCTCAGCTTTCAGATGCTCCCTCTCGGCAGACTCCAATACCTCCAAGATGGGCTTGAGGGGGACCTCCTTCTCGAAGAGGATAACCTTTCCGGGGATCTTCTTCGATATTCCTAAATTGATATCGACAGCGACTATCATCTCTACGTCCCTCACCGCCTCGAGCTTCTTGAGCTTCTTCTCAAGGTAATCAGGCGTCCAGAAGCCGACTATCTCCATGAATATCCGTCTCTCTCCGAGTACGAAGGCGAAGTCTGGGATCATTACCGTTACCCCAACGGGTATAGGCTCGGGCTCCCTTAGGAGTTTCCACCTAGTGCCGAGGGAGGCGAACCTCTTTGCGAAGCCCTCCTCCAAAGAGCTGTCAAACAGCTCCTCCGGTTCGAGGGCACGTGTTGGAAGGAGGACCCCCTCAGACGAAGTCAGCTCGAAGGTCAGAAGCCGCCTGTCGTCCCTCCAACGCGAGACTATCTGCGCCCTTACCGACCATTCGCCCCCCATAATGATCTCCGGCAGGAGCTTTGCAACGTTCGTGCCGTACCTTTCAGTGAGCTTGATTATGGAGATAGGACCTTCCACGGAGACGATGAAGCCTACCTGATCCCTGTTGATAGAGTACATCAGGCCAAGCATCTTTATTTTCCGAAAGATCCGCTTCCAGTTCTCCCGCACCCTGAATTCTAATACGGTCGACCTGAAGAGCAGGGTCTGCGTTAGCGAGAGGTTGTAGGCCGCGAGCAGATCACTGGCGGATATTGATCTGAAACCTCTCATTACCTGCTCGTCCTCGAGGTCGCTCCACAAGTACCTCTCAACATCTTCTGGTTGGATCTTAAATTCCTTTGAGGCCGTGCCGATTATGTGCTGCTTTGCGTCTGTTGTTGTGACGAAGCCCCCGGAGGCAGAGAAGACTGCCTTCCTTAGTTTGTAAGGGTCCACGGGGCTCTCCACCACGAAGGTCGAGCGCCTATCGAGTATGGCGGCCAAGCCTCTGATAAGCCGGAAGTTGAAGGGACCGTACTCGAAATCTCTGATCTCGGAGTAGATCTGGGAGCGCTTCTTTCCTACCCCCCTCTGGAAGATACCGATGATGGACTCTGCCAATTCGATTAATTTGGCATTGTCGTGCACATATGCGGGCTTTATCTGCCCCCTGAAGGTCCTGGCGATGAGCAGCTCGGCAGGTAGCACTACAGACCCCCCCTACGTCTGTTACTCACCTTGATCTCTGCTGTTGACCTTGAAACTATCTCGATGAGCCTAGCCTCCTTCCCTTCCACCTTCCGGAGCAGGCGTCCAAGGCGCTGGACGAACTCCCTCTTGGAGCCGGTACCGCTGAGGATTATACCGAGGGAGGCGTCCGGCACATCGATGCCCTCATCAAGGACCTTCGAGGTCACCAGTACGTTATAGTACCCCTCCCTGAATGCATTCAGAATCTCGGCGCGCTCGTTCTTTGGGGTCTTATGGGTGATGGCGGGTATGAGAAAGACCTTGCTCAGCCGGTACACGAGCTGGTTGTGCTGCGTGAATATGAGGGTTTTCTGGTCGTTGTTCTCAGATATGACCTTCCTAAGTGCCTCGATCTTGGAGGCGGAGTTGAGGGCAATATCCATGGCCCTGTTTCGAGCGAGTAGTGCCTCCCTCGCCTTAGGGTCCCTTCCACTCATCATTATGAAACGTTGAAAGTCCCTTGGTGACCTGAGGATTATTCCCCGATTCTCGAGGTAGTCTCTGAAGGTGGTGATGTTTGTTTGGTATTCCTCCTCTTCCTCGGGTGTGAGATCCACGTAAACCTTTTCAATGCTAAAGGGCGCGAGGTGATCCCCCGCCATCTCCGCGACCTTCCTCTCGTAGACCCTGCCCCCCACCAAGCGCGGGAGATCTCTGTGAAGCCCATCCTCCCGCTCGTAGGTCGCTGTCAGGCCAAGGCGGTACGGGGAGGCGAAAAGCTCTGCTATCTGTGAGTATCCTGGCGAGGGCAGGTGGTGCACCTCATCTAATA
>CAZNTO010000020.1:2941-15818 GCA_964576015.1 uncultured Nitrososphaerota archaeon
AGCTCTGCTATCTGTGAGTATCCTGGCGAGGGCAGGTGGTGCACCTCATCTAATATCAGCAACGGAAAGCGGTTGCCCAGCTCCTCTGCCCGCAGGTAGGCGGATTCGTAGGTTGCTACGGTCAGGGGGGCGATAATATTCTCGCCACCGCCGTACTCGCCCACCTCGATTGAGAAGGATGATGCGAGACTCCTCTGCCACTGCTCCATGAGATCGATGGTGGGCACCACCACGAGGGTGGGCTGATTCACCTCCTCGATAGCCAGCATGCCGATGTGGGTCTTTCCCGATCCGGTGGGCAGGACTATGACCCCCCTCCTTCCCGCCTGTTCCCACGCATCGAGCGCCTCGAGTTGGTAACCCCTCGGGATTAGGTTTGCTCTGAGGGGCGGGCAAGGTGGCGGGTCCATAACCTCGTCCTTGAACTGGATCGAACTCATTTTGAGGTATTCCAAGGACTCGAGATAGTAGAGACCTAAAGTACTATATGACCCGAGGGATTGATTCCAGACGGAGTGGGGGAGGTGTACATCCCCACTAAGTATTGTACCCCTGTGATACCGAAGGGTAAGCATTTGATAACTGCTCCAATAGTATTGAACGGCTAACGGTCTTTAAGTTTTATTGCGTTTGGCGAATTTCATTGGTAAAAAGACGACCAAGGCAGCCACGAGTGTTAAGAACGGCGCTATCATGAAAGCATTCTGATAGATCCCGGTGGTTTGGACGATAATACCAAATATGATAGGTCCGCTCAGGTTCCCAACATCAAAACCCATCAGATATACGCCGGCGAGGAAGCCCCTGCTGCTGGGATGGGATTTCGCCAAGGCGAGAGTCTGCGAACCGGGCAGGAAGAGTCCGACACCAACCCCGAAGACGACCGAGGCCACGTAGAGATATGGCGGAACCTGAATCATGTAGACGCCAAAGAAGGATAGGGAGATGATCAATAGACCCATAAAGGTCATGGTATCGGGGTACCGATCTGAAGCCCTGCCGGCTAACACTCTCAGTGCGAGACTGGAGAGGGCCTGGATGCTCACAAAGAGACCTATCTCGAGATCGCCATAGCCCAGAAGCTTTAGGTAGGCTGAGAGGAAAGTGAGGAGGCCCATCCATGCCATCGCATAAATAATCATACTGAAGAGAGCTAGAAGAAAGTTTCTCTCCTTGAGACTCTTTATTGAAGTGCCGACAGTGGGTGGGTGCCTTTTAGCGCCCTTGAAGAACACAAGCGGAATGATCGTGAGCAACAATACAGAGGTTATACCAAAGGTCACAACGTAACCAAAGATTTCGGAAAGGAAGCCGCCAAGGGAGGGCCCGATCGTGAAGCCAATCCCTGTCAACATGGCCCGCCACCCCAGCGCCTCGCCAACTTTGCCTTCCGGGGCGAGGTCAACCGCACTGGCCATCGAGGAGGGGACAAACGCAGCGACAGCAAAACCCTCTATAAGCCTCGCCACCATTATTGTGATAATGTCGCGTGATAGGAAGAGGATGGCGTAAGCGACTGAACCAAAGACGAGCCCCATCAGCATGAGGCGTGAACGGGAACGCCTGTCGCTCAGCACCCCGAACAACGGCCGGAAGAATATAGCGGTGATGGATATGCTTGAGACCGCGAGTCCTATCATGAACGGTGACCCACCGATTACAAGTGCATATCTAGGAATGAGCGGCACCACTACCTGGACGAGCATGAAGAAGAGCAACGCTGCCAGGTTCAGCCGCCACTGAAGGGATATCATGTCGGGCACCGTTAGACGTTTAGAGATTTGTTGTTCACAAATATATGGGTGAGGGCGGGATCGCGGTGTATTATAGTGACTTTTATATGCTAAATAGACCCCAGTTTCTAATGCATCCTCTGGAGGAGGAATAATGGGAAATTCGCTGGATGACCTATTCAAGAGGATACTGACCGCGAAGATCTTCGTGAATAGGGATATCCTCAGGCCTGATTACGTGCCAGACGACCTGCCTCACAGGCAGTCCCAGATTCTCAGGCTAGCAGAGATACTCGCCCCTGTACTCCAAGGATCTAGACCCTCCAACATATTCATATATGGCGTCCCGGGGACTGGAAAGACGGCCGTTACCAAGCACGTCCTAAAGAAAATTGATTCTGAGGGCAAGAAAATAGGGGTTTCGCTGAACATAGCCTACATCAACTGCAAGCAAGACGACACGAACTACAGGGTTCTGGCGGACCTCTGCGAGGCGATAGGGGAGAAGATCCCATTTACGGGGCTCTCCACTGCTGAGGTTCTTAAAAGGTTCATAAACCTCGCAGATGCCTCGAATAGGTCCATGTTCGTCGTACTGGATGAGGTTGATTCGCTAGTGAAGAAGACAGGCGACAAGGTCCTTTACGACCTCACAAGGGTAAATAACCAATTCTCCAAGGCAAAGGTATCCATCATAGGGATAACGAACGACCTGAAGTTCACGGAGTATCTGGACCCGAGGGTTCGGAGCAGCCTCGGCGAGGAGGAGCTAGTCTTCCCGCCGTACAATGCTGCCGAGCTAGAGGACATCCTGAAGAAGAGGTCGGAGGGTGCCTTCCATAAGGGGGTCCTCGGCGACGAGGTGATAAAGCTCTGCGCTGCACTAGCTGCCAAAGAGCACGGCGATGCACGAAGGGCTCTGGACCTGCTGAGGGTTGCCAGTGAGGTCGCAGAGAGGAGGGGAGATACCAAGGTCACCGAGGATCACGTGAGGAAGGCGCAGAGGGAGGTGGAGAAGGATAGGGTTGTGGAGGTCATTAAGACGATGCCCCTCCACTCAAGGCTATTGATTCTGAGCCTGCACCTCCTTGAGAGGGAGAGAGGGAGTGGTGGAATAACGGGGGAGGTCTACGAGGTATATACTAGCGTTACGAAAAAGTTCGGGGTTGAGGCGCTCACCCAGAGGCGGGTAAGCGACCTTATCAACGAGCTGGATATGCTAGGGATAGCCAACGCCAGGGTTGTAAGCAAGGGTAGGTACGGGCGGACGAAGATCGTAAGCCTCAGCGTATCGGCTAGGAACTTGAGGGACGCGTTTCAAGATGACCCCAGAATGACGGCCTACATGGGCAGGTGAGGCCTATGGCCGACCGTATAGTGTTGGCTGTCGATGGGGGCAGCTTCTCCAAAGGTGTCGACAAGTTCGCGCCGGTAGCTTTTCTATTGACTGACGGCATCCGGCCCAAAAGTTTGATTATAAAGAGAGTGGAGGTGGATGGGCTCGACGCCACAGAGAGGCTGATAGAAACTATTGAGGAGTTGAACCGCGAAGTTGATGTTGTAATGTCCAGCAGCATACCCATAGCGGGCTTTAACCTCTTGGACCCAAAGGAGGTACTTGAGAAGTTCGGGATACCCTCAATCTTCGTTTTAGGGGAGAGGCCAGATCAGGGTGCTGTGAGGGCTGCCCTCAAGAAGCATTTCATCGATTGGGGGAAGAGGCTTAAGATTATAGAGGGGGCAGGAGAGTTCCATGAGTTACCTTTGGGGGGGGAAAAACCCGTATTGTTGGAGTGTGCCGGGATCAAGCCTGCAGAGGCGATGCGGCTTGTCAAGCGGCTTACAATATTCGGGAGGGTTCCCGAGCCGGTGAGAATTGCTAGGATGGTTGCTAGGGCGGTTAGTTGTGCGAAGGTTAAGAGTTGAAATTCAGGATAGTTGTTTTGAAGTTCGAGAGGTTTAATACAGGAACCACACCAGGTTGCGGCTCTATCCCGTTAGACCTTTGGAAATTTGTCTGCGTCTGCCACGCCCCTGAGTTGACGACCACCACCCCTCTGTACTCGGTGACGCCCCAGACGTGGACATGCCCTGCCTGGAATACATCTGGGACAGGGTCGATTATAAGGCTGTCAAACGGCTCAGGTGCCAGCGGCGTGTGCTCTCCATAGATGGGGGCAATGTGCCTCGATTTCAGTAGTTCTACCATAGCATGCTGGGGCTCCTTGAAGTTGCAATTGGGGATAGCCGGGATCACATCGTCGAGGCTTCTGCCGTGGGTTAAAAGGAAGGCTACGCCCTCAAGGTTCACAAGTGCGGGGTCCCCAAGCATTACCACGTTCTTCATCGCATAGACTGGCTCGGCGTACTCCCTGTAGATGGGTGGCGTGGGAAGCGTGGGCCGGCATGCGTCGTGGTTGCCAGGGATTATGATGATCTTGATGTGTTCCGGAACCATAGAGAGGTATTCCGCAGCCTGCTCGTACTGCTTATTCAGATCCTTTATTTGTAATTCCTCCTCCTGATTTGGGTATATCCCGACCCCATCGACCAGGTCGCCGGCTATGATAAGGTATTTTGTTTTGAGCGCCACCTCCCTTGAAACGACTTCACTCTCCCTGGCTCTGATCCAGTTTATGAAAGACTCGAATTGCTCCTTCATGAAGAGCTTGCTCCCTATATGGAGATCCGATGTCAGAACAGCGTAGGTATCTTTTTTTGGACTGCTCATCCTTATGCGCGGTGAAATGTCGGGCCAGACGATGTCTTCACCCCTCACGGATCTGCCGTTCGTGGTGTTACCGTAGACACAAACCACCTCATCGAGGAGGAGACGCGATACCTTCTTCTTTATCTGCTCGTCCTCTCTGAAGGATACCCTAATGGATCCCTGTGTATCCTCGAGCTCGACAACAGATCCCCCACCCTTGAACTCTCTCTTGGACGTGACCATTCCAATTACCTTAACCTTCCTAATCTTATTGCCCTCAGGTATGAACGAGGCACTTGTGGCATCCCTTAAGTCGGCGCGAGCCTTCAGGATGCTCTGGAGCCGCTCGAAGCGGTTGATGAAGTAGCTCCTGAAGTCGCCTATAGTGCCCTTGATTGTGTGGATTCCAGAGTCTCCCTTTACTACGACGACGGAGGGAGCCAAACTGGTGGCGACCTGCGTAAGAGGCGATTGGGGTTCAACCTCAACCCGTGTCTCAACTTTAAGTAGGCTCTCTATGTTGGATCGCTCTATGATCAGGGGTCTCTCGCTCATTCCTTCGAGTGCCTTTAGTAGAAGCCCCACAATGTGTTGTGGGTCTTCAAGTTCACCGAGCATAGCAAATGCCTCTGGTGACACCTGGTATCCGGAGATGATTAGGGCATCATAGGCAGACTTGAGAGAGCCACCCACCAGAAACACCCGTGAGAAGGTAGGGCGAGGTCTCTCTTATCGCTTTTTGAGTCTTTTCAGGACCTATTTTTGGGAAAAACCTTAATGAAAGAGGATTGATAACAAGCCTTGAGGGTTCAGAGATGGATTATAGAAGGTTGCAGATGAGTAAGGGCGGGTCATTCCTCCTCTCGCTGCCTAAGGAATGGGTCCTGAAGAACGGACTAGAAGGCGGGGCTGTGCTAAAGCTTGTTGAGGGGGAGGGGGGTTCCCTGACTATCAAGGCAGAGGGAGCGGCAGAGGCCGAGAGGGGCGTTACCGCCATAATAAGGGATCCGGAGGGTGTCGAGAGGCAGATCAGGGCGAACTACCTCGCCGGAACGGATATCATGGTTATTGACCTTGGAAGGAGGATGACGCCCGCCATGAGGGACCAGGTGAAGACCGCCATACACAAACTGATAGGGCTTGAGATAGTTGAGGAGGAGGCGAATAGCATGACCATTCAGTGCCTCCTTCAGCCAACGTCGATGCCCGTAAAAAGCACGCTTAAGAGGGCATACGTTCTGGCTGCGAGCATGCATAAGGAGTCAGAACAGGCCCTTGCCAACGGAGATGTTGAGCTGGCAGAGGCTGTCAGTAGAAGGGACGATGAGGTGGACAGGCTATACTTCCTCATAGTAAGGCAGCTGAGGCTCGCCCTCCGAAATCCAAGCGTCGCAGAAAAACTCGGGGTTGGACCCGCAGAGTGCCTCGACTTAAGGATGGCGGCAAAGTACATAGAGACCATTGCAGATTACTCTGAGGCGGTTGCAGATTCGGTGCCGAAGCTGAGCCAAAGAGAGGCTGACAAGGACATCATGGAGGCGCTCTCCAAGTTAAGCATGGAAGCTTACAGGATCCATGAGGAAGCAGCGCAAGCATTATTCAAGCAAGATGTCAAGCTTGCTGAGGGCGTTATGATGAAGAGTGCCAAGCTCACGGAGGGGTTAATCTCGGTCAACGAACTTTTAATGAGCAGGCAACCTAGGATCGCCGCTCTGTTGGACTCTATAGCCATGTACTTCTACCAGATAGGGTCGCATGGGATAGACCTGGCGGAGCTTGTGAGTGGGGCAAAGGTTTAGCGAGGTGTGGGAAAGGAAGGCAGGGCAGAATAGAAAAAGGAATAAGCTACGCAGGATTACGGTAGATTTCGAAGAGGTTTGGACTTTGAGGGAGTTGGGAAGGCACTTCGTTTTCGAGATGTTCGGCTGCGACAAGAAGGCGCTTAACGATCTAAGGGCGATCGAGGACGCTATGGAGAAGGGGGCCGTGGACGCGGGGGCCACGATCATAGGTAAGGTCTTTCACAAATTTGCTCCCCAAGGGATAACGGGTGTGATCATAATCGCAGAGTCCCACCTCTCGATCCACACGTGGCCCGAGCTGGGTTATGCGGCGTTGGACATCTTCACGTGTAATACCGCCACGGATCCCATGAAGGCTTATAGAAGGATCACCAAGCTACTCAAGCCTAAATCCTCCTCGATAATGGAGCTGAAGCGCGGGCTCCTCACGGAGGGTAAGGATTGAGCCTCGGCTGGAAGTGGTTTGTAGAGTATCAGACGCCGCACAGTGCCCACATGCACGGAA
Organism: uncultured Nitrososphaerota archaeon; assembly: GCA_964576015.1. GTDB lineage: Archaea > Thermoproteota > Methanomethylicia > Methanomethylicales > Methanomethylicaceae > VGLU01. The sequence continues at coordinate 9,692 of CAZNTO010000020.1, forward strand.
TAAAGCGGACGCTCTACAGCAGGAGGACGAGGTTTCAGCAGATTGATATTGTGGAATCCTGCGAGTATGGAAGGATGCTGATCCTCGATGGCAAGGTCCAGTCGACGGTTAAGGACGAGTACATTTACCACGAGTCTCTGGTTCATCCTGTCATGTTCGCACACCCCAACCCGAAGGACGTGCTGATAGTGGGGGGTGGCGAGGGCGGGACCCTGAGGGAGGTGCTAAGGCACCCCAGTGTAAGGAGGGCGGTGATGGTGGACATAGACGCTGGGGTTATCGAGAGCTCCAAGAGGCACATGCCAGAACTCTCTAATGGTGCCTTCGAGAGCAAGAGGGCGGAGCTTGTGATTGGAGACGGAAGAAAGTATGTTGAGGACTGCGGGAGGAAGTTCGATGTAGTCATCATGGACGTTACAGACCCGCTTGAAGGTGGACCGGGCCAGCTACTTTACACAAAGCAGTTCTACGAGGCGGCGTGTAGGATTTTGAAGGAGAACGGGCTCCTTGTGACCCAGGCAACATCCACTTATTACAGCACTTACTGCTTCGCGACCATTTACAGAACAATAAAGAGAATATTCGGGAAGGCTGGAGGGTACCACGTGTGGGTGCCGGCGTACGACTCCATGTGGGGGTTCATATACGGGACGAAAGGACCTGACCCCAAGGGCATGCATGTGGAGTTACTGGAGGGGGAGATAAGGAAGAGAAAGGTGAAGGGGCTCAGGTATTATGGTGGCGGGATACACGATTCGCTATTCGCCCTTCCAAAGGAAGTCCTGAAGTGTATGGAGGGCAAGGGAGAGATCGCCACGGATGCGAAGCCAACATTTATGCCAATATAAATATGAAAAAGATTTAGAGGGCATTTACATATAGTCTCCTTGAGCCGGGGTGGCTGAGTGGTTAAGGCGCCGGCCTTGAGATGATGAACGGGAGAGCCGGTTCCTCTTCGGGGGAGCAAGGGTTCGAATCCCTTCCCCGGCGCCATATTCATAACATAAGATTGGTAGATTGAGCTTTTTTCAGTGAATGCCTTTAAGCGTCTTGGATCTTCGGCCCAAATGGACAGGAGGCATCGGTCCCTAACCAGTCCCCATTAATGGCGTATGCTGTGTATCTGCAGCCCCCGCAGATGCCGCTGTACGCGCAATTTTTGCAGATGCCCTTCATCGCCCTTCGGTTCCTAACGTAGTTTAGTAACTCACTATTGACCCAGATATCCTCAAGGCTTTGTTCGAGAAGGTTGCCCAGTTTTATTGGGGCTGGTACACATGGCGTGAGGTCCCCGGAGGCGGTGAGCCCTGCATAGGTCAATCCAACAGAGCATCCCCCAAACTGTGTTGCAAGGTTCCTCACTATCGTTGAGATGCCGAGACCAAACTTCCCCTGAAACATTTTTTCGTATCCGGAAAGGGATTCGCTCACCGTGAAGACTTTTCCATTTGAGCGTTCGTAGCCGAGGCGGGCGTAGTACGTCATTCCGCGGGCGTAGCACTGGATGCCGCAGCCATCAATTATGCCCCTGTAGAACCTGTTATACAATGCATCGAGAGCCCTGATCTTCTCCTCAGGCTTCACGTCGAGGTATATGGCTTCTGCGCCACGGCCGGCTGGTATGAGACGGTTCAGGTAGAACCTAGTCGCCCCGAGCCTCTCGGCTAGATCCATGGTTGCTTCCAGTTCGCCTGCGTTCCTTGAGTGTAAAGTCATAGTAACGGCAAGCTCGTCGAAGCCCATGGCGGCGCAGTTCTTTATGCCCTCAATCGTTGCCTCAAAACTTCCGGGCTTGTTTCTAAGGAAGTCGTGGGTCTCAGCCCTGGCGCCATCCAGACCTATCTCTACCCGCCTAATCCCGGTCTCGGCGAGCCTCCTCGCCACCTCGGCTGTCAGGAGGGTCCCATTAGACGCGATCGTGCAGAGCATACCGCTGTCGTTGGCCCTCCTTATTATGTCGTAGAGGTCGCTGCGCAGCAGGGGCTCTCCCCCCGAGAAGGCGAGGATGGCCACCCCCGCATCGCTCATGTTGTCAACGGCCTTGAGGGCTTGGGACGTTGTCAGCTCATGATAGGAAGGCGTGGGTGAGGAGTCCTGGTGGCAGTGCAGGCAGTTGAGGTTGCATCTATTCGTTACGTTCCAGACGATAGAGACAGGAGCGCCGCATGGCTGGGGATACCTTATGCCGAAGTGGGCGATCCCCTTCACCACGCTGAGCATGCACTTACGGGTGAGCCGGTCTTTCATCAGCTGCTTCACTGTGCCATTGTCCACGCCCAGACCGAAGAACAGCAGCTTGGTCAAGGATGTAAGAGCCGTTGATGCGAAAAGACAATCTTTACATAGGTGGTGCCCGTTCCCCGAGTAAAAATCGAAGATTGAGAGCAGCCGCTCCTGCCCACATTCCTCGCACCTGCCCGTCAAGTAGCGTGCGAGGGAACTCCAGAGAGGGTTGAAGAACAGAGCCAAAGAGTGGCTGTCCTTAGGTACTCTAGCTATATGTACCACCTACCTTTAACAAACGCAATAAAGACTGACTCTCATTTCATTGAATTACCATAATAGCTTTTATCGGATATTTGCTATTAATTAAGCGAGTGGTATGCCTGCCAGAAGTATTACCGCCGTGATCGTTTTGCTATTCTTAGCGGCATTCATATCACAGGCACAGCTAGTTCTCGGAGATGTGCACCTCGGGGAGTCCTCCGAGAGGCATGCATTGATATGCAATACCGGGAACGACTTCCCTGATTATTATCTGGAGAACGTTGATTCCTTTCCCGCGCAGTCGATCCAGGCCTATCTGACGTTGAAGCAGCTGGGTTACCAAGATAGCGAGATAACACTGATGGTGTACCACACAGGGGACGACTTTGTAGATGTTTATGGAAATAACAGTAATACCCTTAGCAAGGCGGTAATCGATTACGAGAATGATGCGGTCACTAAGGACAACCTGAAAAAGGAACTGATGAAATTGGCTAGCACCGCAGGCAGCGACTCGGAGGTCGTTATATACATCGTAGGGCACGGCAGTCATGTCGAGGGAAAACCCGTTTTCGCCTTTGAGGATGGAACCTATGCCTCTTATGATGAGCTGGTAGGCTGGCTGAAAGGATTGAGGTCCAATAAGGTCATACTGCTCTTGGACTTTTGCTATAGCGGAAGTTTTTTGGATAATAGCTATCCCTTTGCTGGAACCTATATCACTTCAGCCAGCGGCGGCAATATTGCCCTATTCTATTGGAATTGGTTCAATTTAACTAATCCGGATACGGCGATATTTGGTGCCTCCGGGTCGGTATTCTTCCACCCTTTTTGGAATATGGTTGCAGAGGGTAAAAGTTTGAGGGAGGCGTATGACTACGCAAAGGTGCAGCTCCTGCACTGGGCAGAGATTGACCCCACTATGTACAGAGATTTTCGAGTTGCCAGAGACGTGGTGAGGCGCCAGCAACCCGTCATATATGTAAAGGAGGCAGGTATTGTTGATCTTGCGCCGATGGCTGGGGTCTTATCCACGGTAGTTACGTTATTGATAGTAGCGGTCGTTGTGTTATATGCAACAGTTCTGTTCTTTACTTTTAGAAAGCAGGCTAAAGGACAGATCTCATCCTGCGGAGAAGCCAGTCTCGGTCCAGGGCTATCAGGAGCGGGGCGAGCCTCGGTCCCCTCTCTGAGCCGAGGAGGATCCTGTATATCACACTAAAGGCCTCTCCGATCTCCATTTCGAGCGATCTGGCAGTGTTGAATATCTCGTTCTGGAGAACGCTCTCCGGAAAGTCCTTCTCAAGCAGGGCGATTACCGCAGTAACAAAGGACCTCTCGGCCTCGGTTTTGGGCCTATATGATGGTGTCTCGGTAAATATCTGGAACTTTAGGCTCGGCGGTGCATAGGAAGTTACCCAGTTCTTTGCCATAGACAGGCGCTCCTTCAGATTGTCGAGTTCCCCGTCGGTGATGGTTTTTTTGCCTGACAATTTGGATAGGTACTCGACGGACTGTGAGATCACCTTCTTTTGACCGAAGAGGGCCTCGAGTTGGACCATGTAAACGCAGAAACGATACGGTAGGCGGGCCGACATTTTCGTATGCGGAACGCCAACGGTGCAAATCTCGTACAGATCATGAAGATAATTCTTACTCTCGTTTCCCGAGGGGGGCTCGGCACCAAAGTAGATCCGCTCCACCCTGTCGAAGTTGTCGACAATGTCGGGGATCCTGTCTGGTAGAAATGCTATGTGGCGCATGGGGTCCACGCTCAGGATCATGTACCTGAGGGGTTCCGGCGGGGCGATCCTCAGCCATTCCATTGGAGTAAATGAAATGCCTTTGTGGGTTTTCATGGCGTGCGCCCCGAGCGTCAGCCACTCGTAGGATACACGCAGAGGTCCGCGATAACCGAAGATCTTCAAGCAAACCTCCAATCCCATGTCGTAGGCGCCGTCCTTCACGCAGTGATCTTTGCCGGCAGGCTCGCAAGTCACCTTGAAAACTGCCCACTTCGCCGCCCAGTCCACCCGCCAGCTGAGCTTTAGTCTCGTATCGGTGATCTTGCCTTTTCCCTCGTAGCCGCAGCTCGTGCAGGTGTAGTTAACCTCGTCCTTGCTAAGGTCCCAAGAGGTGATCTTGTTCGGCGCCACCTCCTTCTTCTTCGAGGCGAGCTTGCCGCACCTGTCGCAGACCACCATTACGGGGTTCCAGTCGTCCGTGCCGTACTCCTCATCCTCCTGGATGTACCTCTTCCTGATGATCCTCAGATCGTCCAACCGGCGTAAGACCGTCCTGATCGCGTCCTTCATCGCCTTCCGCTGGTAGAGCTCATGCGAGTAGATAATGTTGGGCGAGAGACCGAGCCTCTGCTGGCACCCCACAAACTCCTCGGCGAAGTGGGTGGCGTAGCTCACGTGGCATCCGAAGGGGTCTGGCACGTCTGATAGGGGCTTTCCTATGTGCTCCTCGAAACCCTTCGGCACCTCGAGACCGACGGGCACGGACTTGATGGGATCGTAAGAGTCGATGATGAAGTTGAAGGTTGAGTCCACGCCCCGCCTCTTCAGCTCCCTTTGGATTGCGCTGCAGATGAACTGCTCGCGCTCGGCGCCGATGTGTATGGGACCGGAGGGGGTCTTGCCTGTATGGATCACTATACAGTCGTCCTTTCTGGCTAGGATCTCGTCGGCTATCCCCCTTATCCAGTGCCCCTCGGCCATCTTAACACCTCATATAAGGGAGGCGAAGCGCCTCCTGACCGCGTCGCAGCCGCCCTCCTTCTTGGCGAGTACTATCTGGAAGGGCGAAACATCCTTGGGCAACGTCAGGACCTCCTTGAGCAGGCACTCCCTTATGATGTCCTTGGCCGCGAAGAACGCCTTATCGTTGATCTCGGCGTCGGTTCTGTCCGCCATATGAACTAGAAGGGCCTCTATTGTCCGGGGTTCGATTGGGCTCCCATCTCCATGGTGGGCAACCACGGCGTGGATGACGTCAAGGGGGAACTTCCTGGTGTAGAGCTCCCCTGTGATAAGGGAGAGGTGGTCGAGCCTCTCGCCGAGCTTTGAGCGACCGTACTTGCCGGGGTATATCTCTGTGTAGGTGATGTACTTGAAGAGGTCGTGAAGGAGGGATGCCGCGATTACCACATCCCGGTCCACCTTTACGTTATAGATCTCCTCGAGTATATTGGAGAGGTTGAGGGCGAGCGTAGTCATGGCCACTGTATGGATTATTAGCCCCTTCTCGTAGGAGTGGTGTCGCCTCTTGCTGGCCGGCGACTCCTTAAACCCGGTGGACTTTTCTGAAGTCTCGAGCATGGAGAGTTTGGGTTCCCTGATTAACGAGATTACCTTCTCCCTCAGATTCTGATCTTTGATATCGTTGGCGATCTTCAATAGGGCGTCTTCCTTCATGATCGGCACCCGCTTAAATGGAATTGGGAAGGGAAGTATTTAAATTGAAATGGAGCGGCGGAGGTATATTTTTAAAAGTAGGCGTGGTAAAAGGTAGTGCGAGCGGGGATTCCCAAGCCAGGTCAAAGGGGTAGGACTGAGTGGTCGCAGGGAAATCCTGCCATCCAGTAAGCTCCTATGTCGAAGGACTTCGTGGGTTCGAATCCCACTCCCCGCAC
>CAZNTO010000021.1:0-2555 GCA_964576015.1 uncultured Nitrososphaerota archaeon
TCCGCCATGAATATTATGGATGGTATCTCGGCCATGAGCCAGACCTTGAAGTCCCGGTTGCGCTCGATTCCCTCCTCCTTCATTAGGGCGAGGCACTTCTCTACCTCCCACGTGGTCCTAACGAAGGGGAGCATCACGTACACGTTCTTGAGGCCCCACTCGTCCCTGACCCTCCTTATCGCCCTGCACTCCAGCCTGAATCCAGGGGCGTAAAGGGGGGATATGTACCTGCTGACGCCCCTCCAGCCGATCATAGGGTTGCTCTCTTGGGGCTCGTACTTGTCGCCGCCCTTCAGCTGGCGGTACTCATTTGTCTTGAAGTCGCTGAAGCGGACCACAAGCGGCCTCGGGTAGATCTCCCTTGCAACCCTTGAGATTCCGCTTGCCAGCCTGTCAATGAACTTCTCCTCCTCATGGTGCTCGATTAGAGAGAGGGGGTGCTCACCGATGACATCCGCTATTATGAACTCAACGCGCATAAGCCCGATCCCGTCGAAGGGTAGGTCCTTATACTTCTCGATCATCTCTGGTTCGCCCAGGTTCATGTAGATCTTTGTCCCAGTTGGGGCATAACTAAAGGTGGAGATGGCAGCCACTGGGACTGCAGCCTTCTTCTCCTCGGCACCCAACAGATCACCCTCGTATACAACACCGTGGGTGGCATCCACCGTTACCACCTGACCGGTCTTTATTACGGTGGTCGCGTTTCCAGAGCCTACAACGCAGGGTATGCCGAGTTCCCGGCTTACGATTGCGGCGTGGCATGTGATACCGCCGCTGTTCGTAACGATCGCCCTTGCCTTCCTCATGGCTGGTGCCCAGTCGGGGGAGGTCATCTCGGTGACCAGAACCTCCCCACCCTGGAACTCACCAATGTTCTTGGCGTCAAGTATCACGTGCGCCTTGCCTGCCACCAGCCCGGGAGAGGCTGGCAGCCCTCTGAGCAAGCGCTTCTTTTCGCCGCTCATAGGAGCAGCCTCCTCTTTTTTAAGAGCCTTCAGGGACCATACGGTCTCAGGTCTGGCTTGAACGGTATACAGGTGGTTGTCATCTCCGTCCAGTGCCCACTCGATGTCCATTGGTTGACCATAGTGCTTCTCTATCTCGAGGGCGTACTTACCAAGCGCTATAACCTGATCCTCGGTTATGCAGGGCGCTTCCCTCAGATCATCCGGCACGGGAACCTCTTTGAGAAAACCGCCTCCTCCCTCGGATGGTGCCCTTATAGTCATCTGTGCCTTATTTGAGATCGCCTCCTTTACTATCCTGAGGCTCTTCTTATCGATCACGAACTGATCCGGCTTGACCCTTCCTTGAACGATCGTCTCACCGATCCCCCACGTGCCCTCGATAACAATGACATCCCTGTTACCCGTCACAGGATCAAGTGTGAAAATAACGCCTGCCGCCTTGCTATTGACCATCTTCTGCACGGCCACACTCAGGTAGACCTTCATGTCATCAAAGCCCTTTTCCTTTCGGTAGATGATTGCCCTTGGGGTGAATAAAGATGAGAAGCACTTATTTACGTACTTAAATAGCATCTCTCTGCCCTCTATGAAGAGGTATGTGTCCTGCTGGCCAGCAAAGCTCGCCCCAGGCAGATCCTCCGCGGTCGCGCTACTCCTAACCGCCACGGTCGGATTCTTCGATTTTAAGCGCTCGCCCAACTCCTTATAGGAAGCGACTATCTCCGCCTCAAGTTCCTTTGGTAGCGGTGACGCATCTATGATTGACCTTATCTGTGCTGATGTGCTCTCCAATGATGTGCTATCCTCGATGTCCATCTTCGACAGGATGTCTGCGATCTTGTTTTCTAGCCTGCTCTTCTGTATATGGAGCTTGTAGCCCTCGGCGGTGATTGCAAAGCCGGGTGGGACTGGCATGCCAAAGGAGATCATTTCCCCAAGGTTGGCATTCTTCCCGCCAACAAGGGCAGTATCATCCTTGCGAAGAGAGTCGAAAAGAATGACGTATTTGGTAGATTTTGCCATCTTCAACACCAAGCATCTTAGGATACCTTTTAATGATATAAAATACTTTTGGTTATGCTCTTATAGAACTATCACGTGCTACTGTCTACCATTGTAATTTTCGGCGACCTGGGGCTGCTCAGCGTGTATGGGCTTTCGCCTCAATCCTTTGCGTGTTTTATGGTGCAGTAGACAAATTATAAATATAACTCTATGGATAACTTCAATTTATTAAGGTGTTAAAATGAAGCCACTGGACGAACTTGATATGAAGATTATAAACCTGTTGAGGAAGGACGGGAGGTCCTCTTACAGGAGCATCGCGAACAAGGTAGGGATCTCCAATGTGGCGGTGAGGGACAGGATAAAGAAACTCGTCAGGGAGGGCTATATAAAAGGGTTCTTCACGCTCGTTGATTCGATGATGATAGGCAAGGGAGTCTCAGTATTATTTGACATCACCACAAATCCAAACGACCTGCAGGGAGTTGCCTTGGAGATATACAAGAGCGAGCAGGTCCTAAGAATTTTTGAGAAGGCAGGGAGTTCTCAGCTGATCGTACATGCACTCTTCAAAGACCT
>CAZNTO010000021.1:2655-13351 GCA_964576015.1 uncultured Nitrososphaerota archaeon
TGCCTAACGGCTGCAGCGGCCATGCCGGCGACCCAGAGGCCTGTGGCGACCTCGCCTGTGAAATCCACGGTCTTCCTTTCGGCGGTTACCGCGTCCATGGAGCGCTCCCCTGGCACGGATATTTTTAGGTCAGGGTTCTTTCTGGAGGCGATGGTGATGATCTCGGCATCATGCCCGGTGCAGTCGACAACCGCCCTGCTCTCCACGGCTAGTGGATCCACGTGCAGCCCGGATATGTTAACGGCGGACCATTGGAGGACGGCGCCGCATACGCGGGCCCTCTTCACCACGAGATCATCCACGGTGACGCCGAGGATTATTTTAGCACCTGCATCTATCGCCCCCGCCGCAAGCTTCGCTATTGACTCGGCGACGTCCACGACCCAGACCCCCTTCGCATATGGATCTAGTTTTACCCCGACCTCTTGGAGCACCTCCTCGGAGGGTTTTTGGACGACTATCCTTGGTAGGAGCATGCCGCCTCCGCCCATGCCTCCGCCGAAGCTTAGCCTTCGCTCGATGACGAAAGTCTTTAGCCCACCCTTGGCGAGGTACCTAGCGGCGGTAAGCCCGGAGGGACCTGCCCCGGCTATGATTACGTCGCTCTTTACGAGGGCTAGGAGGGCCTTTGCCCCTCTCTCTATGATTGCTGTTGTGACGGTTTTCTCGTCGACTGGAGTGATATCCTTCATGCTAAAACACCGCCTCCATAAGTGGATTATCTTCTTATAAAATTATTCATAACTAGATTATACACACAAGGACTGTGTTAGGTAAAAATTAGTGGAGGATCCTGAATTCATCGAATTCGTTCTTTGGATCCTCCCATTTTATGTGCAGGTTGTTCACGAATGATCCGGGCGACCCTATTCGCAGCTCCTCCACTAACCTTAGAAGATTGTGCTTTTCACCCTCTGCCACGACCTCCACATTTCCGCTACTCATGTTTTTCACATACCCGCCGAGTTTCAGTTTCTTTGCCAAGCGGAGCGTGAAGTAGCGAAAGCCGACGCCTTGGACCATCCCGTAGACAGTTATTCTGATTCTTGCGGGCAAATGTTTTCCCCAACGCATAATTTTATACAGTCTGTAGTATAAAAAATTGTTTAATTGTGCAACTATTTACTTGTTTTGTCAACTGTTGTGATATGATAAGTAGGCACATTAATTGAAGCTGTTGCAACCGCTACATTTAAAATAGGAACTCAGAAAGATCGGATAGGTGCTTCTGCGGCTATGGAGAGTTCCGGCAAATTGATCGAGATCGGAGACGAGATCCTTCTATACCTAAACGAGAGGAAGAGCTGGATAGTGAAAATCGAGGAAGGTAAGAAGTTCCATAGCCATAAAGGGATAGTTGATCTGGGGGGGGTCGTGGGCAAACCCTACGGCTCGGAGGTCAGCACAACTCTGGGAGCAGCCCTGAAGGTGCTTCCCGCAGACTACTTGGATCACTTGGAGAGGATCGCAAGGAGGACGCAGATCATTTACCCGAAGGATATGGCATATATCAACCTGATGGCGAACGTGAGGTCTGGTTCCAGGGTTGTGGAGTGTGGGACGGGAAGCGGCGCCCTGACGAGTTATTTAGCCAGCCACGTTAGACCAGGCGGCAAGGTTTTCACGTACGAGATGAGGGAGGAGTTCCAGGAGAACGCTAGAAAGAATATAGAGAGGCTTGGTCTCACAGATTCCGTGGACTTCAAGTTGAAGGATATCATGGAAGGCATAGAAGAGAAAGACTTGGACTCTATGGTTCTCGACATGGCCACACCTTGGCTCGTGGTGGGCATAGCCTACAATGCGCTGAGGATCGGCGGCAGGCTGGTGAGCTTCAGTCCGACCATCAACCAGGTGGAGAAGACGGTGGAGGAGATGCGCAAGAGTGGGTTCGTGAGCGTAAAGACAGTAGAGCTAATAATGCGCACTTACAAAGTGAAGGTTAATGAGACGAGACCGGATATGGTAATGGTAGGCCACACGGGTTACATAGTCTCTGCGAGGAGATGCTGACATGGAGAGGGTTTTGAAGGCTCTGAAGAAGGCTGAGGAGGAGGCAGAGGAGATAGATGCTATCGCCAAGGATAAGGCATCTGCGTTGGTAAAGAAGGCTGAGGAGGAGGCAAAGAGGCAGGAGGTCGCGTGCGAGAGAGCCGCTAAGATGGCTGGCGAGAGGCTGATGGCGGAGAGGATGGATGCCGCAAAGATAGAGTCTGAGAAGATCAGAGAGAAGACGAAGAAGACCTCGGTCGAGATGGAGGAGAGGGCCAAGGAGAAACTCGAGAAGGGCGTGGATGAAGTCGTAGACGCAATAATCCGGCGAATAAGAACCTCGGGTTGACGATGAGTGGCTTCAAAATGATGGACCTGATTTATGCGGTGATCAAGGCTGCTGCAAGGATAGGAGGGCTCCTGTCGAACCAGCAGATTATGGAACTCGCCTCCTCGAGGGATCTGAAGGAATTCCTCAACAGGGCGAAAGAGCGCTATCCAGCCCTGGCACTCAACGTTACGCCCACTTTAAGGGAGATAGAGGATTTACTGCTCAAGGCATTCAGAGACGAGATGGACGAGTTCATCAACGCCTCCCCGGGTATATCCCCCATACTTCAGCTGATTAAGAGAGAGGTCGAAGAGGGGGAGGCGCCTGATCTCATGAAGCAATACTTGGGAATTCTGGATTCCGAGAGTCTGGGGGAGACGCCTAAGAGGCCGGGCAAGGAGGAGAAAGCGCTCGCCCAACTCTACACCAGAGGCTTCGACCAGGAGGTAAAGGAGGCAGAACTGCTGTTTGAGAAGTATGGAGTTCCCGGGTTGGTCGATTCTGTATTTGTGAAGCACAGGACGCTTAAGATGCTTAATGAGGCAGAAAAACTTGGACAGGGCACCTCGGAGGGGCTAAAGGAATACATGAAGCTTAAGGTAGACATTTTCAACTTTGTTACCCTACTGAGGGGCATCAAGAATGGGATCGACAGGAGGGCCCTGGAGGAGGTCTTGATCTTCAGCGGCGGGAGCTTGAGCAAGGAGGACATCACGGATGTCCTGAAGGCCACGGACGCGGAGAAGGCATTAGCATTCTTAGTGAAAGCAGGTCTTCCCAAAGTCGAGAGCATGAGGGGCATGGAGAGGGCTTACGAGATGAAGATCTCCAAGATCCTTACCCGTACGTATTACAAAGGATACGTCAACATGGGCGCTATTGTGGGTTACTTGGAACTCAGGTTGAGAGAGATAAAGAACCTCATAAGGATAGCGAACTCCTTGAGCCGCGGTCTGGATCCCAAGAGGATCGCCCAAGACTTTATTTTTTGAGTATTGGAACGCCCAGAGACAGCTTAAATGGCATGAATCTCACTCCGCTGTCTTCGTAGAACCTGCTAAACCATTCGTAGAAGTGGAGCCTCATGTCCTGAGCCAGAACAACAATCCCTTCCATGCCTACCACGAAGATGCTCCCCACGGCTACCATCAGCCCATAAAATATGAAGCCAAACTGCCCGCCCGAGCCTATCGCCGCTAGGACGTAAAAAACGCTGGACAGTAGAACGTGCGCCGTGATCATTGCCCAGATCCTCAGGTATGAGGCAGTGTTGGATATGAAGCTAATCGTAGTATGTAAGACCTCGAACCCCGTCTCGCCGAAAACTGCTATGCCCTTCCTTCCATGCTTTACTATGGTGTACAAAGGTTTGCCGATCAGAAGGACTATCATGGGCGCTAAGATGAAGAAGATGGGACCAGAAAACCAGACATTGAAGTCGAGACCGTAATGAAAGATGACATAGATGCTGATGATGTACAGGAGTAGCTTCGGCAGGTTAACGAAGAATGCGTCTTCCTTTTTCCTTTGGATCAGGCTGTTTCCGATGGCGACTATTATCCCCAACGATATCTGAGCCACCCCTATGAAGATAGCGAACATAAAGGTCCCCATCAGGTCCTCTGATGGTGAGAAGATCGTATGGTACCCGATAGGGCGGCCGAAGGCCTCGCCGTACAACACACCTCCAATTATTGCGCCAAACAAGCCGCACACTACTAGGATGGTTCCGATCTTTGCCATGGATTTGGAGTACTTGTAGAGAAACACTCCTATCGTCGCAAGGATTATGCCGTGGCCCAGGTCACCGAACATTAGCCCGAAGAAGAGCGGAAAGGTGAGGGCCAGAATGGGCGTCGGATTTATCTCGTTGTAGGAGGGCGTGCCGTAAAGGGTTGTTAAGGACTCAAAAAGTTTCATGAACTTGGGGTAACGGTACATTACCGGAACTTTCGGCGAGGATCTCTCTTCCTGGAAGAACGAGACCAGCCGTCCGTTCAGTTTCCCGGTTAGTTCGCCCACAAGAGAGCCCACCTTATTGCTAGGAACGTAACCTTCTAGGACTGCCAACTTCTCTACCATAGAAGCCCTCTCCTTTATGGAGAGGACTGAGTGGGCGTCGGAGAGCGTTGAGCTCAGGTAGAGGAGCCTAGGCACGAGGCCCTCCAAAGAGCGCTTAAGCTCGGCGTTAGCCAGGGCAGACTTCCCTAATGACTCCTCGTAAGAATTTAAGAAACCCGGGAGGGAAGCGTAATCCTGCGGCATTCCCTCTAGGGGCACGGGGACGCTGTAGCCGACATCTTCGGCGGCGTGGATGACCTTCTCTGTGTCCCCTAGCATGCATAGAACGAGAACAATGTAAGGTTCTGAGGAGATTTGGAATTTCAGGCTAGCCGTGGGTAAGACACCCTCCAGCTTTATGGGACGGACGTTTTGGGTATAGAGGACGACAGCACCCAATCTCTTGAGGGGGGATATACACTCGAGGGATTCTCTGCCCAGAACACCTGCAGCAAACGCCTTCCACAGACTAAAGATTGGTTTTATTTTGGCCTCTGCCTGTAGCGCTACCTCTAGCTCCTTTAGGTTTCGCTCGTAAGATGAGATCTCCCCCTCCATGGTATTTATGAAAGAAGGCCAGTCATTCGCTTCAATTACAAGTGCCTCTTGGAGCTGGACTTGGGCGGAAGGACCCTGCCCTACCAACGCGTTAATTTTATTGATTACCTCTCTAAGGCGGTTGAGGAGGTTCTGAATTCTGTCACATAGATCAGAACTACTCAGACGCTCGAGCTCTTTGAACGCTAAGTGGAATGCTCCTTGATCGTTGAGGATGTCTATTACGCGTTCAGCGTCTGACTTCAAAAAAAAAAGGGTAGCCTTAGACATCCTCTCTGGACGTAGCATCCGGTAACACCCAAGGCTATATTGCAGGAATCTTTGTCCACAGGAGTATCGCGACCACTAGTCCGTATATTGCGATTGTCTCACAGAGCGTGACGACTAAGAAGGACCTGAAGAACGTCTCGGGTTTCTCCACGCCCCCGGCTATTGCAGCAGCACCAGTCCTTGCCAGAGCGTAGGCTGCAGCCCAAGCTGGAATCGCTATGGCTAGGAATGAGGTAAGAGCCAAGAAGACAGTGGTCCAGTCTAATTGATCGGTAGCGGTAGCAGTAACAGTAGTAGCGGTAACAATAGCAGTAGGAGGCGCCTGTGTCGCGGCAAAGACCAACACGGTGGTGGATAGTGCTATGATTGGCACCACTAAGATCCATATTAGGAAGAGCCGCTTTCGTGCTTTAGGCGACATTTCACTAAACTTCATAGATGACCACACAAACTATTGGATTTCAACCTCTTTATAAAGTTCTTTCTTTTTTAATTCGATCTTATCGCTTATCTCCTTTAAAGCAGAGCTCGCCTCTTGTTTCAGAGTCGATTTTTCAGACTCGTATGCCTTTTTCACTTCCTTGCTCAGGTTTTCACTCATGATTGATCACTATCACCTTGACCTTCTCTCAAGGAGGTTTTTAACCTTCTTCACCCTCACGAACTCCTCCCTGTCCCTCTCCTCCAGAACGCTCATTATCAGTGAGACGGTACTCGCATAGCGGGGTATTAGAAACTGCTCCAGCGCGTTGATCCTCTGCTGGGTCTTCTTTACCTCTCCTACGAGTCGCACGAGGGTGCTCTCCAGCTCAGCCACTTTGACCGTCAAAGGCAACGCCTGTTGGAACTTCTCGGACATCTCGTCTATAAGTATCGATGGTGTTGATATGTTATAACCCACTGGTCTCTTTACTGCCGAGAATTCAAAGGCTAGAGCCGTGACGCCCATGACCTTCCTCTTTGAGACCCGCAGTTCGTAGGTGAGGCGCGGGACCCCTCCTGCAGCCTCCATCTCCTTGGTGCCCACGGCAACGGTAGCCGCGTCGAGGAGGGAGTATGCCTCCTTCAGTGTCCTGTTCAGTTCAGAACGGACCTTTGTGGCCTCGCCGATCCTCCTGTTCACCTCTAGGAGCAGTATGTCCTTTTTCTCCTCCAAGAGGTCGTTCGCCCTCCTCAGGAAGGCAAGCGTCCTCCTGAACCGTATTAGGTTCATCTTGGAGGGGGCAACCGTTATCGACAAAGAACTCACGCTCGTTTATAGTAGGCCTTTACAAACCTGTCGGCGATCCTCGTAAGTTCGGACTCGGGCAGCAACGACAGCTCCGTCCATGCCATATCCAGCGTGGTCTCTAGACTCCTATTCTCATCGTACCTCTGGTTCAGGAACCGCTGCTCGTAGCTCTCCCCGAATCTGAGGTAGGCCCTGTCCTTGTCTGTCAGACCCTCCTCGCCGATTATCGTGCTCAGCGCCCTCAGGTCCTGCGCCCTGGCGTATGCGGAGTACAGCTGGCTGGCGACTGGTCCGTGGTCCTCCCTGGTTTTGCCCTTCCCTATGCCGTCCTTCATAAGTCTGGAGAGGCTCGGCAGGATGTTTATCGGCGGGTAGATCCCTCTCCTGTGGAGGTCCCTGTCAACGACGAGCTGCCCCTCCGTGATATAACCGGTAAGGTCGGGTATGGGGTGGGTGATGTCGTCGTTGGGCATCGTCAGGACGGGTACCTGCGTTATGCTCCCCTTCCTTCCCCTTATCCTGCCTGCCCTCTCGTATATAGAGGCAAGGTCGCTGTAGAGGTAGCCTGGGTAACCCTTCCTGCTGGGAACCTCCTCCCTGGCGGCGCTGATCTCCCTGAGGGCCTCCGCGTAGTTCGTCATGTCCGTAAGTATGACGAGGACGTGCATGTCCTGCTCGAAGGCGAGGTACTCAGCGAGCGTGAGGGCGCTCCTGGGGGTTACCAGCCTTTCCACCGGTGGGTCATCAGCAAGGTTCAGGAAGATGGCGGAGTTCTTGAGGGCACCGGACTCCTCAAAGCTCCTCCTGAAGAAGGTCGCCTCGTCGTGCTTTATGCCCATGGCGACGAAGACCACCGCGAAGCTCACCTCCTCACCCACGATCGTGGCCTGACGCGCGACCTGCGTAGCAATGAGGTTGTGCGGAAGGCCTGAGCCCGAGAATATGGGGAGCTTCTGCCCCCTTACTAGAGTGTCCATGCCGTCTATGGCGGAGATCCCGGTCTGGATGAACTGGGTCGGGTAGTCCCTGGCGTACGGATTCATGGGTAGACCGTTGACGTCCCTGTAGTCCTCCGTGAACGGCGTCGGCCCACCGTCCGCCGGCTCTCCGAGTCCGTTGAAGACGCGCCCAAGCATCTCGGTGGAGAGCGGTATCATCAGCGGCTTGCCCTGGAACTTCACCGAGGTGCCGGTCGTGGAGAGACCTGTAGTGCCCTCGAAGACCTCTACGGCGGCCACGCCCCTGTTGATCTCGAGAACCCTTCCCCTTCTGACGCCCCCCTCCTCACCCCTGACCTCGACGAGCTCTTGGTACCCAACGTTTGTGACCCCTTCTACGAAGATAATGGGTCCGCTTATCTTCTGCACGCCGCGGTACTCCATGGATATTGTCATCAGGATTTCTCCTCCATAAGCTGGTTAATATCTGAAGATACCTTCTCCAAGAACAGGTTAATTTCATTCGCCTTATCGTTCGGGATGGACATCCTCAGCTTTGCCATGTCCGTTACGGACTGAAGCGAGGCTATCTTGGCTGCCGTGACGCCTTTGGGAATAGCCTTCGATGCGATGTTATGGAACGAGAGTATGGCCGTTAGGAGCTTGAACTGCTTCTCAGGGGAGGAGTATGTGTCTATTGGGTCGTACGCGTTCTGCTGGAGGAAGCCCTCCCTAAGCAGCCTCGCGGTCTCCATCAGGAGCTTTTCGGACTCCGGCAGCGCCTCAGGACCAATCAACCGGATGACCTCCTTCAGCTCATCCTCCCTCTTCAAGATATCCAAGGCGCGCAGCCTCAACTCCCTCCACCGGCCCTCGGTGTGCTCGTTCCACCACTTTTCTACATAGTCGGTGTACTCGGAGTAGCTGGTAAGCCAGTTTATGGCTGGGTAGTGGCGCATGCTGGCGAGTGTGGTGTCCAGCGCCCAGAAGGCCCTAACGAAGCGCTTTGTATGGACGGTGACGGGCTCCGAGAAGTCCCCCCCACCTGGGGAGACCGCTCCGATCAACGAGACCGAACCGTAGCCGCCCCCGAGGGTCTTGACCCTTCCCGCCCTCTCATAGAACTCGCCGATCCTTGATGCGAGGTAGGAGGGGTATCCCTCCTCGGCTGGCATCTCCTCCAATCTCCCTGAAATCTCCCTCAGGGCCTCGGCCCATCTGCTGGTAGAATCGGCCATGACTGCCACGTTGTAGCCCATGTCCCTGAAGTACTCGGCGATGGTTACGCCGGTGTAGATGCTGGCCTCTCTAGCAGCTACTGGCATGTTGCTCGTGTTGGCTATTAGGACGGTCCTCTCCATGAGAGGCCTACCGCTCTTGGGGTCCTTCCACTCTGGGAAGGTGAGGAGAACCTCGGTCATCTCGTTCCCTCTTTCGCCACATCCAATGTAGAGGATGATCTCCGAGTCGGACCAGGCTGCTAACTGGTGCAAAGTGATAGTCTTCCCCGTGCCGAAGCCGCCTGGTATGGTCACCGCTCCTCCTTTGGCGACCGGGAAGAACATATCGATAATCCTCTGACCTGTTATTAGCGGTTCTGAGGGCTCCAGACGCTCCACGTAGGGGCGGGGCTCCCGCACCGGCCACCTGTGGTACATCTTTAGGTCGTGTGTTGCGCCGTCGTGTGATACCCTCGCTATCACGTCCTCTATGGTGTAGTCGCCCTCCTTAGCCACGAACTCCAGCACCCCTGACCTGTTGGGAGGAACCAGTATCCTGTGCTCGAAGATTGGGGTCTCCTGGACCCTGCCTATTACTGCCCCGCCTGAGACGGTCTCCCCCTTCTTCTTGGTTGGCACGAAGTGCCACTTCTTCTCTTTGGAGAGGGCGGCAGTCTTCACCCCACGCTTGATGTAGTCCCCAGTGAGCTCCCATATCACCGTTAGGGGGCGCTGGATGCCGTCGAATATGCCCTGTAGCAGACCCGGACCGAGCTCCACAGCCAGTGGCATCCCGGATCCCTTGACCTTCTCGCCGGGCTTGAGGCCCACGGTGTCTTCGTAGACCTGTACCGTTGCCAAGTCACCCTCGACCCTTACAACCTCGCCTATCAGTTCCTCCTCGCCGACCATTGCAAGCTCGTGCATCTCTAGACCGGATGCGCCCTCGGCTTGGATGACTGGTCCGCTTATCTTTATTATCTTTCCTTGGATGGTCATACAATCACCTAAATAGTAAATCTGCTATTTTGCCCCGCAGGGTCTGCTTTTCTTCATTCAGCATGCTGGCGAGGGTCTTGTCCACGGACGTCTTCTTGTCCTTTGATATGGTGATGAAACCGCCTATGCCCACTGGGTGCCCCTTGATCTCAATATCGGCACCAACAGCGTGCCTAATTGCACCCTCACCCAACTTTTTGATATCGTCATCGTTCATGAGAAGCTCGCCTATAACTACAGACTTGGAGAGGGCGCGCAGGCCGTCCAGCATGAGCTGTTTGTACTCAGGCGTCTCTACAAATGCCTGGAGTCTCTTCTTTGCCTCTTCGAAGACCTTCATAACGTACGACTCCTTCAGCTTCAGTAGGTGCATGCGCGCATCTATCTCGGACGTTGAGATCTCCTTTCTTGGCTCTATCTCTGCCATCTCTCTGTATGAGGCAAGGGTCTCTTCACAGTGTTTGGCTGAGAACTTTTCGGACTCCTCTAGAATTACGGAGGCCCTCTGCACCGCCTCGTTCATTGTTGACTCCGACTTTACTCTGGCCTCCTCAAAGACGGCATCCACCAGTTTTCTGAAACCGTCAGCTTGGAGATCCTTGGACGCCTCCGAGCTCACACCTTTACCCCCATTATCTTGCTTATTGTTGACTTCAGGTCAATTTCACCAGAGATTCGCCTACCAGGCACCTCAACCAGTACCGGCATAACCCTCTTTAGTTTCAGATACTCTATCCTTTCCTTCACCTGCGAGGAGTAGTCAAGGTCCACCAGCACTACCCCGACGTCTTCCATCTTAAAAACCTTATCGACTGCCTTAAGCAGTTCCTCTGGAGAGGAGACTGGAATGGACTCAATCCCAGAAGTCCTGTATCCGTTTATGAGCAACGAGTCACCTATAAAGAAAATTTTCATCTCCAATCCCTCATGCCTTTGTACCTGATGCTGGTTGAGATTCAATCAGTGCCTTCACTTTCTTTAGCTTTTCTGCGAGTCTATCGTAAGTAATCGTCGTCTTATAGAAGGTTGCGCCGTTCGCGAAGTGCGCGAATAGTCTTGGCACCTTAACCACACGGTCCCTTTAATGCTCAAACTT
>CAZNTO010000021.1:13451-14869 GCA_964576015.1 uncultured Nitrososphaerota archaeon
TACAGGCTCAGGGATGGGGGGAGGGTCAGGTATGTTGTCAGTGGAGAGGTCTGCACGAACTTCGAGTACAATGGAAGGACGAGGAGGATACACCACGTCATACTGCTGCCGTCGATGGAGGTTGCAGAGCAGCTCATCCCCATCTTGGAGAATAGGGGAAAACTTGAGGGTGACGGGAGACCGAATTTGTCCATGACCGGGGCAGAGCTGGTCGAGGTGGTCTCAGATCTGGGTGAGGATTGCATGGTGATCCCGGCACATATCTGGACACCGTGGTTCTCGCTCTTTGGCGCAAGAGGCGGTGTGGATCGCATTGAGGAATGTTATGACGACCAAACCCCGCACATATATGCTCTGGAGACGGGCCTCTCTTCCGACCCGCCGATGAACTGGAGGGTCAGCGCACTGGATAGATATACCTTAGTCTCAAATAGCGACAGCCACAGCCCAGGTCCATGGAGAATAGGCAGAGAGGCGAATATCCTAGAGGTCTCAAGTATGAGTTACAAGGAGATCGTTGAGACCATAATGTACAGAAAGGGAGACGTCGTAACGATAGAAGTCAACCCTGCGTATGGTAAGTACCACTGGACAGGACACAGAAATTGCTCCATCTCGCTTCCGCCCGAAGAGGCTATCAGGCTGAAAGGGATTTGCCCTGTGTGCAGAAAGAGGATGACGAAGGGCGTGGCAGAGAGGGTGGAGGAGCTTGCGGATAGGAGGGAGGGTGTTGTCCCAGAAGGAGCTCAGAAGTTCATCAGCTTATTGCCCCTCAGCGAGGTCATCGCCACGGTTTTAGGAAAGGATGTCTTCTCAGGAGAGGTACAGAAACGGTATTGGGAGGCGGTTAGCAAGTTCATTAATGAGCTTGAGGTGCTAATGAAGGCGCCGGAAGAGAGGCTGATGGAGGTGTGTGGTAGGGAGATCACAGAGATGATACTCATGAATAGGGAAGGTAGACTGATGATAACGCCAGGATATGATGGCGTTTACGGTAAGCCAGAGGATAAGGAAAGCGCCAAGCACCGATCAGAAGGTCGCACTATTCTTAAAGAAGAGAGATTTTTAAGAAGGACAAAGAATCTAGATGATTATATCAATGTCGGTAGGTAGATGGGGATGCCAAAGAGCCCGGAGAGAAAATTCTGGTCCGAGAATTATAGCGAATGGTTCCATAAGGTTATTGCAGAGGTTCCAGTTTATGACACAAGGTACCCCGTGAAGGGAACTGGTGTATGGACGCCCTTCGGCTTCAAGATCAGGAAGGTGGTAACTCAGATAATAAGGGAGGAGTTGGAGAAGAGAGGGCACGAAGAGGTCCTCTTCCCACTGCTTATCCCCGACTACATGCTGAACAAGGAGAGCGAACATATAAAGAGCTTCGAGGAGGAGGTCTTCTGGGTAACGCATGGCGGTAC
>CAZNTO010000022.1:0-10570 GCA_964576015.1 uncultured Nitrososphaerota archaeon
TGGCGGTTTCTGCAAAGGGATTTAAAGAGGTCTGGACCTCCTCCTCCCCCCTCCTTCACCTCGGGTCTAATTACTATACAATAATGGGTCGGCGTTTAGAGTTAAAAAAACGATTAACTAAAATAAAATAAAATGCCAATATAACAAACATTTTTGTTTAAACAAAATGAAAATATTGTTTACCTTCGCAAAATGAGGTTTTTTGGGAACGCTTATATACATTACGAATTGATATTATCATAGTTAAAACATATGGAGGAAAATTTTTGGCAGAAGAAAAAGTAGTAACTCCACAAGGCTATACAGAAAATCCAGATCTTATGCCAGTGCCAGCCTCGCAGAGAGCCAAGGGATATAGTCTTTACACTTGGACATTTTTGATGTTCAGCATGAACACGTGCATACCCATGTTCTTTTTGGGCCCCATAGGCGGAGGACTAGGCCTAGACATATACCAGGCTCTAGTAGGCGCATTCCTCGGAAACTTGGCGGCCATCGTAGTGATGTACCTTAACGGTTCCGTTGGTGTGAAATATGCTGTCCCCTATCCAGTGCAATTGAGGGAGTCCTTCGGCTTCCACGGAATCCATATACCTGTCATTGTCAGAGGCGTTGCAGGAACCATGTGGTTCGGCATCGAAGTTTGGGCAGGTTCGTACGCACTTACCCTGATCGCCCTCTGGGCTCTAGGAGTACAGAACGCAACAACGGTGGTCTTTACTTGGATGGTCCCTGCTGTAATCGTATACCTGGCACTGTTGGTTGTAGTAATGAGGGGCGGCCTAAAAGGCATAGGAAGAATGGCCGACTGGGCTGGTCCACTGATGATTCTTTACTTCGTCTGGCTTGCCTTATTCCTTTCCACTGGACAGTTTGCATCCCAAGTGCCGGCATTATTCGTTAGCACAGCAGCCTACTTATCCATACCTTTCTTCCTTTACTTAGCGGTACAGACAAACTGGTGGGCAACGGTTGCACTGAACATCTCGGACCTCTCAAGGGGGATGAAACCCAACAAGTCCGGAGCCTTCTTCTGGGGTCTGATGATCGGAGTCGTGCTTTGCCAAGTGCTTGGAACTGCTTTGGGCTATGCAGTTACAACTCTCACCTCAACCACATTACCCCAAGATACTATCCTGAAATATGCGGGTGCTGGATTAGGAGGCCTAGGTGTAGTCGCAATCTTCGTAGGTCTGCTCTTTGCTTTCTTGGCACCTTGGTCCACCGATATCACAGCCAATGTACCACCACTCATCGATATCTTGATGGCCACAATAAAGCTCCGATGGAAGACCGCTGTCCTCGTAGCGGCTGTCATAGGCTTTATAGTATGCCCATGGTGGGCCGTGTCAGCGGGTTCACAATACACAGGTTACATACAGACTTGGGCAGGAAACTATGGTATCCTTTTGGGTCCCATTGCAGGCATTATGATCGGTAGCTACTGGATCAACAGGAAACAGACACTAGACGTGCAAAAGCTGTACACAAAGGGATCGGGCGGGTATTGGTTCAAGGGTGGTTGGAGCAGGGCTGCCTATATCTCATGGGTCTGTACCATAATTGTCTGCTATATCATCGCAATACTCTGCAATATCGCAACAGGCGTGGCACCATTAGCCAGTTCATTCCTAGCTTACATTGGTGCCTTCCCATTCCCAGGAAGCATTACTTGGTACTTTGCCGTCTTATTCGGCTTCATCTTCCAGGCGCTATTTGGCAAGATGCTCAAAGAGTAAAACATCCTCTCCCTTTTTTATTTTTTTTACCTCTTTTCCATAACCCTTCCATATCTAAAAAAGAACGGGTTAAGCTTAAATCATCTAGGGATAATAGTAGTAGCTGCTGCCGGCAGTGTGAGATGCCGCTGGATGCTTAGGAGCAAGCGCCAATCGCTTGGTGGTAGGATTGTCAGACTCGGATGCAAGAAATCTGGCTGAGCTGAAGAAGGATCTCGAGGAGAGGATCTTAAAAACAGAGAGGGAGCTGAACCTCTTGAAACTCTCGCTGAAGGTTGTGAACGAGGCCCTCACCGCGGTGAGCTTCCAGCCCGCCAGCAAACTAATCGAGCACCCCGAACCCGAGGTGCCTAAAGCCGCACCGGAACAAAAGGTGGCAGTGGCAACAAGGATACCCGCTGAAGCCAAACCCCTCAAAGAGGTGGCCGCCCCTACTCCTGCACCAGCACTAGTCGCTGAGCAGCCCTTTCCCATAAAATCGAAGACCGGGGAGGATCTGGGCACCATGTACATCGGAAAGAACTACGTCCGGATAGTCCCGCGGTCTGACCTCGTCTTCAGCGTAAGGACGCCCCCCTTCCAGTCCTTCTTCGTAGACCGAGTCATAGGTGAGATGCGCAGGAAGGACGAAATGGCAGCTGATGCCGGGGCGAAGGACCCATCATCGATGATCGAGCACGACATAAAGCTGGACGGCGACAACATCAAGGAGATAGTGTTGAGGAACATAGACGAGGACGCCAGGGTAAGGGAGCTTAGGAGCTCGATAAGGTGGACGCTGGAACGGATGCTGGAGAAGACCCTCAAGCCCTGAAATCTGTCAGCGCTCCGTACAGGTCGCGACGACCTCTGGCAGATCCGACAGGTCCTCTATCAGGAAGTCCGGACTGTAGAGCCTCAGCTCGTCAGCAGTCCTTATTCCCGTCGTTATGGCAATAACCCTTACTCCTAGCTCCTTACAGGGCTTTATGTCCATCTCAGTGTCCCCCACGACCATCGCCTCCTCCTTCGTGACACCCAGCCTATTCAGGACGGTATCAAGATGGGTGGGGCTTGGCTTTGGGCTGGTCACCATATCCCTCGCGACCATAACCTCAAAGAAACTCTCGAGACTGTGCCTCCTCAGCGCTATGCGGGTTGCCGTGCTGTTGTTATAGGTGAACACTGCCAGCCTCAAACCCATAGACTTTAGCGCCATCAGGGTCACCCTCGCATTTGGCAGCAGTTCAGTAACTGCAGCGGCCCTGATCTCGTGCTCAATGGGTATCTTCTCCGCCTCCTTGATCAGTCCATCAATCCAAGAAGGGTCCTTTCCAGCCATTGAGAAGTAGGTCCTTACGCTCTCTTTTATCGACGAGAACGAACTGGTGGGGCTCAGTAAGCCATCCTGCAGCCCATTCCTGACGAAGTACCTGATCACATCCTCCTTTATGCTCCTACTATCCAGATTGAACCTCATCAGTACACCGTCTAAGTCAAAGATTATCGCCTTCAGCAAAGCCTCCACCCTGAGACAATCCCTCTCACTTTTCAGTAATAAATAAATGTGGGCCCCAACGGACCTCCGGCGAGGAGTAAATAGTTAAGTATCAAGGAGATTAAATAAAAATTAACAATTCTCGCCTCATGTGGTGGTTGTTTGTACTATAGTGAGTTGGTTGAGGTATACGAAAAGGTAAGCCAAACAACCAAGAGGCTCGAGATAACAGACATTCTGGTGGATTTCCTGAAGAAGTGCCCGCGAGAGATCATAGATAAGGTAGTGTACCTCACTCAGGGGAGGCTGTACCCTGAGTTCGTCCCCCTTGAATTGGGCGTCGCAGACCGTCTTATCATAAGGTGCATTGCTCAGGCAACTGCAACCAAGGAGTCGGAGGTCGATAAGCTGTACAAGAGCGTGGGCGATCTGGGCAACGTAGCCTATGAACTACTCTCGAGGAGCAGCAAGCAGGCCACACTCGATCTCTTCTCTACAAAAATTAGAGGCAGCCAGATAACAGTGGAGCACGTCTACGAGAACCTAGACAAAATCGCCAGGGCCCAGGGGGAGGGCTCCCAAGAGGAGAAGATCCGTCTCCTCTCTGACCTGCTAAGGGACTCCGCGCCGAGGGAGGCTATGTACATAGTTAGGACGGTCTCAGGTGCCCTCAGGCTAGGAGTCGCGGACATGACGATACTGGACGCCATGACGATAGCCTTCACCGGCTCAAAGGAGGCACGCCCTCCAATTGAGAGGGCTTACAACATGAGCAGCGACCTAGGCATGATCGCCAAGACCCTTATGGAGAGGGACCTCGAGACAATAAAGAAGTTCAGCCCCTCGCCTGGCAGACCCATATTCTCCATGCTTGCCGAGCGCCTCTCCTCCTCAGCCGAGATACTGGAGAAGATGGGCGGGAGGTGCGCCGTTGAGTATAAGTATGACGGGGAGAGGGTGCAGATCCACCGTTATCAAGAGGACGGCAGGGTCGAGCTCTTTTCAAGGCGGCTGGAGAACATCACCCACCAATTCAGGGACATAGTGCGCCTCGCCTCCCAGGGGATAACCTCCAGGTCCTATATCGCTGAGGGCGAGATCGTCGCGGTGAACCCAGAGACCGGCGAGCTCCTACCCTTCCAGCAACTTATGCACAGGAGGAGGAAGCACGGCGTTGAGGAGGCCATGGCTGCCTACCCCGCCTCGCTCAGGCTCTTTGACGTTCTCTATGTCGATGGTAAGGACTTCACAACCAAGACCTACCCCAAGAGGAGATCTGCACTCTCAAAGATTGTAAAGGAGAGCGAGCGGCTTCGACTCGCCGAGCAGAGGTTGGTGGACAACCCCGAGGCGCTAGAGACTTTCTTCGAGGAGGCAATCTCCAACGGCTGCGAGGGACTTGTCGCAAAGTCCCTCGGCGAGGATTCCATCTACAAGGCGGGGGCGCGGGGCTGGCTCTGGATAAAGTACAAGAGGGAGTATAAGAGCGAGATGATGGACACAGCGGACTTGGTGGCGGTTGGCGGCTTCATGGGTACAGGAAAGAGGGCCGGACACATAGGGACGCTCCTACTGGCGGCTTACGACGACTCAGAGGATGTTTTCAGGACCGTCTGCAGGTGCAGCACCGGCTTCACCGACGAGGAAATTAAGAACATGCACAAGCTACTCGAGAAGGACATAATACCCCACAGGCACGGGCGCGTTGACTCGAAGATAACCCCCGACATATGGGTCATCCCTTCAAAGGTCCTCGAGGTACTGGGTGCTGAGATCACGCTCTCGCCGATCCACACATGCGGGCTGGATGCAATAAGGAAGGGGGCCGGAATGGCCATACGCTTTCCGCGCTTCACAGGGAACTGGAGGACCGATAGAAGCCCGGAGGAAGCCACCACCGTCAACGAGATTATCATGATGTACAAGAAACAGCTGAAGAAGATAAGCGAGTGATCCTCAAGCGAAAGTTAATAAGCAGGACTTATTCAGAAGGGCTTGGGCAGAAGTGAAGGAACTGACCCTAAATCAGGTCTTTTTACGGAAGCCTAAAAGTCAAGAAGGAGGGAAGAATATGGGATACTACCGCGAGGGTCAGCGAAAGTTTAACGGTCCGAGACGTGGCCCAGCCAGCTTCGGTCCTAAGCCAGTAGAAGAGGGCAAGGAATACGAAGTCGACATCAAGGAGATCAGCAGGCGCGGAGAGGGCATAGCTCGTATTGAGGGCTTTGTAGTCTTCGTTCCGAACACAAAGGCTGGCGATCATGTTAAGGTAAAGGTAACTAAGTTGTCAAACCGATTCGCTACCGCTGAAGTCGTTCAGTAAGGCGCTTTAACTGTCAATTCTTGGCAGTTACTCTACCTATTTATTTTTTTTAAATCATTTTTTTCAATACCGTAATCGTGGATCAGCCGGCGTGCTGTACCCTTGAATAATCTTTTTACTAGGTTCAGTCCCTCTAGTAAATGGTGTATATGTATTGCTCCACATAAGGTACCCCTTCGGCGAACTGAGAATTACCGACGATCTTCTTGTTTCGCTCGACGGGAAGACCCTGGAGCCTCAGGCAAGAAGGCTGAGGGAGATGTACTGCGTCCTCTATGATCCAAAGGCGGTGGACAAGGTCCCGAGCGATACAGTTCTATACTGCATGTACCGCGACGCGATCCTGAAAGAACATCTAAAGCTATTCAGAAAGAAAAAGGTTCGCTTTGACATCACCGTTATAGCCCCGATGGTTCTGGGAGGGGAACTCAACAAAACGCTGGGGCACTACCATCCAAAGGCGGTGGACAATCTCTCATACCCGGAGATCTATCAGGTGCTCTACGGGCATGCAAGCTACCTCCTCCAGAAAAAGGAGGGGGGCGCCATCTCCGACTTCAGGATCCTCGAGGTTGGGGCAGGGGATGCACTTCTAATACCGCCCAACTATGGGCATGTTACCGTGAACTCCGGCGAAACGCCACTTGTGATGGCGAACCTTGTTTCCGACGCCTTCACCTCGGTCTACGAAGATTATGTATCCAAAGGTGGAGCTGCCTATTACATGATGAAGGGTGGCAGGCTGGTACCAAACCCAAGATACGGTCAACTGCCTGAACCCAGATCCTCCAAGGAGCGTTTTACGGTCTCCAAAGATCTATACACCGATTTCATCTCGTGCCCTAACTGTTACTCTTACCTGAACGACCCCTCCGAGCTTGAGAAGTTGATCCCCCCATTTGATCGCGGTTAATAAATGGAAGAAGACCTGCAAATGTACAACTCAAGATTTTTAAATGCCACATCCCTAGTGTAAGTCAGAGGGTATGCACTATGAAGAGCGACAGCATGCCTTTTTATACCATGGATAACTTCAACTTTGAGGGAAAGAAAGTTCTGCTCAGGGTTGATATAAACTCGCCAATCGACCCAAAGACCTGCCAAATAACCGACGACACCAGAATAAGGAGTCACGCCCAAACAATCAATGAGCTTCTGAAAATGGGCAGTGCGGTCACCGTCCTGGCGCACCAGGGCAGGCCCGGTGATAGCGACTTCACCACACTAGCAGCCCACTCCCGGCTCCTCTCAAAGTATATAGGGACTGAGGTAAAGTACGTTGAGGATCTGTTTGGTCCCTCTGCCAGATCCTCGATTTCCTCTATGAAACCAGGCGAGGTCCTACTTCTTGAGAACGTAAGGTTCTACTCAGAGGAGAACATCGAGAGGGTCCCCGAGGTCCAGGCGAGGACTTTTCTGGTGAGGTACCTGGCTCCCCTCTTCTCAATTTACGTAAATGATGCCTTTGCTACAGCCCACAGGTCTCACCCATCCCTCACCGGTTTCCCTATCGTTATGCCTTCTTGTGGCGGGCGCCTCCTCCAGAACGAGGTCGAGTTTCTTAGCAATGTCTTCAGCGCGACCTCCAAGCCCTGCGTCTTTGTCTTGGGGGGAGGGAAGGTTCCTGACTCCGTTCAGCTGATGGAGACCCTCCTCCCGAAGGGTATTGCTGACAAGGTTATGCTCACTGGGCTGGTATCCCACCTCTTTCTGATAGCGAGTGGCAAGCACTTGGGCAGGACCACGGTGAAGATCGTGGAGGGGAAGGGGCTCAATGCAATGCTGCCCCGGGCAGAGGCTCTACTAAAGAAGTATGGTGACAAGATAATGATGCCCGTGGACGTAGCGGTCCTAAAATCTGATGGCAGGTCTGAGAGTGATGTCGATAACGTGGATGACGATGCCCCCATTTACGACATAGGCAAGGAGACCACAAGGCTCTACGGCGAGACGATGAGCAATGCAAAGACGATCATAATGAGGGGGCCTGCCGGCTACATAGAGGACTCCAGGTTCACAAAGGGTTCTGAGGAGCTACTGCGAACACTCGTAAAGACGAACGCAAAGTCCTTTCTGGGTGGTGGTCACCTTAGGGTGATCTCGGAGAGGATGGGCATAGCCAACAAAATAGGCTACTTCAGCACTGGCGGGGGTGCGTTCATAACATTCCTATCCGGGGAGAAGCTCCCTGCATTGGAAGTCTTAATTACCTCAAAGCAGAAGTTTAAAGCAGACAGGTAATAATGTGGGGGGGTATGGATTATGGTAAAGGTTGCAATAAATGGGTATGGAACAATAGGAAAGAGGGTTGCTGACGCCGTCCTCAAGCAGAAGGATATGGAACTGGTTGGGGTGACGAAGACAAAGCCGAATTATGAGGGCAGGTTAGCCGCCGGCAAGGGAGTAAAGGTCTACGCCTCCCTGGCGGACAATGTAAAACTCTTCGATGCTGCCGGGATAAAGGTCGCCGGCGCTCTTGAAGATCTCCTCAAGGATGCAGAGATAGTGGTCGACTGCACCCCCGGCAAAGTTGGCGCGACTTACAAACCCCTCTACGAGAAGCACAGGCTTAGGGCCATCTTCCAGGGCGGGGAGAAGCACGATGTTGCAGGCTTCTCCTTCAATGCCGTCTGCAACTACAAGGGTGCAATCGGCAGGGACCTTGTGAGGGTGGTTTCATGCAATACCACCGGGCTGTGCCGCTCACTCTATGCCCTCGACAAGGCCTTCGGGATCAAGAAGGCTCGGGCAATTCTTGTCAGGCGCGGGGCAGATCCAGCCGAGGACTCCAAGGGGCCCATCAACAGCATAGTCCCAGACCCGGTCACAATACCATCGCACCATGGTCCGGACGTCCAGAAGGTCCTGCCCCACATCGACATTACGACAGTTGCGCTAGCGGTTCCAGAGACGCTAATGCACGTACATATCCTAAACGTGGAGCTCCAGAAGGACGCGAATGAGCAGGACATTATCGGAGTGTTCTCCTCGTATCCGAGGATTAGGCTTCTCGCCGCTGCTGATGGTATATCCTCCACCTCGAGCATAATCGAGTACGCACGGGATCTGGGAAGGGCCAGGTACGACCTCCCTGAGCTCATCATCTGGAAGGAGTCGATAAAGTCATTCGGGCGCGAGATATACCTGACACAGGCCGTCCACCAAGAGTCAATAGTGGTCCCGGAGAACATTGATGCCATAAGGGCAATGACAGGACTCACCACAAGTCCAGAGGAGTCCATGCGATTGACCAACGAATCCCTCGGTCTCGGGAGGTGATCCTCTATTTTTAAAAACATACTTGTGCCAATAGACGGATCACCAGCCTCCCTGAGGGCCATCGACCTTGCCATTGAGTTCTCAATGAGGGACGGATCCAAGCTTACCCTCCTCCACGTCG
This sequence comes from uncultured Nitrososphaerota archaeon, assembly GCA_964576015.1. GTDB lineage: Archaea > Thermoproteota > Methanomethylicia > Methanomethylicales > Methanomethylicaceae > VGLU01. Next base: position 8,940 of record CAZNTO010000022.1, read on the forward strand.
TATCACCGCCAGCAATGGGCATCTCCAACACAGTCCTCAAGGAGATGAAGAAGGCGGGTGAGTCCGCGCTCGATGTGGCAGAGTCCAAGTGTAACTCCTTCGGTCTGACCGCCAAAAAACTCCTCAAAACGGCGGAGGGCAACCGGAGCTCCACCGCCAACGAGATAGCCAGGGAGGCGATCGGTGGGCGTTACGACTTGGTGATCCTCGGTTCGAGGGGCTATACTGGCGAACGCGGAATCCTAATGGGAAGCGTGGCCGTTTCCCTCGCCATAAGCTTGCCCTGCACGACTATAATTGTGCGATGAGTAACGCACTCGGCACCTTTTTTTATTTAATAATTAGCAATAATAATGATGTAGGCGGTAAGGAACATACACAGGGACTTTACATGAGCTCGAGAATACGTTTTGGGACCGACGGTTGGCGCTCAAGGGTTGACACGGACTTTTCAGCGGATAATGTGAGGAGGGTTGCCAAGGCCATAACCGAGTATTTAATATCCTCCAAATCTCCTGGGAAGGGCGTATTCATAGGGTATGATGGAAGGAGCGGCTCTAGGAGCTTTGCAGAGGCATGCGCCGAGGTTCTCGCCATCAACGGCATAGCGCCGCTGATCCCCCCTCGCCCAGTGCCCACGCCAGTAGCAGCCTTTACCGCAGTTAATCTCTCCCTTCAAGGTTCAATAATGATAACCGCCTCCCATAATCCACCCACCTACAACGGGATAAAATTCATCCCTCATTATGGGGGTCCAGCGACTACAGAGATCACGGAGTCCATAGAGCGCATGATCCCTGCAGATGTGCCACGGTACGAGAGATATGGCAAGCTGGAGAGGAAGGGGATGATCTCGGTCCTCGATCCTATTGAGGACTATCTGAGCCACATCCAACGGCTGCTGTCGGTTGACGCGCTTAAGATCAAGGTGACGATAGACCCGATGCACGGGGCATCGTCGGGCATTATTGACAAGGTCCTGCGCTGTCTGAGAGCAGAGGTTCGTGTTGTAAGGGGCAATATCGATCCTCTCTTTGGCGGTTCCGTTCCCGACCCAGTCCCATCAAATCTAAACATGCTCAGGAGCGAGGTTCTCAAAGACGGCTCCACTCTGGGCTTAGCACTTGACGGCGACGGGGATAGGCTGGCTATGGTCACCGAGAAGGGAAGCTTTCTCATGGCGAACCAGCTGCTACCCCTAATATACCTTCACATGAACGAGAAGAGGTCGCTCGCTGGTGATGCTGGGAGGACCGTGGCCACCTCTCACCTCCTGGACTCGGTCGCCACCTCGTGCGGTCATAAGGTCATCGAGGTGCCGGTCGGCTTCAAATACATTGGAACTCTCCTCAGGGAGAGGAAGGTGGTGGTTGGGGGCGAGGAGAGCGGTGGCATCAGCCTAGTTACCCACATACCAGAGAAGGATGGCATTGTCTCAGCCCTCTTGGTAATGGAGAGCATTGTTCTCACTGGAGCTTCTCTCAGCTCTATCATGGAACATATATACGAGAGGTACGGGTATTTCGAGTCCGCTCGGCTTGACCTAAGGGTGGGCAAACTGCCGGACGGCAGTCTGAGAGAAATCGAATCCAAGATCGTAGACACCGTTCTCGGAAAGAGAGTTTCCAAAA
>CAZNTO010000022.1:10670-13865 GCA_964576015.1 uncultured Nitrososphaerota archaeon
AGAGAAATCGAATCCAAGATCGTAGACACCGTTCTCGGAAAGAGAGTTTCCAAAATTAACAGGATGGACGGGCTTAAGGTCATGCTTAGCGATGGCTCTTGGCTGCTCTTCAGGAGGTCTGGCACAGAGAATATGGTTAGGGTATATGCCGAGTCCTCTAAGAGGAGTGATACCGTTAACCTCCTTGAATTTGGAAGGCGGATTGTCTTGGGTGGGTCGCAAGCTCAACATTAGCCATTCCATGCGCATCACACTTCAATAAAAGAATCAAACTACACCATAGTCTGTGCCCAGCCCTTTTTTAGAGCAAGGTTCATGGAGTGGTATTGAAAATTGTTTCATATGAAACATAAATCTTAATAAAATGAGAGCAGAAGTATGGTCATGACTCTGGGGTTACCGACATGAGCAGAAGAGGTCTGACAAAACTCAATATAACCATATTGATTATAGTGGTAGTTATAGCCGCAGCAGGCACATACTTCCTCGCCATCCGGTCGGGGTGGGTTGCCCCCATAGGGCCATTTAACGTGACTGATATGTCAGGGCGAACCGTGCAGATACCCGCCACCGTCAATAGGGTGGTGGTTCTCAACTCCTACTGGAACGAGATCACCTGTTGCCTCGGTGCATCTAACAAGATAGTCGGAATAGACACATACTCCACAACCTCGCACTACATCCCCTCAACAGTCAAGAATCTGACCGTAGTGGGCAATCTCTTCAGTGGCATTAACGTCGAGACGCTCATCGCCCTCGATCCCGACCTCGTGATAATGGACTACGGCTATGGCAAGACCGGTGAGATCATAAAGTCCTTAGAAGCCCTCAACATATCTGTGGTCACCCTCGTCTCAAACAACTTCGACGATCAGGTGGCTGCCATCAGGATCTTAGGCAAGGTATTAAATGCTGATAAGAGTGCCAGCGATCTAGCAACATTCTTAGAGAGCAGGCACTCGGTTCTCCTCTCTACAGCAGCAATGATACCCACCAACGAAAAGCCTAATGTTCTGATCTGCAAGCTCGACGTCTGGGGGCAAGGCTTGATCTACACCTATGCCAACAGCACCTACGGCACCCTCGTGGAGGATCTGGGCGGGGTGAACGTTGCCCTCAGGGACTACCCCACCCAGTCATGGCCAAAAGTGAACATGGAGATGCTCCTAGCTTGGAACCCCGACATAATAATCGTCCTGGGCTATGAGAATGCCACGCTGGAATCCCAGCTCAGCTCCATAAGCAATAGCTCCTGGAGCCAGCTGAAAGCGGTGCAGGACGGGAAGCTCTTTACCCTCAAGATAGGATCCAAGGAGACAGGGTCCTACCTGGATTGGGGGCCAAGGATGATAATTGGGGAAATGCAGCTTGCAAAGATGATCCAGCCCAACTACTTCGCTGACTTGAATGTAAGTGCCGTCATTGACCAGCTCTTCAACCAGTTCTACGGCAGCCTATCCGCGGGATAGCCATAGTCTGAATCCAGCTCCTTCTGTGTTGTGTGAATAATGGTCTCGTCCGGGATGAAGTGGAAGTCTGCGCTTCTTCTGCTGATCCCAATCCCCATAGTCCTCGGCTCGCTCTTCATCGGAACCTACCCGCTCCCACCGGATATAGTGATGAAGGTCATCCTGGCAAAGCTGGCATCCCCCCTCTCGCCCACGCAGTGGTCGCAGGTATACGAGACCGTGCTCTTCGATATCCGCCTTCCTAGGATAATACTCGCCCTCTTGGGTGGCATCGCCCTCTCGGTTTCGGGAGCCTCCCTGCAGGGGGTATTCAGGAACCCCCTGGTGGACTCCTACATATTGGGTGTCTCGGCCGGGGCTGGTGTTGGCGCTGCATTGGCAATAGCCTTCATCCCCTTAATCCCTGGAGCTGCACAGATCCTTTCCTTTGCCTTCGGATTCGCCGCCTTCCTTCTAACCTACTTCGTCGCCAAGACCAAGAGCGAGACCCCTGTGGTCTCACTAGTGCTGGCGGGCATAATAGTCACGGCCCTTTTCTCGGCTGCTCTTTCTATAATCAAGTTCTTTACGGAGCCTGAAAGGCTAGCAGGGGTGGTATACTGGCTCATGGGCAGCCTAGCCATCTCTGGTTGGAAAGAGGTCTCCCAGATCTTAATTCCGGTGGTTGTCGGCTTTATTTTAATCTTTTTCATGAGGTGGAGACTGAACGTTCTCTCGATGGGGGACGAGGAGGCGAAGTCCCTCGGCGTGAAGGTGGAGAGGGACAAGTTCGTAGTACTTCTTGCCACTACTCTCATGGTCTCTGCCTTTGTCTCGGTTGCCGGAATCATCGGCTGGGTGGGTCTCGTTGTCCCTCATATAGTAAGGATGCTGGTCAGGACGCCCGACAACAGGATCGTAGTGCCCCTATCTGCCAGCCTCGGCGCGGTCTTCCTTATCGTTGCCGACGACCTGGCGAGGTCGCTGACGACCTTCGAGTTGCCCGTGGGGGTACTAACAACGGTAATCGGGGCTCCGTTCTTCCTTTACCTTCTGAAGAGGAGGGGTGGCGGGTCTTGGAAGTAGTCAGGGTGGAGGATCTCTACTTCACATACGGGCTCGACTTCAAGCTGAGGGTCCCCTCACTGAGTGTGAACAGTGGGGAGCTGACTGTCCTCCTCGGGCCAAATGGGTGCGGCAAGACCACTCTCCTCAAATGCATCAACGCACTCGTGAAGCCGGAGAAGGGCTCCATCAGTATCGACGGTAAAGACACGCTGAGGATGGGCTGGGACCGCCTGGCGCGCCTGGTTGGTTACGTCCCACAAATGCACCAGCCACCCTTCCCATACTCGGTCATAGACATCGTGCTAATGGGAAGAGTATCCTCGATGGGGATATTCCAGCAGCCGTCCAAGAGCGACTATGCCAAGTCCGAGGAGGCCCTCAAGCTCGTGGGCATGCACGCCTTTAGGGACCGCCCATACACTCAGATAAGCGGCGGGGAGAGGCAGCTCGTCCTCATAGCTAGGGCGATCGCCCAGGAGCCAAAGGTCCTACTCCTCGATGAGCCAACTGCCCACCTTGACTTCAAGAACCAGCTCGTTGTCCTGGGGACCGTGAAGCGGATCGCCCGGGAGAGGGGCATTGCAGTCATCACGAGCCTGCACGATCCGAACCACACCATGCTCTTCGCCGACACGGTGATCCTCATGAGCAATGGAACGGTCTTCGCAGCGGGAAGACC
>CAZNTO010000023.1:0-6329 GCA_964576015.1 uncultured Nitrososphaerota archaeon
CCCACCTATTACTGGAATCCCGCCCATCTCTGGGATAGTTGGGGTGCCCACCTTATTGAGATCCTTCCCCACGATATTTGCCCTCTTGGCGATTCTTATCCACTTGTAAGCAAGCCAGTATGTGATGATTAATGAGATAGGAAATGAGAGGAGTATCAGTGGACTCATGATGACTACCTTATCTCATGGTATTTGTCAAAGTATATTTCAAGAACATATTTAAGAATATACATCAATAGCATTAACTTCTGATTAACTCAATGAGGTGATGGTCTTGAGGGTTGGCGTGGTTGGCGTGGGGGCGATGGGTCAACACCACGCTAGGGTCTACTCGGAGATGGATAATTGCCAACTTGTTGGTATCGTCGACAAAGATGCTACACGGGCTAAGGAGATAGCCGGCAGATATGGTACAAAAGTCGTTGGTTCTGTGGAGGATTTGATAAAGCTCCACCCAGATGCCGTGAGCATAGCGGTGCCAACCTCAATCCACAAGGAGGTGGCAATCAAATTCTTAAAGAATGGGATAGCTTGCTTAGTAGAGAAGCCTATTTCTGCAACCATTGAGGATGCCCAGGAGATAATAGATGCAGCCAAGAAGAGTGGAACGATACTCATGGTGGGTCACATAGAAAGGTTTAATCCGGCAGTACTCAAATTAAAGGATCTCATCACAAAGGGGGAGCTTGGCAAAGTTCTCGTCCTCTCAGCCAAAAGAGTAGGGCCGCAGGCACCACGAGTAATGGATGTGGGGATAATAATCGATCTAGCAACTCATGATATTGATGTTGTGCGGTTCCTGGTCGGAAGAGAGCCAAGGAAGATATACGCGAGATACGGGAGTTACAACTGGCATAAAGAAGACTATGCCCTAATCCTCCTTGACTTTGAAGAGGCAATTGCCAGCATAGAGGTTAACTGGTTTACCCCCTACAAGGTGAGAACGCTTGTCGCCACCGGCGCAAATGCGATAGCCAACCTCAACTACATAGATCAGACCATCGAGATCAATAGTAATGCCACAAAACGTATGGTGGAGGTAAACAAGAGAGAGCCGCTAAGGGTGGAACAGGAACATTTCATCGAATGTGTCAGAAATAACAAGAGACCCCTCGTGGATGGCATTGAGGGTTTAAAGGACCTAAAGATCGCCCTAAGCGCTCTAGAGAAGGGTGCTAATTGATGGGCAGTGCAGGCAAGAATGGTTTCGAGACGTCGGTTGATTGTTTTAGCATATAGAGATATGGCCAGAACTGTTGACTTAGGATATTGTAGGCACCCATTTTATAAATCGAGTTTAACATAGGATAAAAAAGAGTAACGGAAGGCGAATGTAATTGTTTTTATCTAAAAAGGCACGGATTGAAGGGGTATTGGAAGGGGAGGCAATCATTTTAGGCCCTACAATAATAGGCGCTGGGACGCTCATAGGAGATATAGTCATGGTAGGTTATCCTGCACGCAGCAAGGTGATTGCCCTTGGAGGAAAGGCAAATTTTCAAAGATATGATGAACTAAGCGATGGTAGTGTGGTAGGCAAAGGCGGCATTGTACGGGGAGGAAGCAGGATATACGAGGGTACGCAGTTGGGTGATGCCGTGGAGACCGGCCATGGTGTATTAGTAAGGGAGAAGGTGACTATAGGTAATGGATCGAGGATCGGAACTTTTACCGTTATTGATGGTAATGTGAAAATAGGCAAGAATAACAACATACAGACCGGGGTGTATATACCGCCAGGAACAGTCATTGGATCAAACATATTCATGGGCCCATACGCGACAGTTACAAACGACAGGTACCCACCTACACCCAAAATCACAGGAGTGACAATAGAGGACAATGCCGTAATTGGTTCAAGGGCGGTTTTGATCGCCGGAGTCAAAATAGGAAGGGGAGCCGTAGTGGGGGCTGGAGCGGTGGTGACAAAGGATGTTGCCTCTATGACCGTTGTGCTAGGGGTACCAGCAAAAAAGGTCATGAGTAGAGAAGAATATGATAAGAAGCAGAGCGCGGATTTAGGACACCGCTAATAAGATATTTGAATCATGCTAGTATTATGGCAGTGATATGCATTGATACCAATAAACAAACCCATGTTAGGAAGGGAAGAGGGAGAGGCGGTAAAAAGGGTAATGGAGAGCGGTGTATTAACCAATCCATCGCCAGATGGCGGACCAAACGTGAAGGCATTTGAGAGGGAGTTAGTAGGCTATCTCAAGGCGAGGAACACGATAGCAACAAACTCAGGTACATCGGCACTATTAATTTCACTCCTTGCGTCAGATGTGGGTTCCGGGGACGAAGTTATAGTACCATCATTCACCTTCATTGCCACGGCCAGCGCAGTGTTACTTACAGGGGCAAAGCCTGTATTCGTAGACATAGACTTGGATAGTTTCAACATGGAGCCAGCAGCGTTTAGGAGAGCCATAACTGGCAGAACAAAGGCAGTCATCCCGGTTGATCTTTACGGCTTGCCAGTTGAGATGGATCAGATAAAGGAGATTGCTGGTGTAAAAGGGATAAAAGTCATAGAGGATGCATGCCAAGCACTTGGTGCATCCTATAAAGGCAGGATGGCGGGGACTCTTGGCGATGTTGGATGCTTCAGCTTCTATCCCGGTAAGGTTATGACTACGGGAGAGGGAGGGGCGGTGGTTACGGATGATGACAGCCTTGCGGGGAGACTGAAAAAGATGAGGACACATGGTCAAATAGAGGGCTATGATCCCATTATCCTCGGTGGAAACTTCAGGATGCCAGAGATAGAGGCAGCCATTGGAAGAGAACAGCTTAGGAAGCTGCCGGGATTCCTGAAGGCAAGAGAAAGAAATGCAGAAATGCTCAGGGAAATGCTTCAAAATACTACGCTCATTCTTCCCAAGGTACCTGAACATTGCAAGCACAATTGGTATCTATTCACGGTGAGATGCAGATCATCAATAGAGAGGGAAAGGCTCAGAACAAGACTGTTGAAGGGGGGAATAAATGCAACTATTTATTACCCAACACCAATCCACAGAACACCCTTCTACTCCAGTCTAGGTTACGATAAATTGCGCCAACCCAACGCTGAGTTAGCTGCCGAGACAGTCCTGTCGCTGCCAGTAAACCCCACAGTATCTGAAGACGATTTGGGGAGGATGGTAGAGATAATAAAAAAGAGCTTGTGAAGGAATTTGAAGATTCTGGTGATCCTTGGAAGCGGCGGGCATACGGCTCAAATGTTAAAGCTTGTTGACTTGTTGGGGGAGAGGTTCGAGTACGCGTATCTCATTTCAATGGAGGATCGGCTATCCCTCAAGAAGATAAAAGTAAGGGGAGAGGTGTACTTCGCGCATAGGGCAAGGGCATACGAGGACAACATCATTGTTACGCTGTTCAAGATTGCCAGGCTCTTTGTGGAAGCATTTTTGATAATTGTGAGGTCCAAGCCCAAAGCTATAGTCAGCGCTGGTCCAGGGATTGCTGTTCCTGTCTCCATCCTTGGCAAATTGATCAGGAAGAAGGTAATATACATCGAGAGCTGGTCGAGGGTATACAGAGGATCAATGTCTGGAAGGATCCTCTACAGATTTGCGGATCTTTTCTTTATCCAGTGGCCTGATCTAAAGGTGGTATATCCAAGGGCGGTTTATGCGGGTAGATTATCATGATCTTCGTGACCGTTGGCTCCATGGCTCCCTTTGACGAGCTGATTATGAAGGTAGACAAGCTGGCAGAGAGCAGGGTAATCAGCGACGTCGTGGTTCAGATAGGGAATGGATCGTATATTCCGAAGAACACGGAATGGTTCAGGTTCAAAGACGATCTGAATCCATTCTACCAGTCTGCTGAGTTTATAATAACGCACAACGGTGCCGGAACTCTTTTTGAGATACTTAGCGTTGGAAGGAAGGCAATCGCGGTATCAAACCCTCACACTATACAGCTGCAAAACCTGGATATAATGATAAAACTCAGTAAGGAAGGGTACATTCTCTCGTGCCAGGATCTTGATCATTTGGAGGAGAGTGTATCGCAGATAAAAAATTGGAAAACAAGAGAGTACAAGGAACAACCCTGCATGATACACGAGGAGATTATAAGATACCTACTAAGCCCTTCCAAGTAAAAGACGAGAAAGCCTCTTTGAGGTCGCCACTATAGATAACATTGGTGGCATCCCCAAGGGTGCAGGTATGATGCTTGCATCAGATATATAAAGGGACCCAATATCGGTCTCGAGAGAACGATCTATAAGTGAGGCGCATGTTCCGCCGGGGTGCGTCCCCCTTGGAAACGTCGAGACTATGGTTCCCGCCTTCACTCCGGCGGCAATCAGGATTTTTGAGGCCTCCTTCTTGCCCTTATCCAGAAGATCCATGTCCCTGCTAGAGAGCCCTTTGATTATTTTATCCGGTTTCACCTCACCGACGGGCTCGTCCTCGATCTTCACCATTATTCCTAGTATGTCAGATGGCTGGGGCTTTAGGCCCTTGCTCGTCAGGTATGGCATGAGAAAGCTGGAATAGTGGGGGGAGAGCAGGTATCCCTTCCTCTTTATGTAAAGCGCCATATTCAGCTCGCTGTTCAAATGAACCCCCTCCTTAACACCCCCGACCGTCACGAATGTGTCTACAAAGAGACCCTTTCCCACCGACTCGAAACCCGACCTCATGAGGATTCTAGGGGTCTCCACGGCTCCGGCCGAAAGGACCACCCCGTTACTCTTGAACTCCCTACCATCAAAGGTCTCCACACCTATAGCCCTCCCTCCTTCGATGAGGACCCTCCTGACCGATACCTCGGTGGCGAGGGAACACCCCTGCGATACCGCCTCTTTAATATAAAAAGTCGCGTCCCACTTTGCTATGTGTGGACAACCGAGCGAACACAACCCACAGTTCTTGCATTTACCGAAGTCTATAGCCTTTGGCATGACCCTCCAGCCTTTTGAGAAGGACAGCAACAACTTTGTTCCCGAACCCATATGGGACGCTGGAACTGGATGCACGCCCATCTCTGCCTCCGCCTCAGAGTAGAAGGGCTCTAGTTTGCCATCGATCTTGCCACGGGCAGCATTTCCCATAGTCACCATCGTGGTTCCGCCAAGGCAGATGGTCTGCCATACCTCAACACCGGAGGGCATGATAGTATAAGCGGTGGAGGCGCGACCTGGAGGGAGTTTCTTTCCATTCTCAAGGAAAAGGATCCTCTTGCCAGCAGATGAGAGTTCCTTCGCTACGGTTGCGCCGCCGGCTCCCGAGCCAACGACAATATAATCGAGCAACTCAAACAACACCTGGTATCCTCACTGCCTCATCGGGGGACTCAACATAAGGTATGGCAGCTACAGCCCCTATGAGACCCCTTGACCCAGTAATCCGGAAGAGCCTCACATCATTCTCTATGGCTGCTCTCTCGGCGTCCTCCACGGTCACCATTTCAACCTTTACCCTCTTTGCAAAAGCCTTAAGGCCATCCTGAATCATTACACCCGAAAGGTAAGCTATTCCAGTCTCCTTGGATAAGGTCCTTTCAGTAACAGCATCCCTAAACTCCTTTATCATGGAATCCCTTAACTCAGGCGGAACTGCGAAGGAGACGGAGTTGGAAGTGCAGTTCTGGGTCTTGAATGGGTTCTGAGGGTAGAGCTGGACTATAGCGTGCTCCAGGTAGTCCACACCCTTGTGCTTCGAAACCTCGAAGGCGATCTCGTTGACCAGCGACCACGTGGCACCCTCATCAGCCTTGTCTGTGTCGTCTATGCCGATGGTTATCTTCTCCTTCCTCGGGAGGATTATAGTGGCCCTCCCCAGCCTCTTTCCGCCTCCCCATTCTAGAACCTCGACACCCTCGACACCCTCGGCCATGCCCCTGCTGAGCGCCGCCACCCCGGCACCAGCCAGCCCGGAGTATGTAACCTTCACCTTATCGCCAATTAAAACGACGGATTCTATGGAAGCAGGCTTGTAGCTAGGCTCAAGTACGCTGGGAGCACTTTCTTTTGATAGTTTGACCTTATAGAAAAGACGCGCCCCCTCCCTTTTTGACCAGATTACCGACTTGCTGTTCTTAGTATAGTGGTATAGCGACCATGCAGAGCCACCTAGACACATTCCCCTGGCATGATCCTCTATTAGTTCCGCAACGCCGGCCTTCTCGTCCACCGCTACGACGACCTTTTTATGCGGCGAGATCCATTTCTTTGAGGATAGGAGCCGCCGGATTGCCGCTCTATCATAAAACTCTGTCAAATGCAGGCGCCCCTGTTTTACTTGATTTGTGGCTTCTTATATTAATCATGATTCTTCGTCGAGGATCCTTGGCCGTGACATCTCGAC
>CAZNTO010000023.1:6429-11772 GCA_964576015.1 uncultured Nitrososphaerota archaeon
CCATATTGTGTGCAGTCCTATGTCCACGGAGAATATTGCATCGGAGAAGGTGGAGAGCGCCTTTGCGAATTCCAGCGCCCTTCCTCTGCCCTTCTCAGCAGCTCGGGCGGATTTAGCCACGGGGCGGTATGTGCCCTTTATTGATTTGAGGCGGGGCAGAATAGCGTCTATGAAGAGGGAGGCATCGCTCCTCACCCTTATTGAGGCCAGAGATGAGAAGTTCCTATCATCGACATCCACTTGGATCACCTTGCAGTTTATCGGTACATCGACCGTGAGGTTGCTAAGCCTGCAGCCAAGGGCGATTAGGAGGTCGCAGGAGGCCAAAGCAACGTTGGCGTCTTTTGTGCCCCTCCTGCCGGCCGGACCTAGGGCGAACGGGCAGTCCTCTGGTATGATCCCTCTCCCCATGTATGAGGATGCAACGGGAGAGTGAACCGCCTCAGCAAGCTTCAACACGCCCTTAGAGGCACCCGACTGGACCGCCCCCCAACCCGCCAGGATCAGCGGAGCCCTTGAAGAAGATACCGAATCTATCACAAGATCGATCGTTGCGGGCTCTGGCTCGGGCTTTGATGGCACGGGCATGTAATGCTTGCCCCTTGATGGTAACTTTTGAACGTCCCCAGGTATGCTGATATGTACTGGTCCTGGGCACCCCTCTACGGAGCACAGGAAGGCCGTAGCCAGTGCATCGTAGGCAGTTTTGGGATCCATAATTTGGGCTGTAAACTTTGTAACTGGTCTAAATATAGCCTGGAGGTCCAAATCCTCCAACCAGCCCTTACCCTGCTCGTAGGTGGGGACCTGCCCAGTTACGGCGATCACCGGCGAGTGATCACTGAAAGGTACAGCCATGCCTGCCGCAATATTTACCGCGCCAGGACCTGCCGTACCTATGCAGAAGCCAGGCCTCCCGGAGACCCTCGTGTATCCATCGGCAGCATAGACCGCAAACTGCTCATGCCTGACGAGGATGTGCCTTATCTTTGACGTGTAGAGCGCATCATACAGCGGGAGGGACCACATCCCGGGCATTCCAAATGCTACCCCCACGCCGAATCCCTCAAGGGCCTTTACAATGACCTCGGAGGTGTTTGGGGAGTGGCGAGCCGAGGATTTGGATCTGGACAAAAAGATCACATCGCCCTCTTTGCTTTGTAGTACTCTACCAGACCACCGCTCTTTAGAATCTCTTGGAGGAAGATAGGGATCGGGGTGGATTTTATGACACCCTTCTTGGTTTTTACCTCGCTGCTATCGAGGTCTATCTCTATGAGATCTCCCTCATCGACTACTTGGCTTACGCCTTTACACTCTATCAAGGGTAGCCCGTTATTTATTGCATTCCTGAAGAATATTCTGGCGAAGGATTCTGCAACGACGGCAGAAACCCCCGCCCATTTTATGGCTAAAGCAGCCTGCTCCCTGCTGGATCCGCAGCCAAAGTTCTTACCGGCGACGATTATGTCCCCGGCCTTTACCTTGGAGCTGAACGTGGGGTCCAGTCCCTCAAGGAGGTGCTTTGGCCAGACCGTTTGGTCCACTGACCTCAGGTATTTTGCAGGTATAATCACATCGGTGTCCACATCGTTCCCGAACTTCCATACCCGCCCTTTTATCATCAAGAGAACCTCCTTGGATCAGTAATCTTGCCCTCCACCGCGGAGGCTGCCACGGTCTGCGGGGATGCTAGATAGACGGAAGACTTGACGCTGCCCATCCTCCCGATGAAGTTTCTGTTTGATGTTGATACACAGACCTCATTATCGCCAAGAACACCCATATGAACACCCAGGCACGGCCCACAACCTGTGACTCCTATTATGGCTCCAGCCTCCAAAAATATGTTAAGAAGACCGTCCTTCTGCGCCTTCAGGTAGGTAGACCTGGATGCCGGGATTACGATGAATCGCATATCCCTGTGAACCTTCTTTCCCCTCACTATCTTTGCGGCTTCCAGCAGATCCTCGTACCTCCCGTTGGTGCAGGAACCCAAGAACGCCTGATCTATATGGGTGCCTTCGACTTCCGAAACTGATTTCACATTTGCAACACTGCCCGGACATGCAATTTTTGGTACAAGGGGCAAGGCATCCACGGTCATCCTTCCCACATCTACATCGGTCCTGAAGGTCTTTCCCTTCCTACCAAGAAACTCGAAGGTCTTAGAGTCGGCCTCCATAAATCCCGTCTTTGCACCCATCTCCACAGCCATGTTGGACATAGTCATCCTAGAGGACTGTGACATGTGTCTTACCGCCTCGCCTGAGAACTCAACCGCCTTGTAGGTCGCACCATCAGTCCCTACCACTCTTATTATCTCGAGTATGAGGTCCTTAGATGAAACCTTTCCACCTAGTCTTCCAGAGCAGTCTATTGCTATGGTCTCTGGAACTTTTAGCCATACCATTCCTGTTGCTAGGATGTAAGCAAGGTCTGTGGCTCCTACCCCTGTCGAGAAGAGCCCAAAACACCCAAGCGTGCAGCTGTGTGAGTCCGCTCCTATAACGACCATGCCAGGGGAGACGTATCCCTTCTCAGGAATGACTTGATGGCAGATCCCTTCCCCTAAATCATGAAATTTTGATATGCCTTGACCATTTGCGAACCTCCTTACCTTGGCCTGAAGTGTTGCCGCCTGATCGCTGTATGGAGGCACAGAATGGTCGAAAACGATCCCCACCCTGTTTGGATCCTTGATCTTCTCAACGCCCATCCTCTTGAGCGCATCGATGATTAGCGGACCTGTGCCATCGTGGAAGTATGCAAAGTCCACGGGGACCTCAGCGAACTCCCCCGCACTGACCTCCCGACCAACAGCGTTGGAGATGATCTTTTCTACAGCAGTGCTACCCAACGTTGAAACCTCATCTTATTAACAAGATGGGCGAATATTTTTAGTTGTCGGATTGAGTCTTATCTCCCTTCTTAGACCTAACTTATTATTTGCTGAGCGCACTGGCAAAGATTATCGGTAATAAGTAACTGGCCTTTGCCCTTGAGGTATCGATATAAATCCTTGGAAGTGCTGCCGCGTAGGCACCAAAGCTCTCTACATTTGCCACAAGAACGAGGGATCTGAAGATAATGTTCCCAACAATGCCATCTGGGGCTAAGAGCAAAGTGGCGTCGCCTCCCACCGCCCTCTCAAGCTCGATGCCAAAGTTCTCCGCATCCATTCCTTTTTTCTGGAGGATGTTGGTCAGTAAAGCCGATACGGAGAGCATTCTATCAACCTTCTTGCTGCGCCCCTTGTCCTCTATCCTGCCACCTGAGAGAACCGCTATCTTGTATGGGATACCTAATTTTTTAGCAAGCCGCTTGCAGTATCCAGCTATTGTTATTAGCTCCTCCAGCGAGTCCCCCTCCTCTATCCCCACGGGAGCGAGCATCACGAGTCTACCACCAACATCGAGGATCGTTACACGACAGAGGTTTTTACATTTGAACTCTGAACGAAGTAGTGGGACGAGCGTTCTGGAGCTAAGGTTTCCCCTGACAGCAGCATCCACAGCTCCCTCCTTCAAGAGATCAACAAAGGTTCTCTCTACGTCTTTACCTATTATGAGCGATATCTCTTTACCGACGATTCCTTCAGGCGATAGATTGTCGCTTATCTTTTCATTAGAGATCAGAACAGGCTCCGCATAGCCCTCCCTCTTGGCGAAGAGTGTGGAGTTAATGACCATCTCTGCGGATTCTAGTTTTGAATCAACCCCTATGGCTACTTTTGCCTTCTTTGATGTTGCCAGTGAATAGATAGTGTTGCTCACCCTCAAGCCCTCTCATGGAGCACCCTCTTTACGAAGTCGCATAGATTGCCGTTGTCTATGATAGTGGCATTGATTGGCAATGTCTTTAATCTTTTCATTATCTCAGCGAGATCCTCATCGGTAATCTTGTAACCAAGGGATTCGATCTTCAGCCTTACACCGTCAGTTCCTGAGTGCCTCCCAAATACTAGCTTCCTCTCCTGCCCAACTAGTTGCGGCTCGTAGGATTCGTAGGTAAAAGGGTTTTTCATTATAGCCGCAACGTGTATACCGGACTCGTGCCGGAAGGCGTTTGCTCCGACTATGGGCTTGTTAATTGGTATAGGGATACCCGAGAATTTTGACACTATTTCGGAGAGTTCCTTTAATATTTGAATATTGAACTTGAGATCTACACCGTATAGGGCATATAGGGACATCACTACCTCCTCCAGCGAGGCATTGCCACATCTCTCCCCTAGACCGTTGACGGATACCGAGATCGTATCAATGCCAGCCTCATAGGCTGCGAGGGAGTTGGCTACGGCGAGACCAAAGTCATTGTGGCAGTGCACGGAGAGTTCCAGATCAAATTTCTTCCTAAGAGACTCGATTAGATAATGCATTGCTCTTGGTCTTATGCAGCCAGTGGTATCTGCTATTCCCAGCCTGTCCGCCCCGCTTTCCTCGGCAGCGCTGTAGAGGGCGGTTAGAGACTCCATGGAGGTTCTTGTTGCATCCTCGGCCGATAGCTGGACGAAGAGCCCATGACTTTTTGCGTAGGCGATTGACTCTGCCGCCATGTTTATGGCAGCCATGAGGTCCCTTTGAAGCTTGTACTTCAGGTGGAGGTCTGACACCGCTAGGAATATTATAACACCATCAACATCCGCCTTGAGGGCAGCATCTATGTCCTTCTGCTTAGATCGGCAGAGGCAGATCACATCGGCACTGAGGCGTTCAGACGCCACTGCCTTAACGGCCTCCTCGTCGTAAGAGGAGATCACAGGGAAGCCTGCCTCGATGGTGTCTACCCCTAGTTCATCAAGCTTCTGGGCTATCTGTACCTTCTGCTCTTTGGTGAACTTAACGCCTGGGGTTTGTTCCCCATCCCTTAGGGTAGTATCGTAAATCTTGACCCTTCTAGTATCCTGTTGGATAAAGTTATACGGGCTTGTGAAGTATCTCAAGTTGAGACCCTTTACTATTGATTATTCGTTAACAAGTTGATTCTTGTGGGATTAATAGTTTGTCTTTAACTCCTGAGGAACGATGCCCCTATATGCTGAACTCTGAAGACCAATACTTTATGGTATGAAGATTATAGGATAACCGATGACACCAAGACCAAAACGTTATTAATATTACCATCGCTCCAATTCTTAGCTGAGAAGGTGCAATCATCGTTGTTGGTTCTTGTGACGGGAGGAGCAGGGTTCATAGGCCCTAGATTGATAGGGCGACTAGTCGAGAGAGGGAACCTCGTGAGGGTATTTGATGACCTTTCAACAGGCAGACTCTCGAATATATCGGAACTGATGAAGACGGGGGCTGTAAATTTCATAAAGGGGGATGTCAGAGACGCAAC
>CAZNTO010000023.1:11872-13861 GCA_964576015.1 uncultured Nitrososphaerota archaeon
TTTATAGCGAGCTTTTTGGGGTGCCGACCGTCACCCTGCGACTCTTCAACATCTACGGTCCCGGAACCAACAAGGGAGTGATGATAGACCTTTATAGAAGGCTGTTGAGGGATCCGAGGAGGCTTGAAGTGCTAGGCACAGGCTTTCAGTTGAAGGACTACCTTTACATAGACGACGCGGTCGAGGCTCTACTGATAGCCCCGGAGAAGGCGGAATGCAAGGGTGAGGCATACAACATCGGTCTAGGTGAGTCATATACGGTGTTTGAGCTGGCGGGGATGATGCTAGAGATCCTTGGCCTGAGCGGTGTGGAGGTAAAGGCAAGGGGCGGCATTGCGTGGCTAGGCGATGTAGAGTATACCCAGCCAGACGTTGGCAAGGCAGAAAGGGAGCTGGGATGGAAGGCAAAGACGGGTATAAGGGAGGGGCTCCAGAAGACCCTTGAGTGGTTCGAGTCGGAAATGGGACCGATAGAGGGAGCCAAAAGGCTAGTTCGAAAGTAGTCACCAAGCAATTATATCCTAATCATTGGGGCTATGGTCATTTTTGATATGATCTTGACTTAAAGTCCTTCTGTGCTGCACCGTAAGACTCTAGCGATCCTATGTCGTACCAATAGCCGGAGAACTTTAGACCGTATGTATCCTCGTGCGCCGCGAGCCAACCAATAAACCGCCCGATCGGGTCAGAGGGGTTGCCCTCATCCAAGTACAGCCCCATTTTTGAGGCGGAGCTCCAAGGTAGGAGATATATCCCGGTGGATATCAGAAGGCTCCTCGGCTTTGCGGGCTTTTCCTCGAAACCCACAATGCGTGAATTTTCATCGAGTTCTACACACGCGTACTGCCTTGCGAGTTTTTGGCTTCCTATCTCGTATAGCGCTACAATAGTGGACTTTACTTTGCGATAGAATAACACCATTTCCGTGATGTCCAATGAGAAGAGGTTGTCCCCGGCTGCAATGAGGTATTCGTCAGGCGACGCATCCCTCAGGATCATCTCCAGACCCCTTACTGGACCCAGTTTCTCCTCCTCCTTGAGCGATGGCTCTGGGAAGACCTTGATGTTACGGTGGCCTCTCTCCCTTATCCAATCCTGAAACTTAACCTCAAACCTCTTGTTGGTAGAGATTATGACCTCGTCAATGGCCTTGACATTCAGGATCTTCTCTACAACGAAGTCCAGAATAAAACCGTTGCCGATGGGCAGTAGAGGCTTTGGCCGATCAAGGGTTAGGGGCCACATGCGTTTTGCAAATCCGCCAGCCAAGATGATAGCCTTCATCTGCTCACCATGAGATACTTTATGGGCTCTATCTATAAATAACTTAAATTTTGTGTTCTAAGCAATTTATTTTTTATAACAATCTTGACTTTGCATACGATCCCTATTCTGCTTGTGTCTGCCTAAAGGTTATTGTAAATATAGTCAGTTTTTTTTTAATTTTTAGGACCTTGGAGTTCAAGGAGCTTTTTTAGGGTAAGATCCCTTTCTGTATCTTGTTAATAGATACACCACCATTACTGCTAATGCGCCCAATACAATTATAAGTTTCAGATAATTGCTAAAACCCTCGATTTCGATCCAATTATTTCCTAGCAGAAACCCTAGGTAGGTCAGCGCAAAGTTCCAAGGAATAGATCCAACGAAGGTGTAGACCGTGAATTTCTTAATCTCCATTTTCGAAATTCCTGCAGGAAGCGATATGACAGTTCTGATGACTGGAGTGAGCCTGCTGAAGAAGATGGTCTTGTCTCCGTATTTTTTGAACCATCTTTCCGCGGTTGCGAGGTGGCTCTCCTTGAGTAGCACGTACTTGCCGTACTTTATGATAGCAATCCTACCAACGCGCAGGCCTAGGAAATACGCTATCCAGGCACCCACCAAGTTGCCAAGAGTCCCGTAAAGCACTACTTGCCAAAGATCGAAAGCACCTGTAGATACTAAGAAACCGGAAAAGGGCATTACGATCTCGCTGGGCACCGGGAG
>CAZNTO010000024.1:0-4637 GCA_964576015.1 uncultured Nitrososphaerota archaeon
TCCTCGAGCCGTTTTGCTCTGTACAGCGGGGTGGGTCTCCCCATCCTGATGTATATTTCTCGGACCTCCTCTGGGATCTGTATGAACCGCTCCGGCGAGACCTCTTGCATGACCAAGCTCTTCGGGAAAAGTGCTAAAAGCAACTCAGGCCCAGCTGGTTTTAAAGTGCGTGGGTCTAGTGGCGGAGGACAGGGTTCAGGCATATCCGGGAGTATGTTGTACCAAAATTTCGGAATTTCATCGACCGGAAGGTCGACTCTTATTGGACCAAAGACTGTCACCCATAGAATTCACCATATAACTCAGAATAGTTGAGGATAGACCTATATATGCATTCCTAGCCAAATGTGTACAGTCAGTCAAAAAACTAGGGGATTAACACCAAGGTGTCTATTGTCCTCACCGAGATCGTGGTGAGGTCCATTACGTTGGTGGTAGTGGTGTCGGATGGAACGATCCAGTAGGCTCTAGAGGCGATTTAAAATAAAGTAGGTTGCGAGCGGCTGTTTACCGCTGTACGTACTCCGCAAATTCCCTAAGTATCGACTCTGGGTATTTTGCTTTTACCACACCCGAAGCCACGAGGATCCCCTCCGAGCCAAGCTTCAGCGCCATCGCAACATCTTCGCCGGTTTTAACGCCTGCGCCGCAGAGAGAGTGCACCTTCGGGCTGACGGCCTTTATCATCCTAACAGAATCGAAAATCACCTCGGGTCTCGCCTTCGATACCGATATGTTGCCCCCTATGAGCTCGGGGGGCTCCACAGCGATTATCTCAGGGTTGAGGACGGCTAGAGCCTTGCCCACAGCAGAGGTGTTTGCGCAGACGCATGTTAGGAGTCCTATTGATCTGCACCTGTTGATGGTGTCCTCAATTACATCCGCCCTCAGGCGGTGCTCGGAGTGGTTTATTATCGATCCACAGGCGCCAGCCTCCTTTATTGACTCCGGCGTGACGTGCCCTGTATAGGAGCCGGGCATCTCAGGGTCGACATGCTGGGCGAAAACAGGAACGGAGGTATTGTTTGCGATTAGCGATATGTCGATATACTGTGGAGCTACAGCCATACAGACTCGGTACTCCTCACCTACCTTCTCTGCAACTTTGGCTAGTGAAAGCGCCCTCTTACCCTGCGACTCCTCATAGGTCTTGAAGTTTATCAGTATCAAAGGATATTTTATCTTCAATTTTCATCACCATAAAACTACATTCTGTCATAAACGGATAGGAACTATCCACTGAAGACTACTCTTGAACTTTGCATTTAAAAATATTCCTTTATGGGAGATCGTAGTATAATTTTGGGAAGGAGGTTCAAAAAAGAGGTGTAAAAATGAAAAAAGAGGAAAAACCGCTGATTTTTCATTGTTTGTAGTTTTCCTTCAGTTGTGGGCTCATTTCTTTTCTTCGGTCTCTTTCAGCTCAGGTATATCCTCCAACGGCTTCGGAGGAGGGGTCGTTGCCATTGTATAGCCTATCCAGGCGGCTATGCCCAGTACTGCCAAGACTGCGATAAGCACTGGTACGACTATTGCCCACCAAGAGTAAGGCGTGAAGAACAACCAGTATAAGTATAATATGATGATAACAATCGAGACAATGAGAATTCCTGCACCCATCATCTGGTCTTTCGATGCCATAGATTCACGATCCTATATGACTCTGATGGATTGATTCTTACATTTAAACTTTTATATGCATCAGTCCCATATTCGTAGGAGGGACTTTTTATGAAAGTCTCGGAGCAACTCGCCTTGAATTATAAAGTTGTCGAGAAGGAGATCTGCGATTTTATAAAGCGGGAGGTAAAGGATCGTGGCGTTGTTTTTGGATTAAGCGGAGGAGTTGACTCTTCGACTATAGCGGCCCTGTCAGTGAAGGCCCTCGGCAAGGACAGGATCCTAGCCCTAATAATGCCCGAGGCGAGCTCCACACCAGTTTCGGATGAGGAGGACGCAATAGAGTTAGCGCGTATGCTCGAGATTAGGTACGAGAAGATAGACATAACTGAGGCTGTGGAGTGGGTTCTGAGGGCTTCTGGCAGGAAGGGAGACAAGATAGCGGAGGGGAACGTGAAGGCGAGGATGAGAATGACCATCCTCTACTACATGGCGAATTTCGAACGCAGGATTGTTGTGGGTAGCGGGGACAGGAGCGAGCTACTGATCGGATATTTCACGAAGTACGGTGACGGCGGGGTGGACATACTCCCCCTCGGCGGGCTTTTTAAGACGCAGGTTAGGGAACTTGCCAAGCATATAGGCATCCCGGAGAGGATAGTGAGGAAGAGGAGCAGCCCCAGGCTCTGGCCTGGCCATAGAGCCGAGGACGAGCTGGGGATGAACTACGAGGACGTAGACATGATCCTTCACCTCTATACAGACCTTGGGTACTCGCAGAAGAAGATCGCTGAAGAATTTGGATTAGCCCAGCGAGAGAGAGTTGAGAAAGTGATGAGCAGGATTGGAGAGAACGCCCATAAACTGAGTATGCCACCAACTGCAAAGATTTCCAGCAAAGCGATGCTGCGATGCTAGAGGAAGAGGGTGTAAGGGCACGGTAGGCAACCTTTCATTGGCAGAGCTCGAGGCGAGGATGAGAAGCGGAGGCGCCCTCGAAGATATTACTAAAGATCTAGATTGGAAAGACTTCGAAGGTCTTGTCTCGGAAGTCCTCTCGGAGAAAGGCTTTAGAACTTTCAGAAACTTCAGGTTCTCCTCCAAGAAGAGGCGGTACGAGGTGGACGTGGTGGCGCTGGAGAGGCCACGGATAGTAGTCATAGACTGCAAGCACTGGAGGATCCGGCTCGGCAAGGTCTCAGCATTGAAGGTTGCGGCCTCGGCGCACTTAGCAAGAGCCGTAGAGTTTGGTAATAAACTTCAAGAGTTTGCACGGCTAGACGTGGGGCATTGGGGTGCTGCCAAAGTCATACCAATACTTGTAACGCTCTATCAGGAGAGGATTGTGGAAAACGAAGGGGTGCTGGTGGTTCCGGTCTTCAAGTTGAACTCCTTTGTGGAAGAGCTGAGGAGCGGGTACTTCGACTCGACAATAATAAACGTCTATAGGATAGACTCCTTCCTGAAGTAACTTTGCCCAGTTGCAGTAATTATTTATTGCATGATGACACTAGGTTAATTGGTGAAAGTTGAGCACCGTCGAGTAACTGCAGCGAGTCGAACTCACGGAGTATTCAGTTTCTTGCCTATCTTTATGGCCCGCATTGCGACCTCTACGGGATCCCTTCCCAACACGATTATCATTGGTTCCTTTCCTAGATCCCCCTCGTGGTAGATTATGTCTGGAACCGCGCCCAGTTCCCTGATTGCCGCCTTTACGCCCCATGGTATGGTCGCACCATCCTTTGCCTTCACCTCTTCAGGCTCCTTCTTCCTATCGTAGGATCCTATCCTGAAACCCAAGCTTACACATGCGGTTACGATCTCTTTGGAGTGGCGTATGTTCATAGCGGATCTAACCCGAGGGTCAAACTCCATTGCAGTAAGAACCACGCTTGCAACGTGCTTGGAAGCACCAAAGGCCGGGCAAGAAGCAGCTTTAAGCCTTCCGCCCACATTGAAGATCCTCCCAGGGATGCCACACACGGATTCGGTGCCCTTCGCGTAGGGCTCCGGGAGGGCCATCACGATGTTTATCTGGCATTCGGGCGAGAGGAGGGAGAGAACCTCGGATGACTCGATCACTAACATTGCATCATACATCCTAGACATTATTTTGTACCTCTCGGCGTCCATCCGCAGGCTGCTCACTGGATCCACTGGTCCCATGCCTTTTCCTATTTTCAGACCGTACGTTATAGCCCCGGTGACGAATTCTTTGGCTTCCTTAACGGCGTCCTCGATGGATCTACCCATCGCCAGGAAGGCCGCGATCGCAGAGGAGAAGATGCAGCCAGTTCCGTGGGTCGTTGTAGATTCAATCCTGCCCGCGGAAAAATCCTTCGGGGACTTTCCCCTCTGGCAGAGGACATCCACGGCCCTTCCCTTCAGATGACCCCCCTTGACGACCACAGCCTTTGGGCCGAGATCAAGTATGGCCTCCCCAGCTCTTATCGAGTCCTTAACATTTGCGATTCTCAATCCGGTTATTGCCTCAGCCTCGCTCAAGTTTGGGGTGACGACCTCTGCCATGGGCAGTAAATACTTTATCAGTGAGCCCAAGGCCTCGCGCCGCAGAAGATCGGCACCGGACTTGGCTACCATCACCGGATCCAAGACCACGCGCAGTTTATAATCCTTGACTGCCCTGGCGACCTCCCTGATTATGGGAGATGAGGAGAGCATTCCGGTCTTCGCGACCTCCACGCCAATATCCTTGACTATAGCCTCGATCTGGAGCCGCACCATCTCTACTGGAACCTCATGAATGCCCATGACCCCGACGGTGTTCTGTGCGGTCACAGCGGTGAGGGCCACCAACCCATGGACGCCCAGAGCGGCAAACGTCTTCAGATCTGCTTGAATGCCGGCCCCTCCGCCAGAGTCCGATCCGGCTATGGTCATCACTCTATGGATTTTGTAAGGCAATGAGCTCACCTGATTTAGTTATGCAGGTTTTTATACAAGACTTTTATATAATTAAGTAATATAAATCTTATAATAAGTAGGTTATGGGG
>CAZNTO010000024.1:4737-13689 GCA_964576015.1 uncultured Nitrososphaerota archaeon
ACAAGACTTTTATATAATTAAGTAATATAAATCTTATAATAAGTAGGTTATGGGGGAAAGTATTTGAATCCGCCCTGCGAGCTGACAGTAAGAGAGCTGTTGCCCGCTCTAAGGGTTTTGTTGGCAAAGGATCTTGCCGAGAATCATGGTTGGACGCAGACAAAGATAGCAAAAAAGCTGGGCGTCACTCAGGCCGCGGTCAGCGGCTACCTTGCTCAGAATGCTACTGAGATCTCAATGCCCCCATTTAGCTTTGACGAAATCAAGAGCATAGCAAAGAGCCTTACATCGGAAATTGCCATGAAGAGGCTGAGCTATGTAGACCTCATCAACAACATATGTGAGATCTGCCTAAGCCTAAGGAGGGGCGGAGCGATATGCCATGCCCACAAGATAAAGGTGCCAGAGCTGGAGGATGAGAGGTGCACGATCTGCATGCAGCTCCATATGAGTCTGGCAGACATCTCGGATGTAAGGCGGGTAATCCTTGAGGACCTACGTGCGGCGGTATCACTGCTTGAGAGTTCCTCGGAGTTTACGGAGCTTGTTCCCGAGGTCTTTACCAACATCATCATGGCACTGAAGGACACAAAGGGGGTAGCAGATGTCGCGGGGATCCCCGGCAGGCTGGTGAGGATTAGGGGGAAGGTAAAGGCACTCATGGATCCGGAGTTCGGGGTGTCCAGCCACCTTGCAAAGGTTTTACTGGCGGTTATGAAGGCCGACCCAAACATAAGATCGGCGATCAACTTGAAGTACAACGATAGCGTGCTGAAGATAATAAACAAGCTCAACCTCAAATACGCGGTCCTCCACAGGGACCCCAAATACAAGGGAAAGGAGGACGAGCTGATCGCATTCGCCGAAACCGCAGCAAGAAAGGGAGAGGGAGGGCTTGATGCCATAATAGATGAAGGTAGCTTCGGAATAGAGCCTAACTCCTACCTCTTTGAGGAGAGCGCAACGAAACTCGCGGACAGGGTAATTAGGATCGCGAGGATGGTCAACGTCCTGCTGAAGGAAGGCAGAGGTTAAAGTTGTAAACCGTTCATTTAATATCAACTGCATAGCTGATATAGGATTGAAGGGTGC
Organism: uncultured Nitrososphaerota archaeon; assembly: GCA_964576015.1. Classification (GTDB taxonomy): domain Archaea; phylum Thermoproteota; class Methanomethylicia; order Methanomethylicales; family Methanomethylicaceae; genus VGLU01. The sequence goes on from CAZNTO010000024.1 coordinate 5,830, forward strand.
ACGTGGTGCCAGCCAACCTACCTCCCCAAGCGAGAGCCGCTGAAAGGAGATACAGTGAGGCTAAGGCCCTACCCGACAAGATCAAGTACTTGCAGGAGTTCATATCGACCATCCCGGAGCATAAGGGCAATGAGAAGATGAGGGGGTACCTACGAAGAAGACTCGCTCAGCTCAAGGATGAGCTTGAGGATCAGAAGAAAAGGAGGGCTGTGGGAGGCGGTGGAGGCGGTTTCTCTTTCAAGAAGGAGGGTGCAGCACAGGTGGTTATCCTCGGGATGACCAGCTCTGGAAAGAGCTCCCTCCTCATGAAGGTCACCAACGCCAAGTCAGAGGTGGCGGACCATCCCTTTACCACGAAGCAGCCGGTTCCAGGCATGATGCCGTTCGAGGATATACAGTTTCAATTAATAGACACTCCAGCGATCTTCGAAAATGTTCGAAATGGGGCCTGGGGATCGCAACTTCTGAGCCTTGCCAGGAATGCAGATGGAATACTGATACTACTTGATGCTACCGATTCAATAAACCAATTCCGACTGATAGTCAACGAGCTGATCTCAGCAGGGATAACAATCGACAAGAAGGTTAGTAAGATCGAGATAGAGAAGACCACGGGAGGCGGTATACAAATCGCATGCACCGGGCGAATAACGTGCAGGGTGGAGGAGATTGAACAAGCGCTGAAGGAGTTCGGCGTGCGCAATGCAGTCGTGAGGATATGGGGGGACGTCATTCTCGAGGAGGTTGAAGACGCACTCGATCAGACCAGAATTTACAAGCCTACCCTCATAGTCGTAAATAAGGTGGATCGCTTCCCAGGAGCATTGGAGAATTTTTATATAGCTTGCAAGAGGAAGGCGGTCGGAGTATCAACCACTACCGGGAAGGGGCTGGACAGCCTTGGGGGGACCCTCTTCAGAGCTATGGGAATAATGAGGATCTACACCAAAGGGGCCGGAGGGGAGGCAGCCAAGAAGCCGATTATAATGAAGATGGGGGCACGGGTTGATGATATCGCCAAGATTATTCATTCCCAGCTCTACCGGAACTTCAAGTACGCTAGGGTTTGGGGGAATTCGGTCAACTTTAATGGAGAGCGCGTTGGCGCAGAACATGAGCTTGCCGATAAAGATGTGTTGGAGATCCGCATAAAATAGATAGAGCTATGAAAGGGAAGAGTTATTTAAACGAGTCTTTCGATATAATGACATCAATAATGAGGACGAGGGGCTTCAAGTGGTCAGGATAGCACAGATCTCTTGCGGAACTGAATACAGCGGGATTCAAAAGGAGATAGAGAAGGCAGCTGAGCTTGTCGGTGGAAAGCTCTTTGTTCCAGAGGTGGATGCGTCAGAGATCAAGGTTGTAGAGGATGACTTTGGCTTCCATGTTCTCAGTCCAGGGCTCAGGGTCATGATGGCCAGAGCGAAGGCTATCGGCGAGGGGAGGGCGGATGCGGACGGGGTTTTCATCACTTCCTGCTTCAAGTGCGCCGAGGGAGCGCTCGTCAGGAGCATTATCAGGAGGTACATCCAGAGCCACACAAAGATCCCAGTCGTGACCTACTCCTTCACTGAGAGGACGAAGGCAGGTGCCCTAATGCTGAGAATGGAGGCCTTGGTGGACATAATAGGAAAGAAGCCACTCTTCGCAAGGACCAAGCAGGAGGGGTTAACCGCTGGGATAGACTCCGGCTCAACCACAACCAAGGCGGTCATAATGAAGGATAATGAGATAATAGGGATAGGATGGTTGCCGACCACGGGTGTCATAGAGAGTGGAGAGCAGGCGATGAATGCAGCATTAAATGAGGCGAAGGTGGGTCTGGATAAGCTCGAGGGCATAGGTGTTACAGGCTATGGCAGAAAGATACTTAGGGAGAGGTATAAGGCCCAGCTCGCCATGGAAGAGGTCTCGACCTGCTCAAAGGGGGCGCTATACATGACGGACAAGCAGAGGGGGGACGCCACGGTTATAGACATCGGTGGGATGGACAACAAGGCTGTGACGCTATACGACAGCATCCCCGACAGCTTCACGGTTGGCGGGGTCTGTGCAGGAGCCTCCGGTAGGTTCTTAGAGACGAGCGCCAAGAGACTCGGTGTGGAGCTGAACGAGTTCGGTGAGATGGCATTCAGAGGAGATTACAAGTCAGTTCCTATGAACGCCTACTGCATAGTATTCGGGCTACAGGACCTTGTTGCTGGGCTCGCAAGCGGAGCGAAGCTGGAGGACGTCGCCGCGGCAGCCTGCCACAGCGTGGCCGAGCAGATATTCGAGCAGCAACTTCAAGAGGTTGACATAAGGTATCCGATTATAGAGGTTGGATCTACGGCATTGCTGAGGGGGCTCGTAAAGGCCATGTCCGATATACTAAGCGTAGATATCATCGTGCCCCAGCGACCCAACCTCATCGGGGCAGTCGGTGTGGCCTTGATGGTTTCTGGCATGAAGGAGCTTGAAGAGAAAAAATAGGCTATTGCTAACAGGTAACGAATATGATTTTGAAATCGGTCTTAAAGGAGTATATGGCAGACACCCACCGTGCTAGACCGCCTGAAGACACTTTGAAACGGGTTAGAGGGATCACCGGTAAGGCGGGAATAACAAGGGTGGCGGATATAACGGGCCTCGACAGGCTGGGTATACCCATCTTCACCTCAATAAGACCGGGGGCTCAGGAGGGTGCTGTTACGGTTTATACGGGCAAGGGTTGTACGCCCCAAGAGGCGGAGGTCTCTGCAATAATGGAGGGAATAGAGAGGTTCTCCGCAGAGCAAGGAGCTTTAACTCTGGTAAAGGGGAGTTATGAGGTGCTGAGGGCGAGGTACAATATATTGGATCCTGTAAGGTTAATCCTTCCAAAGATGCGGATGTACGTCCATGATGAGGAGATGGAGTGGGTAAAGGGCTACTCCGTAACGGGCGAAAGGGACATCCTCGTTCCCGCGGAGGCAGCATTTCACCCGTACGAGAGGCAGAATCAGCTCTTCAGGACAAATACAAACGGATTGGCCGTGGGGAACGTGATGGAGGAGGCGGTACTCCACGGGCTAATGGAGGTAATAGAGAGGGATGCCTGGTCTCTCTTTGAGGGTGGGGGAGTTGAGGGTCGGGATGTGGATCTAAGCAGTAGCGACAACGATTTGATAAGAGAGACCTTAAAGAAGTTTGAGGCTGCCTCGATAAGGGCATATGCCAAGGATATAACATCCGACGTGAGGATCACGACGATTGGCGTGGCTATAGACGATGAAAAAAATAAGGACCCGGCGCTCCTCTCCCTCGGGGTAGGAACCCACCTGATACCTGAGGTGGCCTCATTGAGGGCGTTGACGGAGGCTGTTCAGAGTAGGCTTACGACAATCCATGGAACAAGGGAGGATACCTTCAAAGCTGAATTTGCTAGGAGGATCGGCTACGAGAGGATGAAGAGACTCAACAGGAGGTGGTTTACGCCCGCTGGAGAGACTGTAAAACTTGGGGATCTAAACTCGGTTCTGAATCAAGATTTCCTTGAGGATATAAAGTACACTATAAGGAGGCTTACGGAATCTGGTCATGATGAGGTAATTTTGGTGGACCTCACCAACCCCAGATTGAGGGTGCCAGCGGTGAGGGTGATGGTACCGGGTATGGAGGTTTATGCTCTAGACAAGGATAGGGTTGGAGAGCGAATACAGACCAAGATCTGTTCGAGGGTTAGATGAGGGATGGCTGCTCCATGAAAGTTGTGGTGTTTCTGGGACCGAGTCTCTCACATCAGGAGGCAAGGAAGATCCTAAATGAGGCGGAATACAGGCAGCCTGCAGGAAGGGGAGATGTGATAAGGGCTGCCAATGATGGTGCTGATGCCATAGGCCTAATAGACGGGGTATTTTATCAACAGGCCGCAGTGTCGCACAGGGAGATCCTTTACGCTATTAAAAAAGGTATAACAGTGATGGGTGGGTCGAGCATGGGTGCCCTTAGGGCATCAGAGCTAGACGGATACGGAATGGTTGGTGTTGGTAAGATCTACAATTGGTATAAAGAAGGCGCCATAAATTCTGATGATGAGGTGGCCCTGGTGTTCAACCCAGAAACCCTTGCGCCCATATCTGAACCGCTGGTGAACATCAGGGCAACGTTGGAAAAACTTCTAAAGAGACGGGCAGTCGATGAGGAGGAGTGCGAAACGATACTGAAGGCGGCAAGGGCCGTCCCATTCCATCTTCGAAATTATCAGAGGATAGTCCAGAGAGCCATCATAGATGGGCTGGATAGGGGAAGAGGAAGGATTGTTTTAGATAGCATGATGGCCGAACGCGTGGATCAGAAGAGGCTTGACGCCATAGAGGTTCTCAAGAAATTAAAGGAACTGTTTTCCACTTGACATGATTTTGAACGTTTTTTATTTGTGGGCTTCGGGACAGAACTACTGCTCAAATAGCAGATAGCATTGCGTTTATAATGGCTTTTTTAGTTTTTCAAAGTTGTCCCAGAATACCTTTTGAGATTTTACGACGCTGCAAAGCCTGCAGAAAGCGAGGATCATATCATCGGAGCTGCTCTTACCAGCCAGCGACTTCGCTAGATCGGTTACGGTTTCCTTCACGTCTGGAATCTTCTCTAGCTCTAACATCATCACCGCCCCCCTCCTCGAGTTTATATAATGGCTCACCGCTGCCTGTGTGATGCCTAATTTTTCGGCCACCTCATTCTGTGAGAAGGAGTAGGTCGCCATTAGCTCCTTGGCTACCAATGCCCTAAATACTGGGAGGATGTACCTTGCGACAAGCTCGCAGGGGGACTTCATGCGTATCACGTAGTTATTATCTGAAGAGTAGGAGAGGGACTATATAATATTGATCTCAGGGGCGTAGGGCATTTAGTGCGGATTCTTTCTAAGAAATTACATCGTTATTTTAACGGTGTTATTCAATTTATTTATATACACCCGCATTAAAACTAATTTGTTCCTTGGTGACATTGATGGGCAACCCATTCCTCATAATTGAGAACGTATCAAAGATGTTCGGTAATAAGGAGGTCCTAAAAAACATCTCCCTTAAGATTGATGAGGGAGAAAGGCTCGGGATAATAGGGAGGAGCGGTTCGGGCAAGACGGTACTACTCTCTATGCTTAAGGGGATGAGCGAATATGCCCCGACCAAAGGAAGAATAATTTATCGCATCGCCTTCTGCAAGGAGTGCGAGCATATAGAAGGACCAAGTTGGGCAGGAAAGGTTTGCCCTAGATGTTCCGGTAAGATGGAGTGTATGGAGGTGGACTACTGGAAGTTCGATGATGTAGCAAAAGCATTGAGGAACAGGATCGCCATAATGTTCCAGAGAACCTTCGCCTTGTACGGTAGTCTCACGGTCTATGAAAACCTGGTAGAGGCACTGACCAAGGCTCAGATCTGCGAGGGAGACATCAGCAAGAGGGCACTAGAGATTGCTAGGGAGATGGGGCTCTCCCACAGGCTACTCCACGCGGCTAGGGATCTAAGCGGTGGAGAGAAGCAGAGGGCGGTCTTGGGGAGGCAGCTGGCTCTGAACCCTGTCCTCCTATTGGCAGACGAGCCTACAGGAACGTTGGACCAGATAAGCGCCCACGCGATATACAAGATAATCAACCAAGAAGTGAAGGAGCATGGGACGACACTTTTGGTTACTTCCCATATGCCTGAGGCCATTACGGAGATGGCGGATAAGGCTGTCCTACTAGAGGACGGAAAAGTGGAGGTTGTAGGGGAGTCTAAAAGTGTTGTAGAGAGGTTCCTCTCCTACGTAAAGGCTGAGGAGGTCGCTGGTCCGAAGGAGTTCGGCGAAGTGATATTAAGGGTAAAGGATCTCAAGAAGCACTACTTCTCCATAGACAAGGGGGTCGTAAAGGCACTGGACGGAGTATCTTTTGAGGTGAGAGAGAGGCAGATCTTTGGGATAATAGGGCTGAGCGGGGCTGGGAAGACGACCTTGTCCAGGATAATAAGCGGCGTGACGACACCCACCTCGGGGAGCGTGGATCTGAAGATGGGAGAGGAGTGGGTGAATATGCTGGAGCCTGGCCCCTTGGGGAGGGGGAGGGCAACGCCCTACATAGGTTTACTGCACCAAGAATACACACTCTATCCACACTTGACCGTTATTGAGAACTTGACCGACGCAGTGGGTTTGGGGCTACCGGATGAGTTTGCTAGGTTTAAGGCAAACGTCGTGTTATCCGCTACCGGCTTCGAGGAGGGCGCCATAGAAAAGATAATATCGACCTACCCAGACGAGCTGAGCGAGGGGGAGAGGCATCGGGTTGCCCTTGCGCAGGTTTTGATAAGGGAGCCCATCGTCGTTATTCTGGACGAGCCCTCAGGTACGATGGACCCTATAACCAGACACGAGATATCCAGATCCATAAAGAACGCGAGGAATGAGCTGGGACAGACCTTCATCATAGTGTCCCACGATCTGGACTTCGTCCTTGATACGTGTGAGGAAGGGATTTTACAGAGGGATGGGAGGATCGTAGCAAGAGGAGTGCCCAGCGAGGTCATAAAAGCGTTCACTCCTGAAGAGGAGAAAGAACTGGCTGAGGTTGATAATAAAACAACCTGAGTTACTTGAGTCCGAAGATAGATTCGCTCGTCAGATCCATGAATGTTTGGCTTGCTTTACCCAGTCTGGCCTTAATTGTCATCTCTCTGGTGAAGCGACCCACCACCTCTGTCCTGAGCCCGACCTCCGTGAGTGGACCTAGAGCCTTCTCGGAGTTTATGGCGAATATGAAACCCATTGCGGGGTAAGAGGTTAGCCACTCCGATAGCTGAATGTTTTCGGGTTTGGGTATCTTTCCGAGATCAATCTCGGCACCTACAGAACTTGCCTCACACAGCATGGCGAGTGTCCCCAGTATACCAGGGGCACTCATGTCCCTAGAGGCCTCAATGTACCCAGATTCAATGACTAAACGTATGGCAGAGAGAATTCGGGTGATCTCTGGTTTTGTTTTCTTCAGGGTGCTGTCAAAGCACTTTACCCAGCCCTTGATGCCAAAGGATCCGTCGAGGTCTATTGCCATGACAATTGGATCACCAGGAACTGCGGTTGTGGCTCTGGCCACCCTCTTTGCAATGCCGACTACTGCGGCGTCTATAGCCTCGTAGGAGGAGTCAGGATGGGTGTGCCCCTTCAGTAGCTTAAGATCGTACTTGTCAAGGCCTGCCCTTATCCCCTTGGCGATCTTTACCCTCGTATCGTGGTTCCCAGAGGAGATTACATTCACGTATCCCAGAGGCTTGGCGCCTTTTATAACCACATCGTTCACATTTACAAGGACAGAGTAGTACCCAGCAAACCACGGATCGGACCTTACAAGATCCTCAGTAATACCGTCCGTTGAGACGACCAGCAACTGGTCTCCCAGCTCAAGTATGCCGGCATCATCATACTCGCTCTCCCCCATTATCTGAACTATCTCACCTATCTGAGCCTTCCTTGAAAATCCTTTAAAGCTCTTAGCCGAGGTGAGTATGTGAGCCAAGTCCTCCAATTGCCACCCCTCAAATTAATATGAGAGAGGGGAGATAGATATTATAAACCTTTGCGGAGGCATGGTTATGGCCGTTAAGGAGGGCGAGTGTGTTATATATGATAAGACGGGGACGACCGGCAAGGTCGTGCGTTTACACTCGATGGATGGAAAAATCTGGGCTGAGATTGATAGCACTGGTCTCTTATATGATGTAGACGTGCTGGAGCCGGCAAGCTCCGAGATCGTAGAGAAAAATCAAAAAGGGGAGAAGGAAAGGAAGAGGCGGGGTGAAACGAGGAGACCGGGAGTTGAGGAGATGAAGGACGAAGGATCTCTCGATGGCACTGCTG
>CAZNTO010000025.1:0-13445 GCA_964576015.1 uncultured Nitrososphaerota archaeon
TGACGTCAGCAGGTCTGTGAACCAGAAAGGGTAGGAGAACTTCGTCCAGTAGCTCGGGTCCCCTCTGTCCCGTATCGAGTCCTTTTTGAAGAACCGACCCTTCAGGAGCCTTGCGGCGTGTAGCGCCTCCTCCGTTCTACGGTAGCGGGGGTGAGCGGCGAAGGCACGAAGCACCATGCCAGTGATGAGGTGTGAAAAAGGCTTCGTCACGTCTGTGGGGACGGGCGGAGACTCTAGAACTTGTACACTATATGTGAGACTTGCGGTTCTCATAGGGATGTTCCAACCGCCATCATCCTGCCTCACGGACAGCAGCCACTTGAATCCCCTCTCGATGCTAGGATGATCACCATAACCCGCCTTTATGAGGAGCTCCATTATCGCTCCAGAGTAGTAGGGCATGTACTGGTTTCCCAAGATTCCCCTAAAGTCGCCTTCGTCAGTCTGGCAGCTAAATAAGTACTTTGCCGCACTCTGAATGGAGGAGTGATCCTTGTTCAGCCCGTACTTCTCGACGAGTATTCCAAGGTTTCTGAAGGTTTCTAGAAGGGAATAATTCTGGACGGATGATCTACTTGCATTTGGATTGGGATATTTCCACGAACCATCCATCTGCTGCTTGCGAACTAGTTGCAGCACCGCTGGCATGTCCCATAGAACCTCGGGGCGGACTTCAGCGCCAGTATCGCCGTAAAGATCCCGTCTACAAAAAAGCGCGACGGCTCTGTTGTCGGTGCGCTCCAAAAACCGCAGGGGATCGTAATGGAAAAAGCTCAGCCACTGCCCCATCTCTTACTCACCCTTCCTTTTGATGGTGTAGCGCTTGATGCCTCCGCAACGCAGGCAGGTGATTACTGTGTGAGGGTTCCTCCTCTGCTGTATCCTGACACGGGCGCTTCTACCTGGGTAGAGGAAGGCTTGGCAGGATGGGCAGACGAAGTACTTCCACTCTCTAGGTATCCTGACCTTGATCCTCTTGGAAAGGCGAAGGGCCATATTCACGTACCTGTCCGCAAGTTCTGATCGAGTGGGAGCAACCCTCAGTGCCAGTTCAAATAGCTGGTCTATCCTCTCTTTTGCAAGATCCTTCACCATAGGGTCTCTCCTTGGCAACGAGCCACACCGTGTAAGGATTGGATGAGCGTGTTTATAACGTGAGTGTTTGATGGCAAATCTAATTGAATTACCTGAGCAGAGCTTGCAGGTTTCTTGGGAAGGCGCTTAGATCAAGACCTGACCTTCGTAATTTTCTATCGATCCTCGCAGCTTTCCTCCCTGTGTATTTCCCACTCAGCAGATACGTGGTCTCCGCTTGGGAGAGCTCGCCCCGGCTTTCGTACCAATTCAGGACCTTCCTGTTGTAAGGGCAGACCCTCTGGCAGATCATGCAGCCCACTATGGCATTGTGCCACGAAGGCTTCACCCAGTCGGGAAACACTTCCTTTGCGGGTTTCTCGTTGAGGTAGGTTAGGCACCGCTCAGCTTTTAGTAAGAACCTCTCCTCAGTTATCGCACTCGTGGGACAGGTCTTAATGCACTTCCTGCACGCATCACACTCCTCTAGAATCCGCGGCTCTTGCCAGCGGTCTTCAGATACATAGTCGGTAAAGAATGCGGTGAGGCGGTGGAAGCTGCCGTACTTCGGTATGTAGGTAATGTTGTTGAGACCGTATTGCGCCAAACCGCTCCGGACGGCGAGGTACTTGAGGGGGAGAACGGCACGGACGAACCTGTAGTTTGATCCTAAGCTCTCCTTCAGCAGGCTCCTAACGCGCCGGTTGATTTTGATTGCGTCTATATAGGTGGGAGGGATTACGGCGGGTATAGGTTTGCCTTGCCAGTGGAAAGTTACTCTGATCTGGGGCTGAGGCACGGCTACCACAGCAATGGACTTAGCTCTAGGTAGGCTTGCGGGTTTGCAATACTTAAAGTAACTAAGGTAGTCCTGATAGAGGGACTCGACCAGCAACCCCTCTCGGCGTAGTGACTCGATCTTCTCCCTTATCTCGTCCAGATGGGTAATTGAGACAAAGCTCACCTGACAGTCATTCAGTTTAAAACCGGAAACGAAGTTCATAGTATCCACTACGCACCCAATTAAAATATGTTTTTAGATATTCGAAGGAACAATTTAAATGAGTTCAACAACATGAGGGGGATTTGAACTTTATAACGCAAATGTTTTGAGGGTGGCAACAGCTATATGAAACGAAGCCTTTCTCAATAGGCGGTTGTGCTTATGATAGTAATCGTGCTCGCGGAGACTGCACTTGAGACAGCACCAAGTGAGATTGCAGACCATCCATCTGTTAAGAGGCTGGCGGAGAAGAAGGGAAAGAAGCCAACGAGTACACTATTGGATATGTCATACCACTACGCCGCCATGAGAGATCTAAGGGAATGGAAAAGGAGGGGTAGACCGGACATACCCTACATCACCCTCCTTACACTACTAGAGAGCCCCCTCAATAAGGAGGGGCGGCTTTCAATTTATGTGCACACAGTGGGGGACTTTATCATCTCAGTGGATCCCAAGGTAAAGCTGCCCAGAAACTATACGAGGTTTGAGGGGCTCATGGAGCAGCTTTTCGAGGTGTTCCAGGTTCCGCCGAAGGGTAAGCCTCTGATGACCCTGAAGAAGGGGACGCTTAAGGATCTGATCAGGGTGGTTGGACCCTCGAGGACATTCTTCCTCACGGAGAACGGCAGGAAGACGAAGGTGGAGACCTTCGCGAAGAAGGCGGTGAAGGAGGACCGACCCCTCATCGTAATTGGCGGCTTTCAGAGGGGCGAGTTTAGTGAGGAAAATCTGAAGTTGGCGGACGAGAAGCTGTCTGTATACAAGGAGTCGCTGGATGCGTGGGTTGTTGCTGGAATAATCGCACATGAGCTCGAGAGGGCACTGGGCATTTTTTGATTCATGCGCAACTCCTAAATTGGTAGGAATGAGAATAATCTTGGAGGTTCGATTTTGCCTGAGGAAATGGTGGTAAGAAAAATATTTGCCGTACTGGAGGAGGTAAAGACCGAGCAGGGCGTGAAGCTTGGGAAGCCGATGAGGAAGGCAGCCGCCGTCGCGGTCATAAAGAATCCCTTTGCCGGGAGGTACGTACAGGACATAAGCCTGCTCTTCGACTACGGCGAGAAACTCGGCGAACTCCTTGTGCACTCCGCGCTAAAGGTAATGGGCGTTACTATCGAGGAGGCGAAGGAGAGGATCGAGGGCTATGGGAAGGGGGCAATTGTGGGCTCGGCGGGGGAGATCGAGCACCCACATGCCATACTTCACCCCAAGTTTGGAGCACCGGTGAGGAGGGCACTAGGCGGAGTGGACTATTGCAAGGCGATAATTCCATCTACGGCGAAGATGGGTATCATGGGGGCTTCAATAGACATGCCAATAGTCTACAAGAGGGCGATATGGGTAGTATCCCACTTCGATACTATGACCGTCAGTGTGCCAGATGCACCCATGCCAGACGAGATTGTAGTTGCACTTGCCCTGACCTCGTCAGGCAGGCCATTGGCGAGGACTGCAGGCTTCCAGAAGAGCGAGGTAAAGGGGTTAGATGGACTGAAATAAACTGGGATGATGCGGTGGGCTGAGTGGACTGCTACGAGAGAGCTACCAAGCTTCTGAGGGAGGCGAGGTACGCCATAACCTTCACTGGTGCTGGTATCTCGACGGAGAGCAATATACCAGACTTCAGGGGGACGCAGGGACTCTGGAAGAGGTTCGATCCAAAGATGGCGTCGAGGGACTACTTCCAGGAGGACCCAAATGGCTTTTGGCAGTTCTACGCCAAGAGGTACGAGTACGTGGTTGGGGCTGAACCAAATACAGCGCACAAAGCACTGGCGGTCTTGGAGGCTAAAGGAATCATCAAGTCAGTGATCACCCAGAACATCGATAGGCTACACATTAAGGCGGGTTCGAGGTCGGTCCTCGAGTTACATGGCAACATAATAATGAGCCACTGTGACTGCTGCGGTGAGGAGGTACCGACAGTAGAGTGCATAAAGATGCATAAGGATAGTGGCGGCATTGCTCCTAAATGCGGAAAGTGCAAAGGCGGGTTAAGACCGTCGGTTGTTCTATTTCAGGAGCCTCCTCAGCTTATCGAAGTGGCTTTTAATATTGCTCACAAGAGCGATCTATGCTTGGCTGTTGGCTCTTCTTTATGCGTATACCCAGCCGCGATGGTGCCAGAGATCATTAAAAGGCAGGGAGGGAGCCTGATCATAATCAATTACGATCCTACCCCACTCGACGGGATTGCTGATCTTGTGATCAGGGAGAAGGCATCGGTAGCACTCGGGGCGATCTTAAATAAGATTGATTCCTCTCGATAAGTGCAGAAGAACAGGGGTTACTTGTTCATAGTATTGGATCAAAAACTAACAATTATGGAGTGTAATGGTGCGGCCGCCGGGATTCGAACCCGGGATCCAAGGCTTGGGAAGCCTTTATCCTAGACCGGACTAGACCACGACCGCTCACAGTTTCACAAAGTATTAGCACACCAAATTTAAAAAGTCTTTGTTCTTCCCAACAACAAATAAGCATCCTTCAAAGTCCTACTCACATAGCACCACTTTACGGTAATGGCTTATGATTTGAACATACCTTTTCCGTGACTTTCTCCAAGTAAAATCCCCACTGCTCATTATCGTTCTGAGGTTCTTTTACACCGTAAGTCTTGTAAAGTTCATCAATTTTGACTTCTACACGATTCATGGTCTTCCCCTTCCTTAAGAGTAGCTTCTACGATGACTCCCCTTGAATATGGTTTCGATGGCGTACAAATCGTGATCCATTGCTTCAGCTTTCAAAGTATTTTTAAGCCTTCGATAGGATATCAAATCTTGATGGACGGATTGGCGATGATTGAAGAGAGTATTTCTGAGAGCAGTTAATGACGAACGTTTGGAACTTCTGAGCCAATTAGGGCTTTACAGCAGATGGAGTGTCAAACAAATATCGAACTAATCTAACATTCTTTTTGACAGAAAATGGAAAGAATAAAAAGAAGGATTGGAGGATTTGCCACCCTCCCCGATTCTTACATAGACATGAACTCCTCTGGCTTCGGCGGCTCCGGCGAAAGGCCTTTTCTCTCCCGGATCTTCCTGATCGTCTCGGCAAAGAGGCTCGAAGGAACTGATGACCAACGCGCAAACTCTGTACCCCAGAAGGCTTTGCCTGCTGTGGCGCTTCTAAGCTGATCAGACATATCAAAAGTTTCAGACACAGGTATCTCCGCAACAAGACGCATGGTTTGTTCCATCTGATCCATGGAGATGACCTTTCCGCGCTTTCCAGCCACTATCCTCGTGACTCCGCCGAGGAAATCCTGCGGCACCTTCATGTCCAGCTTCATTATTGGCTCAAGTAGTATCGGATTAGCAGTGAGGAATCCCTGGAAGATCGCATCCCTTATGGCGGGCATAAGCTGTGCCGGTCCCCTGTGCGCTGGGTCCTCGTGGACCATAGCGTCTGTAATCTTCACAAGCATACCCCTTATGGGCTCCCTAGCCAGTGGACCTTCCGACACGTCGAGTCGGAACGCCTGAACAATAGTGTCCTTGATTTCCCGCATGTACTGGAGACCCTTCGTAGCGTCTACCAAGACATTGATGTAGCTATCTATAGCCCATATTCCTCTGGCGGCGTCCGTTTCCCATCCTGCTTGCTCGCGCAGTGTCTTGGCGCGCTCCTTTGTATCCATGTCCTCGTGTACGGTGCCCTGCTGGATGAGCTGTATCGTCTGCTCGTTGAGTGGCTCCACCGTGACATAGAGCCTGTTGTGTTTGTTGGGGGACTTACCCTCGAACGGGCCGAGGCCTTTGGTGAGGCTCTCCCTATACACGACGATGGGCGGCGTGGTTGTTATCTCTATGCCGCCTGTTCTCTGCTGGAGGTCCCACAACGCGATCTCTAGGTGCAAACTTCCCATACCCGCGATGAGATACTCGCCTGTCTCCTGGTTGATCTTGACGGAGAGCGTGGGATCCTCTATAGCCATCTTGTGCAATGCATCTATGAGCTTCGGCAGGTCCCTGCTGAACTTCGGCTCTATCGCCATAGTGACCACGGGATCGCTGATGTACTTCATCTTCTCAAAAGGCGACATGCTCTTCTTGTCTGCTGGCCTGACTAGGGTTTCTCCTGCCCTTATGTTCTCAAGACCTAGCAAAGCCACTATGTTGCCCGCGGACATTGACGGAGTTATTTCCCTATACGGACCCATATAGAGGCTTACCTGCTGGATCCTCCCCTCAGTCTTTGACATAAGGCCATAGATGCTCTCTCCCTCATGAACCGTGCCAGAAAAGACCCTTCCGGTCGTCACGGGGCCTGCGTGGGGGTCTACGATTACCTTGTTGACACATATAACAAGAGGACCATTCTCGTCGCAGTTCATCATAGCTTGACCTAGCACAGAGTTAATATCCCCCTTCCAGATCTTGGGGATGCGGTACTTCTGGGCATCCACCGGGTTGGGAATGTGGTCCACGACCATATCGAGTATGGCAATGTCCAACTGGAATTCCTTCTGCAGACTTTCTATGTCACCCTTGTTGTATGCATCGATGATATCGGAAAACTTCATCCCCTTAGCAGCGATATTCGGCAGAGTGAAGCCCCACTTGTGGAGGGCCGATCCGAATGCGACCTGCCCCTTATTGGGGTTAACCTTCCACTTCTCCTTGAACTCCGGATCAGCATAGCTTTCTATAAGCCCGTTAAAGTCACGGATTACCTTCAGAAGTCTATCCTGAACCTCTTGTCCGGATAGCCTTAGCTCCTTTATCAACCGGTCAATCTTGTTTATGTAAAGGAGCGGACGGACCTTCTCTTCCATCCCCTGCCTCAAGACAGTCTCGGTCTGCGTCATAATGCCCTCAACGCTATCGACTACGCAGACTCCTCCATCCATCACCCTCAGAGACCTTGTAACGTGCCCCGTAAAGTCGACGTGGCCTGGGGTGTCCACTAGGTTGATGACGTAGCTCTCGCCGTTCCTTTCGTGCAGGAGGCTAACGTTTGCAGCCTTTACGGTCATCTGCCTTAGCTGCTCGATCTCCACATAGTCAAGGGCGAGCGCCTGGGCTGCGATCTTCTGTGAGATAAGACCCGATCCAGCCAGAAGGCTATCCGAGAGGGTGGTCTTGCCATGGTCTACATGTGCAAGAGTGCCTATATTCCTCACGTTGAGCTTGTTGCTCATGAGCTTTATGATCTCGTCGGTTTGTTTGTACTTTGGCAACTTCCAACACCTTACTAACCAGTAAGGCGAAACACTCGATGTCTTTTAAAATTTTCGTGAATTGCTGTTAATGGTTCTTCATTACTCTATGGTTGCATGTCTCTTCTTCAGATCCTGCTCTGTCTTTCCCATGCGTTGCATCAGCTCGGCTATTACGCTGTCAAGAAAGATATTGAGGGTTATCTCAAAGAGTGTTCCGAGTGGGGCTAACGGTTCATGCTCCCCCAGTATTTGCCTTATCGTGTAGTCCTCTTCAGCTGCCATTTTAGTCCTGCCCGGAATGATTATTATGTGATCGGAGAGCTTTGCCAGCGGGGAATCAGCATGAGATGTAATTGCCAAGATCCTGGCCTTCACGTCCTTTGCGGCAGTGGAGGCAGTGACCACTACCTTTGTGATTCCAGAGCCGGATATAGATATGATCAGGTCGCCCTCTCCAAGGGCTGGGGTTATTGTCTCGCCGAAGACGAAGACATTGAAGCCGAGATGCATTAACCTCATGGCGAATGCCTTGGCTGCTAGACCTGATCTGCCAGCGCCTATGACTAAGATCTTTTTACTGTCGTTCAAGGAGTCCAATATCATGTCTATTCCCTTCTCAATGTCATCGTCCTTTACGATCTTCGCGGCATAAAGTACATAATATGCCATCTCTTGCATGAAGCGCTTCACGACACACTCCTTTGAGGACATACCTATCAATTCAAGTGGGGAGATTTGTTAGATTTAAATTTACTTCTTTTAGGAGTTTAATTGCATCTTAATAGGAGAGCCACGCTTAGAAGAAAAATATAAAAAAATCTGAAAATCCGAAAAAAGGCTTGAATATTAAAAAATAAATAATCATATAACCAGAAATACAGAATTTATGGATTACTGAATACCGAAAACTAGCTTGAGTGAGAGCAGTAATAAAAAGGATCCAATTGATATCGCAAAGAACAGGACGTCCTTATCCTCCATTTTTAGGACATAGAGGGAGCTACGCTTCTTGCTCGCCCCGAATGCCCTCGACTCCATGGCATCCGCTACGAGCTCAGCCCTCCTGAACGAGCTTACTATAAGTGGGATCAAGACAGGTATGTAGTTTCTAATCCTTTGGATGAAGTTCCCCTTCTCCATCTCAAGCCCTCTGGACCTTTGGGCATCCATTATGATCTGAGCCTCACGGCTGAGTAGGGGCACGAACCGCATGGCCATGTTGAAGGTTAGGGCGTAGTCATAGGGTATCCTCATCTGGACCATAGACTGTGTCAAGTCCTCTGGGGAGGTCGTAAGGAAGAATACCGAGAATATGGAGATCAATGCTATGAACCTGAGGGACATAGAGATACCGGAGATCACGGCTCCCCAAATTGAGCCCCCCGACAATACAATCGCAATAAAGTTGAATATAAAGATGAATGCAATGAAGATGAGGGAGCCCTTTATCGACTGGATCCACCGGTTCACTATCTTACTGATGAGAACTATGGGAAAGGAGGAGGACAGTACTAGAAGCAGTACGAACGGGTTGATAAAGTAGACCGTGAGGGCGGTAAAGAGTATCACATAGATCAGTTTGGATCTTGGGTCGATCTTATGGATCACCGATGTGCCACGTCTGTACTCGAAACCATGGAGAACCTTCATCTCTGTGGACCTCCGAAGAGACTGGACGCCTTTGAGATTACATACTCTAGGTCAATGGAGGGTTTACTGAGGGTCAGATCCCATGACAACTCAGCCAGTTGCGGAGGAAGTAGTGAGGCGCTCATGAGCAGTTCTCGATTTGTCAGTATATCCTCGGCGGGTCCCTCTGCGATCACCTTGCCCTTGGAGAGCAGGACAACCCGAGGTATAAAGTCGGCGACGAACTCCATGTCATGGGTGACCACGATTACGGTCTTTCCCTCTCGGTTGAGGTTCTTAAGAAGATTGGCTAGGCGGCTCTTCTGTCGGCTGTCTTGGCCGGTCGTGGGTTCATCGAGGATGAGGATCTGCGGATTATAGCAGAGGACAGAGGCTAAAGCCAGCCTTTTACGCTCACCGCCACTGAGTAAGAACGGCGGCCTCTCCCGGTACTGGTTCAGTTCGAACTCCTTAATAGCCCAATCAACCCCTGAGGACGTACCAAGAAGGGGCATTCCGAAGTTCACAAGGGCAAATGCGAGCTCCTTCTCTACGGTCTCTGCGAAGAGCTGGTGGTCGGGGTTCTGGAATACAAGACCCACTTTTCTTGCCAAGGCTGCAACCGTCGAGTTTTTAGTGTCTATGCCGCAGACGGTGACCTTACCACTCTGGGGTCTGAGCAGCCCATTGATGTGCTTTACCAACGTAGTTTTCCCGGCGCCGTTCTCACCCAAAATGGCAACTAGCTCGGCTTCACCAATACTTAGGTTGACGTGCTCCAGCGCGTACTTACTGGGCGCGTATGAATAGGAGACATCTTCGAAGAGGATCAACGCCTGGCCCCCTTCAGCTTTATTATGTCTGCAAGTTCCAATGAAGAGAGAGGTCTCTTACCAAACTTCGAGTTGAGCGCCAGCCTCTTGGCGACCTGGACAGCCTTAGGGATTCCGATGCCAATTCGGTCCACCAGATCTGAGTAGAGAACGTCACTTGGTTCCCCTGAGAGGACGAGCCTGCCATCATCGAAGATAACGCAACGATTCGCCATGTGGGCGACCATCTCAAGCCTGTGCTCCACCAAGATTATCGTTACGCCAGAATCGGTATTTAGACTGGAAAGGATTTTCAGTACGGATCGAGCGCTAAGAGGATCGAGATTTGCGGTCGGCTCGTCGAGGACCAGCATCCTTGGTTTCATTGCCAAGAGGGCAGCTATTGCTACCTTCTGCTGTTCTCCACCAGAGAGCTCCTCGGGCGACTTATCCAAGAGCTGGGATATCCCCACTACACTCAGCGCCTCCTCCACTCTAGACCTAATCTCGTCCCTCGGCAGGGCGAGGTTCTCGGGTCCGAACGCAACCTCGCGCTCGACGGTCGTGCAGAAGAGCTCGTTCTCAGGATTCTGAAACACTAAGCCCACGTGTTGGGCTATCTCGAAGACTTGGTGTTCGGTGGTGAGCAGGCCGTCCACAATAACATTTCCGTTGAACGTCCCACCGTAGGAGTTCGGTATGAGTCCGTTGAGGCATCTGCAGAAGGTGGTCTTCCCGCATCCGCTCGGTCCGGTTATCAGCACAAACTCTCCTAAGTCTACCGTGAGGTTGACGTCCTGTATGCTCGGCCTGGTAGAGTCTGGGTAGGAGTATGAGAGAGCCCGAACCTCGATGATTGGCAAATAGACCACCAAGGAATTAATGAGGGAGGGAGATGCTCTAATAAACGTAACTACTCATTTTTTGGTATGTATTTCCTCGATGGTGTGCCCCTTTAAGCCAAGCTTACCAGCTATGAGGTCCATCGCCACGGACATTACTTCTCCAGGTGACCCCTCTAGGTTTACGCTCGCGGCAGTAGGGTGACCCCCTCCCTGCCCCGAGAAGAATTCAGCAAGAGGCTGCATGAGATCCTTTGCTAGGTTCAGATCCGTCTTCTTGAAGATCGACTCTGTCGACCTTCCAGACAGCCTGATGCTCTTTCCATTCTCGTTAATAACTAGGGCAATGTCTGCGCCGAGGTCTGTAAGCGACCTAGCCACGGACGCCTCGAAGGACCCTACGTTCGTGACGGCAATCAGCCAGTCACCAGCCTTGTACAGTCGAAGGCGGGCAGCCCCCTTCAGCTTAGCCATCCTCTCCGACGGATCATGCCCTAAGGAAAGGAGGTCCAATGCCTTGTCGGCTTTGGCTCCTAAATCTATCAGTTCAGAGGCGGCGAGGATCGTGGAGTCTGGGAGTATGAGAAAGCGTCTCGAGTCGTATATTATGCCCACCAACAGTGCCTGCAGTGCCTTCTTGTCGAGGCTCTTCTTGTCCAAAGCCTCAAAGAGTATCTCGCATGTGGATGAGCGCTCCTTCACCAAGGAGAAGGAGGCGTTGCCCACGGTTCGCTTGTCGGAGGTGTGGTGGTCCACGATGACGTAAGGCACCCCTCTCTCGTTCACAGCACGCTTTACTACTGGAACTTGGTCAATGGAGGAGGTATCGACTAGGACGAACAAGTCAGTTGCCTCCGGCAGGTCGGTTACAGACTGAAGTTGGAGGTAATCGATCAATTTTTCAGAAACAGTGCTGATCCCCTCGGATGCAAGCATAATGGCTTTACTGTCAGGTAAGCGATTCCTCAAAGAGGCCAGAAGTGCGTAGGCCGAGCCTATACAATCCGGATCCGCGTTCGGGTGGCAGACGATAGTGATATTCCGAAAATTCGAGATAAAGTCTAGCAGGCTAACCAAGCTTTTTGCCCCTCATTTTTTCATCGATGGCAGACAAGGCGGCCTCTGTGGCCATATCGGCGAGTTCGTCTACATCGATCTTCAAGACCGGCTCTATATCTATGAAGACTTCCACTTTGAAGGTTATTCCGCCCCTCTTCTCAGTGATCACCTGAATATCCAGTGAGCGTATAAGCTTCTTGTTGAGCCTGGAAAGCACGAATTGGCGGGCTGCGGTCTCCCCAGCTTCGCAGAGCTCCTTGAGACTGTTAGGAGACAAGCCCTTCAAGAGCACCACTATCCGGAGGTTGATCCTTTGCCCGAGGCGCTGACCTGCTCCATAATCAGCTTCCTCAGCTCTTCCAGCTGCTGCTTCAGCCTCTGCTCCTGCCTCTCGATTGTCTTGACCCTGAGATCAAGCTCCTCTTTCTTCTCCGTGAGCTCGGCTACTATCTTTGCCTTTTCGCTCCTGAAGAGTAGAATTCCCACGGACTTGTAAATCACAGCATCGTCTGCAAGATTCTTACTCTCCTGTAGCGCCTTCTCCACCTCCTTCGTCTCCATCTCAAACTGCTGCTTGCGAAGGAGGAGGGCCTTATACTGCTCCTGCTGCTCCTGGAACCTTACCAATTGATTCTGTACTTGCGGCGGGATCTGTTCTGCCATCTTTAATCACCCTCTAAGTTAACAACCTCTAATGAAATTGTTATCCATCTTATATAAGAATTGAGTAGAGCCCTGACGCCCGCGACAGTTGCTGCCTCTATTTCCATATGGAGCGTCCCGCCCTCCAAGCGAATGGACACCTTAGAAATCTTGGACTTTGTTGTTGCGATCTCTGGAAAGATCACCTTGTAAAGCTTCTCCGCCAGATCGGGATCACCTAGGTGGATTTTGATGACAGAGTGAATAGTTGTAACGGTTACCACCTGAAGTTATCTAGGATGATTTTAGGTCCGCAGGGTGCCCGAGCTTCGCAGTCAATGAAGACCATCTCAGCACAGTGATCTCTGCTTGCCTCTAGGCGGAGTTCAGTAAAACTGCGGTCCGAGGGTACAAGTTCGCCTGTCGCTTTCACGAGCATCTCGTAGAGGTTGGTAAGGGCTCGGTGCTCTGGCGGAACTAGGCGCAGATGACCTCCTCTAGCGGATTTTGGGCTGAAATCCTTGAGCTCTCTGGTCAGTATTACCCTATTGACCAGAAGGGACCCGATCTTCTTTGCCTTTCCACCGCTTGATTCATAGCAATCGATCAGATTTGGATCACCGAATCGGCTATTTACGATCCATAACCTACCTGCACTAGCGCTGTGGGCATATGCCGATAGCAGAAGGAGGCCAGACTTTCCCCTCAGGTAGTAGTTAAAGTCGGTGGTTGAGGAGACAAGGTCGTTACACAAAGTTCTGGTCCTTGGGCTTGGCCTAAGGGAGGTGCACAGTAGAATGGTCATAATTGTGACCGGTTTCTACTGCTTGGTTGAGGCTGCCTTGGTACTCTTGAACTCCTCGGGGGTCATGGTTCTACCCAGTGTGGTCTGTGCCACGTATGCCCCGCCGGCGAACTTTATGCCACAGGCCTTGCACCGCCATATACCCACGGCAGACCTTTGCATGGTGTCCACGGACTTGCACTTGGGGCACTTTTGACCTTTTGCGGACTTTGATTCTATGACGAATACCCTCTTCCTTAGCGTGGCGCCGTACCTCTGAGCATACCTGCCCGAGGACTTCACGGACTTTGTCTTACCCATCGGTTTTCACCAACTGAGGGATTAAATTCCGCAACTCTTGGCTTTTAACTTTAGCTATTTCTACCGCCCTCAGTAGCTCATCAGGAGTCATGGTTCCGGCTCC
>CAZNTO010000026.1:0-8704 GCA_964576015.1 uncultured Nitrososphaerota archaeon
TGCCTTCTTTAGGTTGGACGCCTCGTTTGAGAGTCGGATCATCAAGCCTCCAATCCTGTCATCGGGCTTGACCAGAGGAGCCAGTTTTATTGCTTCAGCGTCGATCTTGAGTCCTTTGCCGCGAGCCTTCTTTGCCCCATAAACGAACCAGAACCACATCAGGGAGGAGTTTAAGATAGCCACCAAATATCTCGGGTCCATATTCTCCGGGTCGACATAATATGCATGCTCGTCCATAAAGTATGGTAATTCAACCCACACGAACTTTGGATGCCTCACCGCGCTCACGGAAACAATCTTTCTTCTGTTCAGAAAGATGCAGTCTTCGAGCACCGCGCTTTTCTTGGCATCGAGAATCAACTTGCCCGCCGGTTTTTCTTCGTGATAAAAAGAGTCTATCTGATTGCCTAGATAGAAAGGTTGGGGGATATAATTTCCTTTTACCTCAGGAATTATTGAATCGAGTTCAACCTCGGCAGGGAGAAAGACCCCCCCTACTCCTTTTACGCCCAGAATCTTTTTGATACGATCTGAAGCATTATACTTTGAAAGTATTACCCCTCGTGAGATTTTCCCGGCGGGTATCCTGTAATCCGATCGCGATGCGATCTTATTCAGGACACTCTTGTATTGTTTTGATGGGGCAGGCTCCCCGCCGTGCCGTTTGTCTTTCCGTTGGCGCATGCCTGTCATCAGCCATTAACTTCACCAAGACAGCTATATAAAAGAAACGAGCCCGTATCTGTAGCACGCCGATCATCGCGCGCATTGAAGAAAGATCATCTAAATTCCAACGCACAATCTTTAATAATTTTTCAAAACAAAGAGAGATGCATGAACTTTTCCGAGAAGAAACAGGATTCACAGGCATCATTCGATGAGGCCGAATCCCATTATGCGGAGGCTTCCAGGCATGAACAGCAGGGAAGGTATGAGGAGGCAATAGCGGAGATGGACAAGGCAATAGAACTCATTCCGAATCTTGATCATTATCGTTACACCAAGATCAGGATCCTCGAGTTGGCGGGCAGGCGTGAAGAGGCGATACTGGAGTATGATAAATTGTTAGCCATACTCCCTAAAGATGCGGGTGCCCACTTTAGCAAGGCGTATTTCCTGTTCTTAAAGACGCAGAGGTATGAAGAGTCTAGAGACGAGTACGATAAGGCGATAGAGATTAATCCGAATAAATGGGAGTACCGCTATTGGAAGGGGCGGGTCTTATCTTTAATGGGCAAGTACGAGGAGGCGTTAAAGGAGTACGATAAGGCAACAGATATTATTGCGGTCCTCTCGGATGTACTGCGTTATGATTTTGCTTTGTATAGGGGTGTCGCCCTGCTAGGGTTGGGAAGATACGAGGAGTCGATATCCGAGTACAACAAAGCCTTGGAACTCTATCAGGATGAATTTACACCATACATGTACAAAGGCTACTCCCTCGCCAAGATGCACAGATATGACGAGTCTGCCCAAGAATTTCAGAGGGCACTTCAAATACGGCCCGGATCGGCCCTCACATGCGTCAACTACAGCAAGCTCCATGCCATAAAGGGCGATAGAGAAGAGGGGTTGAGGCTGCTGACTACTTTATTGAAATCAGGAGAGACTGACCAAGATCTCTGCAAATTTATTTGGGAAGTGCTTACTGGAGAGAGGGATCGGGAATTGGGAAGGATGATGGATGGAAAAGAGAGGGAAATGCTTCAAGCATTTCTAAGGGAGAATTGTCCTTCATAATACTGAATGCACTGCCATAAGAAAAAAGCATGTGCAAACATCTGCATTACAACTAAAGATTATTAATTTTAAATGCCAAACCTTTTAAATTATAACAGCGTTAAAGAAATATAGGTTGAACATATGGTGACAAAAGAGGAAGTTCTAGCAGGTCTTGCAAAGGCTGTAATAGATGGAGATACCGATGCTGCCAAGAAATGGGCGCAGGATGCGATTGCTAGCAATGTCGATGCATTCGATGCGCTTACCAAGGGCTGCCAACAGGGCATGAAGGTTATGGGGGACAGGTACACAGCTGGAGAGGCATACATCCCCGAGATCATGCTCTCTTCAGAGGCGATGTACGCGACCATGGACATTCTTAGACCACATATAAAGGTAAAGGCAGTGTCACCGGGCACCATAGTGATGGGCGTCATAGAAGGAGACGTCCATGATATCGGCAAGAACATTGTAAAGATGATGCTGGAGGCGTCTTCTGTTAACGTAGTCGACCTAGGGAGAGACGTGCCAATCGCCGCGTTCGTCGACAAGGTCAAGGAGGTCAAAGCTAACGCCATAGGCATGTCATCACTGATGACTACCTGCATGTTCAAGATGAAGGATGTCGTGGACTTGCTAATAGAGCAGGGCCTCAAGCCCAAGGTAAAGGTGATGGTAGGTGGCGCGCCAATATCTGAGGAGTTTGCAAAGTCGGTCGGTGCCGACGGATGGGCTCCGGATGCCCCCGAGGCGGTCAAGGTCTTCGATAGACTAATGAGGGGTGCCTAAGATGGTCACTGGGCTAGAGAGAATTGTAGCAGCACTTACCATGTCGGAGGCAGACCGAGTCCCCGCTGGACCGCTCGTCTGCGGGGCCGCGCGTAGGGTCTACGGCATAACGTATGATAAAGCTGCAAGGAACCCAGATCTCTGGGCTAAGTCGCTGATACAGTCGCAGAAGTTGATTGGGCATGACGGCTTCCTTTTGCTGGTCGACCTGAGCGTTGAGTGTGCTGCCTGGGGGCAGGCGGTGGACTATCCAATGGAGAGCACGCCAATAACAAGGGCGCTCAAGGGCGACCCACTGATAAAGACCGTTGAGGACTATGAGAAGCTTGAGTACGTGGAGGCTAGAAAGGCAAACAGAATGAGGGATGTCATAAAGATAGCAGACCTTGTAGTCAAGGAAAAGGGCAAGGAACTCGGTGTCATGGGATTCGTCTATGGACCAGCAGGGACCTTGTCCATGATGAGAGGGCTTGACAAGCTAAGCGTTGACCTCAAGAGGAATCCATCAGCCGTAAAGAAGGCGCTGAAGGTAATCAACGATGTTTTGCTGGACTACACAGTGGCTCAGATGGAGATGGGAGTTCACGCAATCGTCCTTGATGTGCTATTCGCGTCAAAGTTCATCTGGAGCAAATCAGTGTACGACGAGTTCGAGGGCCAGTTCTGCACGAAGATCGCTGACGAGGTCCGCAAGCACAACTGCGTGGTGCTATTGCACAACTGCGGCCAGGCAACATACTTCGATACGATGATTAAGTGGTACAAACCAACGGGCATATCGATCCACTACCTACCCGAGGGTGTGACCTCGTATCAAGATCTCAAGGAGAAGTGGGGCAAGCAAGTGGCTATATTGGGACTCATGGACTGTCCGAGGACGCTCTACATGGGAACCGAGGAGGATGTAATAAGGGAGGCCAAGGCTCAGATCGAGGCCCTAGCTCCGGGTGGAGGCTTCCTGCTCTGCTCGGGTTGCGAGTTCCCACCAAACGCTTCGCTTCTGAACGCCAGAGCTATGGTAGACGCCTGCAAGATGTTCCCGTACAAGAAGTCTTAAACCACCCTTTTTTCTTTTTTTATTACCCAACAGGCTTTAATAGTGAGAATTGGTTGTTTCCTATATGTTCGGCGTCGGGATTAGCAGCGGCGGATCATTCACTGACGCGGTAATAATGGACCTTAAGGACTGCCGGGTCATCGCCAAGGCGAAGTCACCGACGACCTACCAAGACTTTTCCTTAGGAATCATAAGCTCACTCGACAAGGTGCTCTCGGCAAGCCAGATCCCTGCAAACCAAGTGGGGCTTGTCTCCCTCGCCACCACCCTAGCTACGAATGCAATAATAGAGGGGCGCGGGGGCAGAATCGGGCTCATACTAATCGGGATAAAGCATCTGGAGCTGATGGGGCTAAAGCCAGAGAACGCGAGGGATCTGCCGGTGCACAGTGTCGCGAGCATCGCGGGAGGGCATGGACCGGATGGGACCGAGGCCGCCCCGCTTGACGTCGGCAGCGTGACGGAGGCAGTCAAGCACATGCTAGGAGAGGTCGACGGCTTCGCCGTCTCGGGGCTGTTTAGTGTCAGGAATCCCGAGCATGAAGCAACGGTAAAGAGGATAATATCGCAGACCTGTTCAAAGCCGGTGGTCTGCGGCTACGAGCTCGCAGGCTCGCTGGGCATTTACGAAAGGACGGTCACGGCAGTCCTTAATGCAAGAATCATCCCGATAATCGAGCGCCTCATAAGCGAGGTGAAGGGGGCGCTCGCAAAGAGGGGGATCAATGCGCCACTCATGCTAGTGAGGGGGGACGGAGCCCTGATGAATGAAGCGGTGGCCCTCGAGAGGGCGATCGAGACCATCCAGTCAGGACCCGCGGCCAGCGTTATCGGGGGTAAGTTCCTTGCCTCGAAGGACGACGTGGTAGTTATAGACATCGGGAGCACGACAACAATTATATCCACTGTGAAGGCGGGAACCGTAAAGACGGATGAGAGCGGCGCGACTATAGCAGGGTGGAAGACGAGGGTACGAGCGGTCGATGCAGACGCTCTGGGCAATGGCGGGGATAGCCAGATCTGGGTCGACGATACAGGGAAACTGAAGGTCGGACCGAGGAGGGTGATGCCCCTCGCGTTTGCGTCCAGAGACTTCCCAACATTAAAGGAGAAGATTGCCAAGTCCGGCTCCTGGGAGTTCATAAACGCATCCAAGGCAATGAGGAAGACGGACGGCAGCGAACTTATTCAACGCTTCATCGAGACCATCAGCAGGCTTGAGCCGATCACGTTGGAGGAGCTAAAACAGGAGCTCAACGACGTTCCGGTGGTCGATCACCTCTTCAACACGCTCGATGAGGCGGGCTTCATTGCCAGGATAGGGCTGACGCCGACCGACCTTATGCACATCAAGGGGCTGTTCCCGCTCGGCGACATCGAGGCTGCCAGAATGGGGGCAGAGCTCCTGGCCAAGACACTTGGTATTACAGTAGAGGAGCTCTTCGATAGGGTCTGGAAGCTGATGGTTCACAAGATCACACTCAGGCTCGCGGAGCTGCAAAACTCGGGCAGCGCCTCCTACAGCAGCTCGGCGGATCATAGCGCCGTCACAGGGATACTTGACAGCATGGTCAGCGGCGCGCTCGGAGATCTCAAGATCTCATGCACCCTCAACTTCCCTATTGTTGGCATCGGAGCCCCTGCGCACCTCTTTATACCGCAGGTCGCCAAGGAGCTGAACACCGAGGTAATAATACCTCCTAACTACGAGGTGGGTGCGGCTATTGGCGCGCTGATAGGCGATGTCGTGAGCACAAGCGAGTTCCTCATCAGGAGGGAGATGGCCACGTCGAATTTCGTGGTCTTCCCCGGTCCGCACGTATTCACGGAGCTTGAGTCTGCGGTTGAGTTTGCCATAAAGATGGGCAAGGAGATATCGTTCACGCAGGCAAAAAGAGCAGGTGCAACTGAGATTGAGTTCAAGACTGAGAGGAAGGATAAAGTCATCC
Organism: uncultured Nitrososphaerota archaeon; assembly: GCA_964576015.1. Taxonomy (GTDB): domain Archaea; phylum Thermoproteota; class Methanomethylicia; order Methanomethylicales; family Methanomethylicaceae; genus VGLU01. The sequence goes on from CAZNTO010000026.1 coordinate 5,518, forward strand.
CCAATCTGGGGTTCATGTGGAGCGAGCTAAAGGTAATAGCCACCGGCAGACCTTCTCTACAAGGGAGGGAGAAGTGATTTGAAGGTAATCCAGATAGCTGGCTTTCTGGGCAGCGGCAAGACCTCCGCCCTATTGCTTATCTCCAAGAAGATCAGCTCCGAGCATAAGAAGAGGGTCGCCATAATAGTCAACGAGATCGGAGATGTGCCCGTGGATGCTAGGGTTTTAGAATTGGGCGGCCTAAGAGTCAAGGAGATAGCCGGGGGTTGCATCTGTTGCGAACTCAGTGGCAACCTGGCTTTAACTTTGTCAGAATTAGCCGAAAAGTTCGATCCAGACATCGTCCTGATCGAGCCCACTGGAGTTGCCATACCAGACCAGGTGAAGGTGGCAATCGGTATGGGCCGTCGAGACACAACGGTGAGAATAGATGTCGGTCCCGTTATCGTCATCTATGATGCCCTCAGGATCGATGAGCTGCTCTCCAACGAGACGGTTAACAATTTCATTAATAGACAGATTTTGAATGCCGAGGTAGTAGCGATCAATAAAGTTGATCTTGTAGATGAGGCCCGTATTCAATACTGTGAGAATAAGATCCGGGAGACGAACCCGAACGTCAGGATTATGAGGCTATCGGCACTGAAGGGCGAAGGAATTAATGAGCTGACCAGAATAGTCCTCGAAGAAGAGGGAACCGCTGACATCAGACTGGGTGCCCTACCGTGAGCACACTTTCGCATTACGCAGCGGACAAGGAGTGGGGATATGGGATCGCCTTCAAACTATCTTCATCAAAGGCAATAGCTCCCGCAGAGGCGACCGAGATGGCTCGCGAGGCTATGAAGGAACTTGCAGAGGAGGCCGTTCGCAGGGGGGCAATAATGATAGGGCACATAAAGTGCATCCTGAAGGTCTCGGGGGGCTATGTTAAGGCGGACACGATAGGCGCAAAGTACGGCGTGTACGTAGAATCCAAACTGACTGAGCCGGTACGCGAAGGCGTTCTGGTGGTAAACTCGATAGTTGTAGGCTTAAGTAAGGACGAGAATGTGGAATTGACGCGTAGCCTCACAAGGAAGGTTGCCGAAAGGTATGGCTTCAACGTGACGATTCTCGAAACGAAAACCTAAACACGTGTGACGCCTGCGATTTTGGAAAGGGAAGAGCTTGTGTTTATATCGCAATCGTAATCCTATATCATGAGCAAAGCGGCGTGATGAGTAATGCACATAGCTGAGGGCTTTCTCCCGCTGGTATGGTGTGTCTTCTGGTATTTGCTGGCGATACCCTTCGTTCTATGGGGCGCGCGAAATGTGAACAGGATATACAAGGATCGCCCGGAGCAGAAGCTCACGCTTGCGGTCTCCGGGGCATTTATCTTTGTCCTATCTTCCTTGAAGCTCCCTTCCGTTACCGGTTCTAGCTCTCATCCAACAGGAACCGGACTCTCGGCGATACTCTATGGTCCGGCCACAACTTCCCTCCTCTCCACAATAGTGCTAGTTTTTCAGGCACTCCTACTGGCGCATGGCGGTCTGACCACCTTGGGTGCTGACATCTTTTCCATGGGGATCGCAGGACCGACGGTCGGATTTTTCACCTTCAAGCTTCTGCGTTCCATGCGGGTTCGGACCGGGATTCAGGTCTTTGCGGCTGCGGTCCTTTCTGATCTTGTGACCTACGCCGTGACAGCACTGCAGCTCGCGCTCGCTTATCCATCGGCGGAAGGTGTGCAGGGATCCTTCGTCATCTTCTTTGGCGTATTCTTAGTGACACAGATACCGCTTGCCATCGCGGAAGGGATATTATTCACGATCTTCTTCGATTACCTTAGCAGGACTAGGCCCAAGCTGATCGCGCAACAGTTTGGTGAGACGAAATGAAAACAAGTACTAAGTATATACTTGGTATCCTCGTGGTGGTTGCCATATTCGTACTTGCAATAATTGTCAATCCCAACGCCGGCTTTGGCGGCACGGATGATCTGATAACGAGCATTATTCAGAGTATAAATCCCAATTACAGATCTTGGTTTACGTCAATCTTCGAACCCTCACCTGAGATGGAGACACTGCTGTTCTCGCTGGTGGCTGCGGCAGGGGCGTTTGTGATTGGGTATTTTTTAGGGTATATGCGCGCTAGATCAAAAAAACAAAAGGAGAAGGATTGAGGCGTCTCTAATGCATGAATCTGCAATTGATAGACTGTGCATGAACAGCCCATTCAGGGACCTGCCGCCTCTTGGAAAGCTCATTCTTTCATTGGTACTGATCACATCCGCCTTATTGGCAACCTCGCCGCCTGTTCCCCTGCTGGTCCTTATAATCGGTATAGTGCTGTTGGTAACATCCAGCAGATTCTATACGCCGCGAATATTTGTTGTTGCCTATCTCGACACCTTCCTCATAATCCTCATAGGGGCGCTAATTATTGCTCTGCTGACCCCGGGAGGTACTATATGGAACGGGACGCTCGGATCGATCTCACTCGTTATCTCCCGTGAGGGGGTTAATCTATCGGTCCTCGTCTTCCTCCGGGCTCTGGCGGGCTTCACTGTCCTACTCTTCTTTGCATCCTCAACCTCAATCCCCAACCTCTTCATTGCACTACGGCAGGTAGGCTTGCCAAAAAATTTGAGCGAGCTAGCTGTACTCGTCTACCGCTACTCCTTCCTTCTTGTTGAGCAGGTGGAGCAGATGGTTACTGCTGCCCAATGCAGGCTAGGCTTCCACGACCTGAGATCCTCCCTCCGTACACTGTCCACGATAATCGCATGCACCTTCGGGCGATCCATGGACTTCGCGGAGAGGGCGCAGTATGCACTTTATTGCCGCAACTTTCAAGGCAACTTCCCCTTACTGAACCCGCCATCAAAGTTGACTATTGGATGGCTCTTCTTTCCAATCGCAATCTTCATCTTTATGCTAATCTTTGCGTATCTGACGAGAACGTGGATGTTGATATGAGGGAATAAAATGCCAGAGCTGGACATAATCAGCACCAAGAACCTCTCATTTTCTTATGATGGTAAATCCCCCGCCATCTCAAATATCACGCTAGGAATCCCTAAAGGTAAGAAGACGGTCGTCCTCGGTCCGAATGCGGCTGGCAAGTCCACGCTCTTTCTGCACTTCAACGGCGTTCTACGACCCGATTCCGGGGAGATCTTTTACGAAGGAAAGAA
>CAZNTO010000026.1:8804-12945 GCA_964576015.1 uncultured Nitrososphaerota archaeon
ACTTCAACGGCGTTCTACGACCCGATTCCGGGGAGATCTTTTACGAAGGAAAGAAAATTGAGTATGATTCATCCTCGCTCACCCATCTGCGCAGGAATGTAGCCTTAGTATTGCAGAATCCCGATGATCAAATATTCTCTGCTACTGTGGAGGAGGACGTAGCCTTCGGCCCGCTCAATCTCTCTTTACCAAGGGAGGAGGTCGAGAGTAGGGTTGAGGAGGCGCTCTCATGGGTCGGAATGGAGAAGTCCCGTAAGAGACCTACGCAGCAGCTCTCCTTCGGTCAGAGGAAGAGGGTAGCCCTGGCTGGGGCGCTTGCCATGAAACCCAGTCTACTTATAATGGATGAGCCCACGGCTGGGCTGGATTACGAGATGGTTCACGAGCTGCTAGAGCTTTCCGATGAGCTCAACTGCCTTGGCGTGACCGTGGTGATTTCAACGCATGATGTAGAGACGACGTATGAATGGGCAGATGAAGTAAGAGTCCTCAAATCAGGAAATCTCATGTTCTCAGGAAGACCTGAGGAGTTCTTTGAACAGGGGGAGCTCCTGCACGACCTAGGACTGATGCCTCCCCTAGCATTCCAATTAAATCAGCAGCTCCATTGGAGGATCGGCCGACCGGAACGCCCCTTCCCAAAGAACATAGTGGAACTTTCTCAGAAGTGTTTTCCCATGGACATGCACAAACTTGGGAAGATCTCCATCGTGTGCGTTGATAAAGTTGAGGATTTTGATGTAGAAGGAAGAACGAACGGTAAACTCTCCCCCACCCATATGAGTTCGGGAGTTTATGGTGCAAAGGCACGCCGGTTGGCTAATGAAGGGAAACTTGATGTGCATTACCGCTATCATTCCTTAGAGCACGGGCTCTTGTTATCCAGCCTTGGTCAGGATTTTATTCTTTATACTGACTCCTTACTATTGAACCTCGTAAAGGGTCGCGTAAAGGGACTTGAGGAGTGCACAGGTCTACATATAGAGGTTGAGGTTGCAGCAGCGGATCAGGAGAATGAGCAGAAAGCCACTTAGGCTATGGAATATAGCTTACCGTCAACATGAAGTTCGACGGTGCAGGCAAAAGTGCCCGTTACTTTAATCTCTACAGAATGCTTTTCTAGCTCACCTATTTGAAATTGAGCTATTTTGGAAGGTCTTGGAGGGGCAGCGTAAAAAATCACTTTATTATCAACAATTACTTCTAAGACCTCGCCTATTTGACAGGCAGTAACATTGATTCGGTGCTTTTCATTTTCACCTACTTCAAAGGAAACGTTGACCATACTTATCGCTGCTGAAATTTGGCAATTGACTTATTTAAGTTTTTAAGAACTCAACCCAAGCTCTGCTTGAAGAGCACTTTTAGGGACTTTTGGTATCAGAAACTGTTTAGCAAGTCCGAATCCAAAGACGATGACCCATGCCACTGCAAGATCGATTACGCCCTGCGTCACGTTCATAGCGGATATGACACCCACAAAGCCCCAGATCGAGCCAAAGAAGAGGGGCAACTGAATCGCCTGCTCCACCGGCATTGAGAAGAAGAGCGGGATTGCCCAGTAATAATTGATGAGCGTTGCCACAGCACACCTTGCCACTACTGCCAAGGCGGCTGCCAAAATAAACTTGGAAATTGAGCGGTATGTTAGCCCGGGAATATCTTTGTTCTTTAAAGGGGTAAGGGCGAGCCCCCCAAGGACAAGCACCATGGGTACCGTCGCCGAGAACTTCATTACTGCGCCCACGAAGCCTGCAAAGCCGATTATGATAAGTATGAAGAACATCCCCACCGCGGTTAGCAGCGAGTACCTCATCCCCAGAGTGAGAAAGACGATCATGACGGGGAGGGCTACAAAATCTATCGACATCCCCCAGGGTACCCTCAGTGGCAAAGCCCTGTTAATTAATTCGAATACAGCGGTCAAAGCCAACATCGAGGCCACGATAGATATTGTGAATGCCCTAGACTCCACCCGCGCCAATGAAACCACAACAGAGCATGATGCAAATACTAACATTTAATAGTATCTACCCATTTTTAGGTTGGTCTTGTTTTTATGGGGATAAGCTTCTTAAAAATAGCGCAGTTTTTGACATTTACTTCAGACCTAACTTCTTTTAGCCTTCCGCTTGCCTACAGGGCAGACCTTGATGCACATGCCGCAAACAGTGACGGCGTGCTCGACCATCTTATGCCTTTGAGCCAGCATCTCCTTATTCTTGGCGAGCCTCTCGTAGCATTTGCTAGCTTCGAAGATCTCCTCCCTGCTGCCCGGACGAACCTTAAACTTGGAGTACCTGAGGGCTTTTGAGGGGCATGCCAAGACGCAGAGCCTGCACTCGCCGCAACCGTTATCTATAGGCCTGCCAGGCTTCAGTGGCATGCCTGTGAGCACCGTAGCAAGCCTGATCCTTGAACCGTACGTCGGGTTTATCAGAAGCCCGTTCCTGCCTATCCAGCCCAGCCCCCCAGCCCAGGCGAATGCCTTGTGGGATACGTGCCCGAGGTGCTCCTTTTGGTCGACCCTCATGCTGGCAGGGATTGCTAGGGCAGGGTAACCTTTGCCGGATATTTTGGCGGCAATCTTCAGGGTTATGCTGTCTAGGGCGAGGTTTGCAGTCCTGTAAGCGTGCGCGTAGAGCATGCCAGGGTCATCCTCTGTTATCATCTCGATGGCGTAGCTGGGAAGGGCGACCGCTACTGAGACGGCATACCTGAACTTGTCGAGTGAGAGCCCGCCATAAACTGGAAGGTCTTTTAGCAGTTTGAGGTCGGCTATGCAGGCAAGACTGGCCCCTGCGGAGATGGCGGTTGATAAAATTTCCTTTGTTTGATTCTCCATTTTTGTAGGCAAAAAAGGCACCAGTATAAAAAAGGATGAAGCGAATATAAGGTTGTCATTGGACCTTCAAAGAAAAATACATACAACAACCTCCGGTCATGCAGATAGTTCAGGGAGAATTGCTTGCGGCTAATAAAGAATGGGATCTTAGCGCGGAAAAGTTTCGATATGGGATCGAACTTATCCGTTCGGGAATGTTGGGTGTTTTGTATGAAGCCTTGGCAAGGACTTGGTTCGGGGAAAGTTTATACAAACATGGGGTGCAGGCCGAGGCAAGGCTCCAGTACCAGACAGCTTTACAATTGTATAAAAGACTAGAAAATAACACCCAGTCGCAAAAAGTTACTCAATTGTTAAAGACCCTTGGTTGAGTTATTACATTCTAATTGATATTTGGATTGTCTATGCAAAAAAAGTTAATATTAAACTCAGCAATATTCCACTCGGAGGCAAATGGTTGATAATTGTTGAATTTTCGATCGTGCCTTTGGGCACCGGTAGCACAAGCGTGAGCGATTATGTCTCAAGGGCTTGCAGGGAGGTCGAGAAGGCGGGCGTACACTATATGATAACACCGATGGGAACGATCATAGAAACAGATACCATAGATAAGGCATTTGAGGTAATAAAGAGGGCGCACGAGGCTGTCATAAAGGCTGGGGCCAAGAGGGTGAGCACGAGCATCAAGATCGACGATAGAAGGGATAAGGAGAGAAGGATGGAGGACAAGGTCAAAGCTGTGAAGGTAAAGAAAACCTAGAAGTGCCAGGTTTAAACCAATTTCGAGTCTGAAAAATGCAATTTTCAGGTGATTATCATGGGCAAGGCGCATAGCCTATATTATGAAGAGCGGAATAACCGAGAAAAGAGCCTACGCAATAGCCTGCCCACGGATTTTTTGAAAAATACCAACGATTTGCCTCGTTCACAGTATACTTATATCTCTCTGATTATCGATCATTAAGTCCATAGTGATGTCGCCAATGACAAAGGCAGTTGAGATATCATCACTTTCAAAGGATTTTGGCTCAGTCAAGGCGCTGAACGGCTTCAGCCTCGGGGTAGATGAGGGGCAGGTTTACGGTCTGCTCGGTCCGAACGGTTCAGGGAAGAGCACGCTGATGAAGATAATGGTTGGGCTAGTAAAGCCAACTTCGGGCAGCGTACGTATCTACGGCAATGACCCACAGGCCGATCCCATAGCGGTACGGAGGATGGCAGGCTACGTCCCGGAGATGCCCCGCCTCTACGACTTCCTCACGGGTAGGGAGTACCTAGACTTTGTTGCCGACCTCT